>DKFG01000164.1:0-17790 GCA_002452325.1 Geobacter sp. UBA6802
TGGCCGGTCAGGTGGGGGTGGTGGGGCATGTTACCATCGGTGACAACGTGATTGTGGGTGCCCAGGCCGGGGTGCCCGGCTCTCTGGCCGGCAATGCCTACTACAGCGGCTCACCGGCCCTGCCGCACAAGGACTGGCTGAAGTCCATGGGGGTGCTGCCCAAACTGCCGGAGATGCGCAAAAAACTGTCTGAACTGGAAAAGAAGATTGCCGAGCTTGAGGCCCGGCTGGCAAAGGAGTGAGAGCATGGACCAACCAACCCTGCCGATGGATCTGAACGCCATTATGAAAATCCTGCCGCACCGCTATCCGTTTCTGCTGGTGGACCGGATCGTTGAGCTTGAGCACGGCAAGCGCTGTGTGGGGATCAAGAACGTCAGCATCAACGAGCCGTTCTTTCCCGGTCACTTTCCCGGTCATCCGGTCATGCCGGGGGTGCTGANNCCCACCGTTATCCTTTTCTGCTGGTGGACAAGGTGCTTGAACTCGAGCGCAACCAGCGCATCAGGGCCATCAAGAACGTCACGTTCAATGAGCCCTACTTCATGGGGCATTTTCCTGGCCATCCGGTCATGCCGGGGGTGCTGATTGTGGAGGCCATGGCTCAGGTGGCCGGGATTATGGCCTATCTGGCTTCTGACGAAGAAACCCGCAAAAAGGTCAGTTACTTTATAGCCATTGACAGTGCCAAGTTTCGCAAGCCGGTGGTACCGGGGGATCAGCTGCGGATCGAAATCAGTACCACCCTGAACCGGCGTGGCATCTGGGGTGTAGATGGCAAGGCGTTTGTTGACGGCAAGCTGGTGACCGAAGCATCACTGAAGGCCACCTTTGCACCTGCAGAATAGACAGGGAGTCATTATGAGTATTCATCCGAGTGCGGTCATTCATCCCTCTGCGCAGCTGGCCGACGATATTGAGGTTGGTCCCTACGCCATCATTGAAGAGCAGGTGATTATCGGCAAGGGTACCACTATCGGTCCACACGCCTTTATCGGCAAATGGACCCAGTTGGGTGAGGATAACCGGATCTTCCACATGACCTCGGTTGGTGCCCCTCCCCAGGATCTGAAATATAAGGGTGAGGAGTGTTGGACCAGGCTGGGCAACGGCAACGTGGTGCGCGAGTTTGCCACCATCCACCGCGGGACGGTCACCGGTCACGCCGAGACGGTGGTGGGTAACAATAACCTGCTGATGTCCTACTCCCACATTGCCCACGATTGTGTGGTTGGTAACGGTAATGTCTTTGCCAACTCTGCTACACTGGCTGGACACGTAACGGTTCAGGACAACGTGATTCTTGGTGGATTGGTGGCGATCCATCAGTTTACTACCATTGGCTCCTACTCCATGCTGGGGGGCGGCACGCTGGTGGGGCTGGATATTCCTCCCTATATGATTGCTACTTCCGGTAAACGGGACGCGACACTGCGGGGTCTGAACCTGATCGGTCTGAAGCGTCGTGGCTTTAGCGATGAGTCAATCAGTAACCTGAAGAAGGCCTACAAGACCCTGTTTATGGCCGGGCTTAAACAGCCTGAAGCCATTGCAAAGATCAGAGCTGAGATCGTTGGTTGTGCCGAGGTTGATACCCTGCTGGCCTTTATTGAAGCCTCGCAGCGCGGGATCTGCCGCGGATGAGCAGACTTCGCACTGCCGTGATCGGGGTCGGCTACCTGGGGAATTTTCATGCCCAGAAACATGCCGCACTGGAAGGGGTTGAACTGGTCGGCGTGGTGGATGCTGATCCGGCCCGTGCTGCCGAAGTGGCTGCTGCCTGTGGCTGCCAGTCGTTTACCGACTACCGCGACCTGATCGGCAGCGTGGATGCGGTCAGTGTGGTGGTGCCTACCCAGTACCATTACGAGGTTGCCCGGGAATTTCTGGCAGCCGGTGTCCATGTGTTGATTGAAAAGCCGATCACGGTTACCATTGAGCAGGCCGATGAGCTGATCAAACTGGCTGATGCGCACAAACTGGTTTTTCAGGTGGGGCATCTGGAGCGCTTCAATCCGGTGATGATGGCGGCTGAAGAGGTGCTGAATGAGCCGCTGTTTGTGGAGTCGGTCCGGATTGCACCGTTCAAGCCGCGCGGTACTGATGTTAACGTGGTGCTGGACCTGATGATCCACGATATCGAGATCATCCAGCATCTGGTGAAATCACCGGTAGCCCGGATTGATGCTGTCGGCGCCCCGGTCTTTACCGGTGAAGAAGATATCGCCAATGCGAGAATCGCCTTTGAGAACGGCTGCGTGGCAAATGTTACTGCCAGCCGGATCAGCCTGAAGAGTGAGCGCAAGATGCGGATCTTCCAGCGTGACGCCTACCTGACCCTGGACTTCCAGAACAAGAAGGTGCTGGTGGCCAAAAAGGGGGTCGGGGAGCTGCTGCCCGGTATCCCCAATGTGCAGGTGCAAGAACGGGAGCTGGGGCAGTCTGATCCGCTGCTGTCCGAAATATCTTCGTTTGTTGAGGCAATCAGGGAAGGGAAGCAGCCGCAGGTTAGTGGTCGCGATGGACGGATGGCGCTTGAAACAGCACTCAAGATCAATCAGGGTCTGAACAGGTTGCAGCCATGAATCGCTGCGAACAGGCAACGAGTAAAAGGACCGTTGACTGGTGAAAGATGATGCTGTGAACCGGGTGATGATCGTAGCTGGTGAGGCATCCGGCGACATCTACGGTGCTGGTCTGATCACAACGGTTGCTGCAGAAATGCCGGAGATCAGGTTTTTCGGTATCGGTGGGCCACGTATGCGGGAGGCTGGCTGCGAGACCCTGGTTGACTCGGCCGACATGGCGGTGGTCGGTCTGGTTGAGGTGCTGAAGCATTTTGAGGTGATTGCCGCTGCCTTCCTGAAGCTGAAAAAGATCCTGCTGAACGACCCGCCCGACCTGTTGATCCTGATCGACTACCCCGGTTTTAACCTGCGTCTGGCCAAGGTGGCTAAACGGGCAGGTGTCAAGGTGCTCTACTACATCTCCCCCCAGATCTGGGCCTGGCGACAGGGCCGGGTACATAAGATCAAGCGACTGGTTGACCAGATGGCGGTGATCCTGCCGTTTGAGGTACCGTTCTATGAAAAGGCCGGTGTGCCGGTTTCGTTTGTGGGGCATCCCCTGGCTGACCTGGTGCAGGTGAGTCTGAACAAAGAGCAGGCAGCTGCATCCTTTGGTCTTGATCCGTCCCGCCCGGTGGTGGGGCTGTTCCCCGGCAGCCGCCGCAGCGAGGTCAGTCGCCTGCTGCCCACCATCCTGGAGGCTGCCCGCCTGCTGCTGCGTGTTCCCGAGTTGCAGTTTGTCCTCCCACTGGCTTCCACCTTGACCGAGGAGGATCTCGCCCCCTGGTTGTCCACTACCGATTTGCCGCTCACCATCACCCGCGAACGGATCCACGACCTAATCCGGGCCTGCGATGCCGTGATCTCGGTCTCCGGTACCGTCACCCTGGAGGTGGCCTTGGTGGGCACGCCGCTGGTGATCATCTACAAACTGTCGCCGCTCACCTTCCAGCTGGCCAAGCGGCTGGTCAAGGTGGAGCATATTGGCCTGTGCAACATTGTGGCCGGAGAGACGGTTGCACCTGAACTGATTCAGGATGATGCCTCGCCGGAGCGGATTGCAGCCGAGATTGAACACCTGCTTGAGCATGAGGTTAACAGCTCCGTGAGATCACGTCTCTCCCGGGTACGCGAGCGTCTGGGCGGCGGTGGTGCCAATCAACGCATGGCAGCGCTTATACGAGGTTTTTTACGGAACGAGATGCTATGAAACGGATCATCTGGATGCTGCAGACCGGGGTGTTTTACTGTTTTACCTGGTTGGTCGCCTTGATGCCCGAGTGGATGTCAGAGCGGATAGGCACCGGTTTGGGCTTGCTCATGCGCATACTGATACGCAAAAGACGTATCATAGCAGAAGACAATATCGCCCATGTCTTGGAATATATGCGTTCTCAGCCGGGGTGGACCTGTACGATCCCTGATGCCGAGGGGATAGCACGAGAGGCTTTTCGTAATATCGGTCGCGCACTGGTGGAGGTCTGCCGTTTGTATCACGGCCATGGAGCAGCGCTGATTAATCAGATAGAGCTGCGGGGTAAAGAGCATTACGATGCAGCCGTGGCCAAGGGTAAAGGTTTAATCTTCCTGACGGGTCACTGTGGTAACTGGGAGCTGATGGCCTTGGCTAACTTCCAGTTACTAGGTTCAACCATGTCGGTGGTGGCACGTCGGCAAAATAATCCCTATCTGAACGCTATGGTTGAGAAGATGCGGATGCGGTATAAAAACCGGGTTATTTATAAAGACAATGCGCTCAAAAATATGATGTCGGTACTTCGCAAGCAGGGCACGATCGGACTGCTGGTGGATCAGGCGGTATTTCCTGAAGAGGGCTGTCTGATCAGTTTTCTGGGCCGCCCTGCCTGGGCTTCAAAGGCCCCAGTGCTTTTGGCGCGAAAACTGGGCGTACCGGTGGTGCCATCGTTTATTTTTCGTGATGGCGATCATTACTGCATTGAAATTTATCCAGAACTTGTTTTCAGCGGCGACAAGTCTGATGAAGGTTGGGCAGCCGATGTAAAGGTCTATTCACGCGCCATTGAAGATTTTATTATCCGGCATCCCACTAGCTGGTACTGGGTCCATCGCCGTTGGAAACGGGCCGGAGAGCCGGTGCCATGATCTGGCCGCTGCTCTATGCCCTGTTGACCTGGATCGCCCTGCCGTTTGCACTGCTGTACCACGGTTACCGTTCCGTCAGCCGCGGCAGAAAGAGTGCCTTTGGCGAGCGGTTCGGCACATTGGCACCGTCAGCTGCTGCTGCGTTGCAGGGTGGGCCGGTGATCTGGCTGCATGCTGTGTCAGTGGGGGAGGTGATGGCGGCCCGTCCGCTGCTGAAAGGGCTGCGACAGCGGTATCCCGACTACCGGCTGCTGCTGACCGTCACCACCGAGACTGGTCGCGTGGTGGCTGAACGGGACGGGCTGGCCGATGCCGTCACCTATTTTCCGTTTGATATCGGCCCGGCAGTGCGTCGGCTGCTGAACAGCGTCTCGCCGCGGGCGATCATCATCATGGAGACCGAGATCTGGCCGGTGTTCAGCCTGGAGGTGCAGCGCAGAGGCATACCGCTGCTGCTGGCCAACGGGCGCATTTCGCAGCGCTCATTCCCCCGTTATCAACGCTTTGCCTGGTTTTTCAAGCCGGTGCTGGAACGATTCGTCGGCTTGGGTATGCAGAGTGAGGCTGACCTGCAGCGGATACTGAGCATTGGCGCACCAGTTGAGCGGACCCGGGTACTGGGCAATCTCAAGTACGACATCTCTTTTGGGCCGGTGGACTGGCCCGAACGCTGTCAGCTGCGTCAGCAGTATTGCATACCGCAGCAGTGCAGTGTGCTGGTCGTCGGCAGTACCCACCCCGGTGAGGAGTTGTTGCTGCTGGACGCATGGCGTAATCTGCTGACCAGTCTTCCTGAGTTGCTGCTGGTGCTGGTGCCCCGCCACCCGGAGCGGGTTGCCGAGGTTGAGCAACTGCTGAATACTCGTGGTATATCTGTGGTGAGACGGTCTCAGCAGGACCTGTCATCCCAGCAGTTGCGGGGCGGACAGGTCCTGTTGGTTGACACGGTTGGCGAGCTGTTGCGACTGTACACCCTGGCTGACCTGACCTTTGTGGGTGGCAGCCTGGTACCTACTGGTGGCCATAACCTGCTTGAGCCGGCATCACGGGGAATCCCGTTGCTGTTTGGGCCGTATATGGATAATTTTGCCGAGATCACGACATTGGTGCTTGATTACGGTGCCGGTGTGCAGGTAGCAGACCAGCGCGAGCTGCAGGAAGTTGCCTTGGAGTTTTTGATAACCCCGGAACTGCGGCAGGTGGTTGGTACCAACGGCCTGAAGCTGCTGCGCGACCGAGGCGGTGCGGTTGGGCGACATCTGGACATGCTGTCAGAGGTGTTGCCGCCATGAACCTGAAGGTCTGGTGGCGTGGTCTGGCAGAGGGCAGTCGCAGTGGTTTTTCTGTGCTGCTGACAACCCTGCTGCTGGCAGTACCGTCACTGCTGTATGGCGTCCTGCTACGGATCAGGGCGCTTTTGTACCGGACGGGCGTTTTCAGGAGTTACCGCCTGCCCTGCCCGGTGGTTTCTGTCGGCAACCTCACGGTGGGGGGTACAGGCAAGACGCCGGTCACCATCTGGATTGCCCGCCAGCTGCTGCAGCAGGGAAAAAGAGTGGCGGTGCTTTCACGTGGCTATGGTGGCTCGTACACTGGAACCGCTGCTATTGTCTCCGATGGCCAGACCATGCTGCTTACCCCGGAACAGGCTGGCGATGAACCGTATCTGCTGGCTACCAGTGTTCCTGGACTGATGGTGGTGGTTGGTGCAGACCGTTACCGGGCCGGTCTGTTAGCCCTTGAGCATCTGCAGCCTGATCTTCTGCTGCTGGATGACGGGTTTCAACATGTCCGGCTGCAGCGGGATCTGAACATCCTGCTGCTGGACAGCCGTCGACCCTTTGGCAACGGCTGGACCCTGCCGCTGGGCCTGTTGCGGGAACCACGCACTGCATTGAAACGGGCTGATCTCGTGCTATTTACTCGGCATCAGCCAGGGCAGTCTGTCGTCGATCCTGGCCTGCCGTACTGCTGCTGCAGCCATCAGCAGACGAGCTTTAATAAGTTGGACAGCGGGAAGGAGCTGTCGCTGGTATTGCTACAGCAGACCAGGGTTGCCGCATTTTGTGGTATCGCTGATCCGGAGGGCTTTTTTGAGGGGTTGCGAAGGCTCGGCATGACTCTTGTCGCTACCATGGCCCTTTCAGATCATGAGCCCTATCACGGACAAACACTCAAGCGGCTGGAACAATTTGCTGCAGATTATAACGCAGACTGGCTGGTGACCACAGAGAAGGATGGAGTCAAGTTAGCCAGACAGCAACATTTCTGGTGTAGTAAGGTGGTAACGGCCCGACTTGAGCTGCAGCTTTCAGACAGCGGTAGTGTGATGCGGCTTGCTCTTGATAAACTGCTTTCAAGTCAACCCTGATTCCGGCATAGTGCCCCCTGTTTTTATGAGATATCAAGATACACACAAGATACTGGTACGGGCTGTCAACTGGATCGGTGATGCCGTCATGACCACCCCGGCCCTGATGGCGGTGCGAGAGACCTTTCCGGATGCCGAGATCACCCTGTTGGCCAATCCGTTGGTCGGCCAGTTACTGCAGGGGCATCCAGCGGTGGACCGGGTGGTATTCTTTGATCGAAAAGCTCAACATAATGGCCTTACCGGACGTTTGCGGCTGGCACAACAACTACGGCAGGAGCGGTTTGACCTGGCACTGATCCTGCCCAACTCTCTTGACTCGGCCCTGGTCCCCTGGCTAACCCGCATACCGCAACGCTGGGGTAAGGCATCCGATTGTCGCAGCTGGCTCCTGACCAGGCGTTTTCACGACCAGCCCCGTGCCGAACCGGAGCATGAAGTATATTACTATCTACGGTTGCTTGAGTCATTTGGCATCAAGGGGGACGTGACACAACCGTTTCTGGCTACCACGTTGGCTGAGGACCAGGCTGCTGCAGAACTGCTTGGGGAATACGGCATTGGTGGCAACGACCGGCTGCTGGGAATCAATGCCGGTGCCAGTTTCGGTTCTGCCAAGCGTTGGTACCCGGAGCGATTTGCCGAGGTTGCGCAGCGGCTGGCTGCGGAACGACATGCCAAAGTCATCCTGTTTGGTGGACCGGATGAGATAGAGATTGTTGCAGTAATAGAGCAGTCCCTGGCTGGACGTTGTTTGAATATGGCCGGTAAAACCTCGGTGCGGCAGCTGATGGCACTGATCAAACGCTGCAGCTTCTTTATTACCAACGATTCCGGTCCGATGCATATTGCAGCTGCCTTTGGCGTGCCGCTGGTGGCGATTTTCGGACCCACCAACCATGTCGGCACGGCACCGGTTTCAGAAAAGGCAGTTATCGTACGGCAACCGGTTGATTGTGCCCCCTGCAAGTTGCGGGCTTGTTCCACCGACCACCGGTGTATGACGGCAGTAACGGCTGGGCAGGTCGTGCAGGCGGCAGAACAGCTTTGGAAGGTGTAATCTATTGTTTCAAGTTCCTTGTAACCGTAGCAGTGCTTCGCGTGAAGGCAGGTGGCGGGGCACCAGCGTCAGTACCTTTTTGAAACAGTCAATAGCCCCCTTTAATGCTCCCTGCTGTTCATGAAGCTCTCCCCGTAAATACCATCCCCAGGGGTGATCCGGCTCATGGCTGATAATGGTCTGATAAGCTGCTGCGGCAGCTGAAGGATTGCCTGCATGCAGCAGTGCGTCACCCAGTAGCATGGCCAAGACGGCACTGTAACCTGTCTGTTGGATCAACCGTTGCAAGGCTGCCGGTGTGACATGATATCTGAGACGGGATGTCTGGGCCAACAGCCGAGTGACCTGACGCGGGCCGTCCTGCTGAGCAAGGACCGCCTGACTGAGATTGGTCTCAAACAGGTCTGCCCGGACCTTTTCCTCCTGCACCGCCTGCCTGAACAGCTCTGTGCCGGGATAGTAGGCCAGGGGTGCCACCTGCAGGTCATCAGGGCGGATCTGCTGCACCAGCTTGCGGGTTAACTGACGATCTGCCTCCTCTTCTTCTGGTATGCCGGTAATCAGGTAGATCGAGAGCTGTAGCCCGGCTTGTCGCACCAAGCTGGCTGCACGGATGATCTGATCGGGATTACTGTTTTTACCCAGCATCTGCAAGATTCGTGGCGAACCTGATTCCACCCCCAGTTGTACGCATTCGCAACCTGCCTGTCGCATCAGGTGTAATGTCTCAGTGTCTATGGCCTCTACCCGTGACTGACAGTTCCAGAACAGCTTGACCTTGTGGTGCAGCAGTTCTCGACAGAGTGCCCTGGTGCGTTGTCGGTCGGCGGTAAAGGTGTCATCCCTCAGGGAAAGATAGATCAGTCCAAAGGAATCACGCAAAAAGCGCATCTCGTCTACTATTGAGCTGGCTGAGCGGAAACGTACCTGACGACCCCAGAATGCTGGAGACGCGCAAAAGTGACACGCTGCCGGACAGCCGCGTGAACTGGTGATGAACTCTGCCTGCAGCTGCTGATTGCCGTACAGCATGTCATCAAGATAACGTGCCGGATATGGTAGTTTGTCAAGTTGCTGAACCGGTGCCCGTGCGGCTGTTCTATGTACGTTACGCCCCTGTCGCAGTACGAGGCCAGCTACAGCAGTGATACACGCCTTGCGTTCAAGTGCATCCAGTAACTCGGGCAGCGTCTGCTCTGCTTCTCCTGTTACCACCAGGTCCACTTCCGGATGGTGTTGCAGGATCAGCTCTGCTTGGTGAGTGGCGTGACCTCCACCCAGGATCACCAGGCAGTCCGGTAACTGTTGTTTGATCAGGCGAGCGAGTGCAATGGTTGTGTGACGGTTGTGAGTCCATTGCGAAAGCCCGATAACATCCGGTCGGCCGTTCTGAAGCAGCTGCATGATTTCAGACCGGGAGACGCCGCTCAGGTTGGCAAGGGTAACCGGGTACCCCTGGGAGCGGAGTACGGCGTGTAAAGAGCAGAGACCGATCGGCAACAGTTGTTCAAAGTCGCCGCTGCGCTGGTCAGGTGCTGTTGTGTAGGCGAGCAGGGTTTGCATTATGGGGCCTTTGAGCCAAAAAAAACGGGCTCACTGCTGAGCCCGTCTTGGGGTGTTGTTCTGAAGTCTGCTACTTGGCGAAGGTGTTAGAGCTGTTGAGCCCCAAAAAATCATTGGCCAGCACATCGTTATCCTGTTCCTCTTCAACTTCAAGGATCAGTGTCTCAAGGTTGATTGTATCAGGATTGAGTTTTTCAATGCGTCGAGCACCCAGATAGCGCGAGAGGTAGTAGGGGGTGTCCATCGATGAGACCACTACGCGACGGCTTGTGGATGAGGCGTGAATCATTTTGCGATTGCCAAGGTAGATGCCGACATGGGAAGGAAACGGGGCGTAGGTGCGGAAGAAAACCAAGTCACCCTTGCGCAGGTCGCCTACCGGAACCACGGCGCCGATCCTGAACTGCTCACGAGCCGTGCGTGGCAGGCTGACATCCTGCTCTCTGAATACCTGTTGGGTGAAGCTGGAGCAATCAAGCGCATATCGGCTGTTGCCGCCAAAGCGGTAACGTGCTCCCAGAAAACTATAAGCAGATTTTTTTAGACTGGTGAAGGCGGAGGCGCTCTTTTCGAGGTTTTTAGCAAGGTCTACCGGGGTGTCAGCGTCAGTGTCAAGGTCGGTCAGTTCTGCCAGGGTGTTGGTAAACTCGTCATCGTTCAGCAGATCGCGGTTAACCAGTTTCAGGCGATTTTGGTTGGCCTGTCGGGCAGCAACCAGATCACACGTTTCAGCAGTGTCGCTTAGTGCCAGTATCTGTCCGATTTTGAGTTTGCTGCCCTGTATGTTGTTGAGACGTCGCAGTTCAGCAACAGGTCTACCGGTTTTTCTGGCGATTGAGGAAAGGGAATCCCCTTTGGCAACGGTGTAGGTGCTGCAGTTTTCAATCAGAGGTTCTGCTGCTGTGGCCCGGGACGGGATGATCAGGGTAGTGCCTTTGGTGACGCGTGTGCTGCTGAGGTTGTTTGCGTTCTTGATTTCATCTACGGATACACGATATTTGCGGGCAATTCCGGCGACGCTTTCATTCTTGCGGACGATATGGGTTTTGGATGCAAGTGCCGGAAGGGGAAGTGCGATCAACAGGCAAAGAGCTGCTATCAGGCTTTTACTCTGTTTCATTGATCCTCCCTTCAGTTTTTTTGTGTAACAATATTTTACTCTCTATAACAAAAACAGTTTTATGTCAAGGTTTTGAAACGGCTTTAAATAAGCATAAATCGTGCCGTTATTTTGATTTGATCGTCGTGCTGCGAACTGTTACTCGTATGTTGGTTGGTTCAATGCCCACTACTACCAGACCGGAAGGGACCCGTACATGGGAGAGGGAGACCCGTAGTGTGTTGTTTCCTTCGTGGACTGCCGCCAGATCGATGTCGGCGGTAAGGTCGAGCTGGCGCGGCGAGGGAACCAAGCCCGAGGTGGCACGGAGTCGCACCGTCACCTCCTCGGGGGAGACCCTGGTCAGGATCATGCCGGACGGCAGGCCATGAAAGGAGAGTGGCACCGGTACGATCGCCACCTCCCCCTGGCGTGCGGAGAGCAAGAACCAGATCAGGGTTACACTAAGCAGGATTGCTGATTTTGGCAGCAGATCATCAAAGATGCGCCGTATGAACGGTTGACGTTGGCTGTTTTCATCAGGAGCCAGCAGCTCGGTCAGCCGTGTGGTCAGCTGTGACGGGGTATGTATGCGGGTGAGCTCTCCGGCTACGGCTAGCGAGACTTCACCTCGTTCTTCAGAAACCACCAGTACCACGGCATCAGTTCGTTCACTCAGCCCCAAGGCAGCACGATGCCGGGTGCCAAGCTGTTGGGGGAGGTGTTGCGCATCGGAGAGTGGCAGCAGACAGGCCGCCTGCTCCACCCGTTCGTTGTGGATAAGCACAGCACCGTCGTGAAGCGGCGTACTGTTCTGAAAGATGCTGCTTAAAAGTGAGGAGGAGATCAGTGCGTTCAACGGAATGCCGTTGCTGAGGTGCTCCTCCAAGTTGTCGCCACGCTGGAAGATCAGCAGGGCGCCGATCCGCTCATAGGCCAGGCTAAAGGCGGTTTCGGCAAGTGCTGACGAGGCGGAGGAACATTTTTGTCTGCTGCCGCTCACCAGTGTCCGGAGCTTGCTGAAGCGGTAGAGTGTCTGCCTGATCTCGTTCTGAAACACCACAATAATAATGACAATGACAACCGTTCCGGCCTGTTGGAGTACCCAGCTGGTCATGTGGAGCCCTGTCTGCCGGGTGATGAAATAAATGGCAGTAATGATGCCGAGGCCTGCGAGTACCTGCATGGCACGGCTTTTTCGAAACCATGAGTAGAGCTGATAGAGCAGGATGCTCATGATCAGAATATCGAGCAGGTCCTGGATTCTGAACTGCGGCATTAACGGGGATCTCCTGCAGCAGCCAGCATGACGATACGGCGTTTCTGCTGGTGTGAAAAGATAAAATGTGATAAATGCTGGAGCTCTTTTATACCACCAAAGCTTGCTGAAGGGTACCGCAAATTCCATGTTCAGGCTATCGCACAAAGGGGAGCAGATCCAGCAGATGTTTGATGCTATTGCCCCTCGTTACGACTTCCTCAATCATCTGCTCAGTTTCGGCATAGATAAACGGTGGCGCCGCACCGCAGTACGCCTGGTTAAGGCCACGGCAGGGGGCCAGGTCCTGGATGTCGCCACGGGCACCGGCGATGTTGCGCTGGAGATAGCACGCACAACGCCGTCTTCAGTGCGTATTATAGGAGCGGATTTCAGCCCGGAGATGGTTGCCCTGGGGCGCGAGAAGGTAGCAGCCTCCCCCTATGCCGACCGGATAGATCTCAGGGTTGCCCCCTGTGAAGACCTCCCTTTTCCCAGCGGTTCCTTTGATTCGGTCACCATCGCCTTTGGTATCCGTAATGTTGTGGATCGGCGACTGGGGCTCGTTGAGTTATGGCGTGTGCTTAAACCGGGGGGACGCCTGATCATCCTTGAATTTTCCACTCCACGCTCCGCTTTGTTCCGCTGGCTCTACCATTTTTATTTCCGCCGCCTGCTGCCGGTCATCGGTGGTCTTTTCTCAAAATATGACGCCTACAAATACCTGCCCGACTCGGTGCTGGAGTTTCCCTCCAGTGAAGAGTTTTGCGCCACCATGACAGATATCGGTTTCAAATCAGTACGCTGCCAGTCGTTAACCTTCGGCATTGCCTCCATCTACAGCGGGTCAAAAGAGTAATGACGGCAGCTGATCTTGCCCGTCTCGAACAGTGGTTTGCTGTGTTTGTGGGCGGGTTTGCAGATCTTGATCCTGAAGGGCTGCGTAACATCCGCCTCAAGGAGGAACACACCCATCGGGTGGTTACCTGCATGCGTGAGATAGCCGCAGGCGAGGGACTTGACTCCTCTCAGACCCTGCTGGCCCTTGCCATCGCCCTGCTGCACGATGTAGGGCGCTTTCCGCAGTACCGTCGTTGGCGTACCTTCCGCGACAGTGAATCTGACAACCATGCCCGTCTGTCGTTGGAAGTGATTCGGGATGAGCAACTGTTGGCCGGTCTGCCGGAAGATGAGCAGCTGTTGATCGAAGAGGCGGTTCGTTTTCATAACCTGCTGGAACTGCCATCAGCGGTTGCCTCTTCAGCTGACCGATATAGCAGGCTGATCCGAGATGCCGACAAGCTGGATATCTGGTGGGTGTTTCTGGATTATTACCGTCAGCCGGAGCAGGAGCGCGCTTCTGCCGTAGGATTGGGGTTCCCCGATCTGCCAGAGGTGACACCGGCCTGCCTGGATGCCCTGGCAGCGGGTACAATTATCAGGCTTGATCAGGCACGGTTTCTTAACGACTTTAAACTGCTGCAGATATCCTGGGTGTATGACCTGAATTTCGAAAGCACCAGACGTCTACTGCGGGAGCGGGGCTACCTGGAACAGCTTGCTGCAACCCTGCCGGATAGTCAACAGGTGCAGGATGCGGTCCAGCGGGCGTTGGCCTCGCTTGAGGAGATCGGTAGTACGGGCCGGTAGCGTTGGCTCTTCTGTGAGTAGTCATCTGATAGGGGGTATAATACATGGTGGTGCGTGATCTATGTCGTTTACCGGTAGAAAAACTACGGTGGACCTGTGATCCCGATCAGTTTGAGTTTGATACCACGGCTGATCTGCCGGAATTGGCGGATGCAGTAGGGCAGGATCGTGCCCTGCGCTCGATCGAGTTTGGGTTAGGGGTGCGCGAAACCGGCTTCAACCTCTATATCTCTGGCCAGACCGGTACCGGGAGGACCTCTACCATCCGCAACCTCCTGCGGCAGCGGGTCCGGGAAGAAGCGACCCCTGACGACTGGGTGTATGTCTACAACTTCAAGGACGCCGATTCACCCATCTCGCTGTCATTGCCGGCTGGTCGCGGCAGTGAGCTGGCCGCTGACATGAAGGAGCTGGTCGAGGCGTACAAGAAGGATATCCCCAAAGCACTTGAGAGCAAAGAGTACGAGTCACGCCGCAACGAGATCCTTGAGCAGTACCAGAACCAGAGTAACCAGCTGTTTGAGACCCTTGAGACTGAATCGGAAGAACACGGATTTGCCCTGCAACGCACCGTGTCCGGTCTGGTGATCGTACCACAGAAGGACGGGCACAATTTCACCCAGGAAGAGTATGAAGCCCTGACTGACGAAGAGCGGAACACGTTGGAAGAGCAGGGCAAGCTTCTGACCGAGCGGTTGAACGATGTGCTGCGTCAGGTACGCGAAAACGAGAAGAGCACCAAAGAGTCATTGGCACAGGCAGACCGTGAGCTGGGGCTGTCGTGCCTGGGGCATCGTCTGGATCCGTTGCGGGAAAAATACGCCGGACTGGAAAAGGTGCTGACCTACCTTGAAACGGTGCAGGAAGATATCCTCAAGAACCTCGAAGATTTTAAGCCTCAGCCGAACCAGCCGCAGATTCCGGGGCTGAAGATCCCACGGCAGGAACCCAGTTTTGAGCGATACGAAGTCAACCTGCTGGTAGACCACAAAGAGACGGAAGGGGCACCAATCGTCTTTGAATCAAACCCGACCTACAATAACCTGTTTGGCCGGATCGAGCACGTCATGCAGTATGGCGGCGTGGCGGTCACTGATTTTACCATGATCAAGGCCGGAGCACTTCATCGTGCAAACGGCGGTTATCTGGTGATCGATGCCCGAGAGGTGCTGATCAATCCCTTTGTCTGGGATTCGCTGAAGCGCTGTATCCGCACGGCGGAGATCCGGATTGAAGATGTGCTTGAACAGTATCGCTTTATGACCATGGTGTCGTTGAAGCCAGAGCCGGTACCGCTTTCTGCCAAGATCATACTGGTGGGAACCCCTTGGATCTACTACCTGCTCTACTACCTTGATCCTGACTATCGCAAGTTCTTCAAGGTGAAGGCTGAGTTTGACAGCCGGGTGGCCCGTACGCCCGAAGTAGTGCGGGAGTACGCCCTGTTTGTTGCCACCATCTGTCGTGAGAAGCAGCTGCTGCACTTTGATCGGAGCGGCATTGCCTGTCTGCTGGAATATACGGCCCGCATGGTTGAGGACCAGCAGAAGCTCTCCTCCCGCTTTATGGAGATCGCTGATTTTGTGCGTGAGGCCAGTTTCTGGGCAGAGCGGGACGGCCATCAGGTGATCAGTTGCAGCGATGTGCGCCGGGCAGCAGAAGAACAGCTCTATCGGGTTAATCGGATCGAGGAGCAGATGCAGGAGCTGTTTGAAGATGGCACCATCATGGTTGACACGGAAGGGAGTGTGGTGGGACAGATCAACGGGCTTTCAGTGATTTCGCTGGGTGATCATACCTTTGGCCGTCCATCGCGGATCACGGCCCGCACCTGGCTGGGGCAGGCCGGTATGGTCAATGTGGAGCGGGAGGTCAAGCTGTCCGGTCCGATCCATGATAAAGGGGTGCTGATTCTGACCGGCTACCTGGGTGGCATGTTTGCCCACAGTCATCCCTTGTCGCTGTCTGCCTCAATCTGTTTTGAGCAGAACTACGAAGGGGTTGAGGGTGACAGCGCTTCGTCGACTGAACTCTATGCACTGCTCTCAGCCCTTTCCGGCATACCGCTTCGTCAGGGTATCGCCGTAACCGGCAGTGTCAATCAGCGAGGCAAGATTCAGCCGATCGGCGGTGTTAATCACAAGATAGAAGGATTCTACGCCGTCTGCAAGGCCAAGGGACTGACCGGTGAGCAAGGGGTGCTGATACCCAAGAGTAACGAGCGGCATCTGATGTTGAAGGAAGAGGTGGTGGAGGCGATTGCAGCTGGTCGCTTCCATGTCTGGAGTATTGAGACGATTGAACAGGGGATTGAGCTGCTGACTGGTGTACCGGCAGGTCAAGCCGACAAAAACGGCAGATTCCGCAAAGACACAGTATTCCATGCGGTCGATCAGGCACTCAAGAAGATGCACGACCGGATGCATGCTGAAGAAGGTGATAAGGGTAAGAAAACAACCCGTAAGAAAACGGTTGCCGCCAGTCGTGGCAAAAAAACTGCTGCCGTAGTCAAGGAGGGGTAAGATGGGGATTTCGTGGCGTGAAGAGCTTGCGTTGGGAGTGGATCAGATTGACAATCAGCATAAAGAACTGCTGGTGCGCTTTGATATGCTGCTTACGGCCTGCAAGCAGGGGAAGGGGGGGGACGAGGTGCTGTACCTGCTGAACTTCCTGGACGAATATGTGATTACCCATTTTAGTGATGAAGAGCAGCTGCAGAAGCAGAGCAAATTTCCTGACTATGAATCACACCATCAGGAACATCTGTCGTTTATCGCTAAGCTGGCAGATCTTAAAAAAAGGATAGCTGACGAGGGCGTCCAGATCGATCTGGTGCTGGATACCAACAAGCTGCTGCTGGACTGGCTGATCAGACATATTTCTGTCAGGGACAAGGCAGTAGGAAAACACCTGCGCGGCACCTACTGATACTGCGTTGCTGTAGCATGTGTACATGAGACGGCCTGCCGGTGATTCACCGGCAGGCCGTCTTGCTCATTTGAGTGAGGTTTTGGGAATGATCAGTTGCAGTCTTCGCGCCACAAGCACAGTTCCTGCCCACAGGTATCAGCGTTTCCGGTGGCATAGCAGGGATCGTTTCCCTCAGCCAGCTGAATCTGCTGGATCAGTTCTGCCTTACGCAATTTACCAACCTTGATTCCCTTTTCTGCAGCGACCTTTTTGACGTCATCCAGCTTCATGGTATGCCCCCTTTACGACTGACTCTCAAAAAAATATGATCCAGTATACATGCTTTTGGCTGTTGGTCAAACTGACGGCACAAAAAAATGCCGCCGGAAGGTTCCGGCGGCGTCTCATTCAGGGAAAGAATAGGTTACAACGAGATTCCGGCCAGTTTAAACAGTGCTTCTTTGTATTTTTCGCCGGTCTTGCGCACAATCTCTTCTGGTAAGGGCGGTGCCGGAGCGGTCTTGCCCCAGTCCAGGGTCTCCAGATAATCCCGCAGGAACTGCTTGTCAAAGCTTGGCTGTGGGCCGCCGGGCTGGTACTGCTCTTTGGGCCAGAAACGGCTTGAGTCAGGGGTCAGGCATTCATCAATAATGATCAGCTTGCCTTCATAGACACCGAACTCAAACTTGGTGTCGGCAATGATGATTCCCTTCTGGTCGGCAATCTCCCGGGCACGGCAGTAGATCCTGATGGTCGCCTCGCGGGCCTGCTCGGCCAGTTCTTTGCCGCATACCTTGACCATCTCGTCAAAGCTGATGTTCTCATCATGGGTTCCCAGTTCGGCCTTGGTGGAGGGGGTGAAGATCGGCTCAGCCAGGCGGTCGGATTCCTTCAGGCCTTCAGGCAGTTTGATGCCGCAGATGGAACCGGTGGCCTTGTAATCCTTCCAGCCGGAACCGGAGACATAGCCCCGTACGATACACTCGGCTGCCAGCGGCTCAGCCTTCTTGACCAGCATGGAACGTCCGGCCAGCACCTCGGCGTACGGCTGGCAGGCAGCCGGGTAGTCAGCCACATCGGTGGAGATGATGTGGTTCGGGATGATATCCTCCATCTGGCTGAACCAGAATTTTGAAATCTGGGTCAGTACCTTGCCCTTGTCCGGGATCGGCTCGTTCATGATCACGT
>DKFG01000164.1:17854-20271 GCA_002452325.1 Geobacter sp. UBA6802
TGACCAGTTTCAGGCCGGGGAAATCGGTTTGTTTAACAGGCTGGGACATGTCAGCTCTCCTTTGTTTTCAACGTTACTGATTAGCGGCGGTAAGTGCCGGATTGTACACGATCTTGGCCTTGCTGCGCAGCTCCTTCAGCCAGGCACGCAGCGCCTCTTCCTGTTTTGCCGGCAGAAGCTGCCGTTTGACTTCATCCTTGCGGGGAGCAAAGTCCGCCTGGGGAGCAGCGTTGCGTTGCTTCAGCCGTACCGCATACCAGCGATTGCCCACCAGCATCGGTTCAGACGGTGTTGCGCCGGCTGTTGTCAATTCAAAGACCTTCTCCATCAACGGTTTTGAGTTGCCGATGCCGGGCAGATCACCTTTGGAATTGTAGCCGAAGGCCGGGGTCGCCTGCAGCTTCAGCCCGGCGCCGTTGCCTGCCAGCTGTTTCTGCGCCTCAACCGCCTTCTGCTTTGCCAGCTCCGCTGCCTTCAGGGCGCGCAGTTGCTGTTCGACCGTGGTGCGGACCTGGGCCAGGGGGGGCAGTTCGGCAGCCTTCTTCTCCTTGACCTTGAAGATGTAAATCCCTTTTGCTGTCTCCACCGGGCCGCCCAGCTCGCCTTGCTTCAACTCAAAGGCCTTTTTCAGCAGGGCAGTCTCACCGGCCAGAGCGGCCGGAGCTGCGTTTGCACTGAAAAGCGGGGTGTCCTGGGTTTTTGCGCCCAGCTTGGCTGCCACCAAGCCAAGGTCGCCGGACTTGATGTTCTGGAACAGGGTGTCGGCAGCCTTTTCATAGAGGGCCTTGGCTGCTTTCTGGCGCTGTGCATCGGCCTTGACCCGCTCTTTTACCTGCTCATAGGGGAGCGGGGCATTGTCCTTGTCAACATAGCGATCCATGTTTTTGCGGTAGAAGCTCTCCTGCTCTTCAGCCGTTACCGCCTGCACATGGCTTTGGCCGCTGTTTTCCAGCACGAACCAGGACAGGGCAATTTTCTCCGGGCTCTTGAACTTCTCGGCGTTTTTGGTCAGGTAGTCCTGCAGGTCGGCGTCGCCAAGTTTTACTTCGGCACTGACATCGGCAGCACTGAATGAAGCGTAGCTCAACTCCAGCTTGTCCTGTTCCTTGTGGAACTGCTTCAAGGCCTCGTCATCGCTGATCACGACCTTGTCCATCACAGCCTTGCGGGTCTTTTCAATCAGCAGTTCACGCTTTTTGGATTCTTCAAAGGCATCCGGGGTGATCCGGTTCGCTTTCAGCATCTGCTGGTAGAGCCCGAAATCAAAGCTGCCGTTCTGCTGGAAGGCCGACATGCCGGCGATGGCAGCGGAGATTTCTTCCTTGCTGACTGATACCCCCTGGCTCTTGGCGGCTTTTATGATCAGGGTGCTGTCAATCAGGCGGTCAATGGCCTGTTGGCGAAGGTTGAGTTGTTTTTCCAACTCCGGGGTGAAGTTGGCGCCAAAGATCTGGCGGTAGGTTTCAGCCATGTTCTGGTAGGCGTTCTGGTAGGCCTCAAGCGAGATGGTGGTGCGGTCAACCTTGGCGGCATAGCCGGCGCTCCTGCCCATCCCTTCGTCACCCTTGCCCCAGACCAGGAAAATGGTGCCGATAAATGACAACACAATGATCACGAAAACGGCCTTGATGACGACCGATTCCTTCTTTTTACGTATGACGTCAAGCATGGTGCGGGACTCCTTGTCTGTATCGATAAATGGTTGTCAAAAGAGGTTGCATACTACACTAGCGCTTCAGATAAAATCAAGCTGTGATTCCCGAGGCCGGCGGTTTACAGTTAGCTGTAACTGTGCTAGGGTACGCGACTATTTGCACGGTTTGAACGCCATGCCGGGGGTGCTATGGAGTTAAGTTTTTCCCATACGAACGAAGAGGTTGACCGGCTGCTTGACCGGCTGATCAGCGCAGCAGGCGGGGTGGTACACCCGCATCTGGTGCGGGAGCTGATTATTTCCTCGCTCAAAATCGGTCAGGAAACCAGTTACATGCCGGACCTGAAGCTGATCAACCGCACCCTGCGGGAGATGCGTTACACCACCCGGGTCTTTGGTCCCTACCGTGAGCGTAAAAAGGTCACCATTTTCGGTTCTGCCCGTACCCGGCCTGACGAGCCGATCTACCAGACCTGCATCCGCTTCAGCCGCCTGCTGGCGGAACAGGGCTGGATGACCATTACCGGCGGCGGTCCCGGTATCATGCAGGCCGGCAACGAGGGAGCCGGCAGCGAGAACTCCTTTGCCGTCAACATCAAGCTGCCGTTTGAGCAGAGTGCCAACCCGGTCATGCACAACAATCCCCGGCTGGTCACCTACAAATATTTCTTCAATCGTAAGGTGGCCTTTGTGAAAGAGGCCGATGCGGTGGCGGTTTTTCCCGGCGGCTTCGGTACCCTGGATGAGGCGATGGAGGTCTTTA
>DKFG01000068.1:0-195 GCA_002452325.1 Geobacter sp. UBA6802
TCATGGGGCACGTTGACCACGGCAAGACTTCGCTGCTGGATGCCATTCGTAAAGCCAACGTCATCGACGGTGAGGCCGGCGGTATTACTCAGCATATTGGTGCCTATGATGTTGAGCTGCATGGTCGCAAAATCACTTTCCTGGATACTCCCGGCCATGAGGCCTTCACTGCCATGCGTGCCCGTGGCGCCAAGG
>DKFG01000068.1:262-1371 GCA_002452325.1 Geobacter sp. UBA6802
ACAAGATCGACAAGCCGGATGCCAAGCCGGAGCGGGTAAAACAAGAGATGACTGAGTACGGTCTGGTAGCCTCTGACTGGGGTGGTGATACCACCATGGTGGAGGTTTCCGCCAAACAGCGCCTCAATCTGGAAGAGCTGCTGGAAATGGTGCTGCTGCAGGCTGATGTGATGGATCTGAAAGCAAATCCGGACAAGGCCGCCAAAGGTACGATTGTAGAAGGCAAGCTTGACAAGGGCCGCGGCCCGGTTGCCACCGTGCTGGTACAGGAAGGTACCCTGCGTACCGGTGACTACTGTGTGGTCGGTGTTCATTCCGGTCGCGTGCGTGCCATGCAGAACGACCGCGGTGAGCGGGTGCTTGCGGCAGGCCCGGCCATGCCGGTGGAGGTGGTCGGTCTGTCCGGTGTGCCAGATGCTGGTGATATCTTTGTGGCTATGAAAGATGAGAAGCAGGCCAAGGAGATCGCTACCCTGCGCCAGATCAAGCAGCGTGANNACTGGCCAAGCATGCCAAGATGTCGTTGGAGCAACTTTACGAGAAGATTCAGAAGGGCGAGGTCAAGGATCTCAATGTCATTGTCAAGGCTGACGTACAGGGGTCAGTGGAGGCCGTAGCCGAATCGCTGCGCAAACTCTCCACCGATGCGGTCCGCCTGAATGTGATCCATACGGCTGTGGGTGCCATCACGGAGACCGACGTCAACCTGGCAACCGCCTCCAACGCGATTATCATCGGCTTCAGCATCCGTCCTGAGGTCAAGGCTCAGGCCATGGCTGAGAAGGAAGGTGTCGACATTCGCCTCTATAACGTGATCTACGATGCAGTAGATGATGTGCGCAAGGCGATGGAAGGTCTGCTTGAGCCGGTCTTCAAGGAAAAGTATCTTGGCCGTGCCGAGATACGCGAGATTTTCTCCGTGCCCAAGGTGGGTAACGTTGCTGGCTGCTATATCCTAGACGGCAAGATCCTGCGTAATTCCCAGGTCCGTCTACTGCGCGACAACGTGGTTGTCTACCAGGGTAAACTGGGCACGCTGCGTCGTTTCAAGGATGATGTCAAGGAGGTTGCCACCGGCTACGAATGCGGCATGGGGCTGGAGAACTACA
>DKFG01000068.1:1498-4521 GCA_002452325.1 Geobacter sp. UBA6802
GAGACCATCCATACCACCATCTCCATCATCCTGTCGCGAGGGCTGAATGACCCCCGGATCGGGTTTGTCACCATCACCGGGGTGGAGGTGACTGACGATCTGCACCTGGCGCGGGTCTTTTTTACCGTGATCGGCGATGATGTATCAAAGAAGGATACCGAGGCCGGTCTGAAGAGTGCCACCGGCCATATCCGCCATGAGCTGGGTAAGGTGCTGAAAATGCGCTATACCCCTGATATCCTGTTCAAGTATGATCATTCTCAGGAATATGGTCAGCGGATCGATGACCTGCTGCGGGAAGTTGGGACTGGTGATGAAGGAGACGATTCAGAACATCGTTGAGGCGATCCGGCAAAGCCGGACCGTGCTGGTGGTCAGCCATGAAGGGCCGGATGGCGACGCCGTTGGCTCTTCCCTGGGCATGGCTGCTTTTTTGCGTGCAGCAGGCAAGCAGGTGACCGTACATCTGGCTGATCCGGTGCCGGAGTTGTACCGCTTTCTGCCCGGCGCTGATCAGGTGACTGATACTATTCCTGATCAGGACTATGACTTGGCCTTTGTGCTTGATGTAGGTGAGTTCCGACGGGCCGGTAAGCAGTTTTGCAGCTTCAAGCGGATCCGACGAACCATCAATCTTGACCACCATCTTACCTGCGAGAACTTCGGGGCTTATAACCTGATCGACACCGAAGCGGCAGCCACCGGTCTGCTGGTCTGGCGGGTTGCAGCTGACTACGGTTTTACTGCTGATTACAACACAGCTCTCTGTCTGTATGTAGCCATTCTGACCGACACCGGATCTTTCCGTTATTCCAATGCTAATCGAGAGGCCTTTGAAGTAGCCGGCCTGTTAATGGAACAAGGGGGGCTAAACGCTTGGTCAGTCTCGGAAAAACTGTTTGAAAGCCAACCGCGCAAACGGCTTGAACTGTTGAGCCGGGTGCTGCCCACCCTTGAATTTGTCAGAAACGGGCAGGTGGCTTCCATTAGCGTGACCCTGGATATGTACGCCGTCACCGGCACCGATGCCGAGCTGACTGATGGCTTTGTCAACTATCCCCGTTCGGTTGCCGGGGTTGAGGTGGCGATTCTGTTCCGTCAGCTGGAAGAACGCAGGTTCAAGATCGGATTCCGCTCAAAAGGTACCGTGAATGTGGCCTTGCTGGCGCAAGGTTTTGGCGGCGGCGGTCACCATAACGCTGCCGGAGGCACGGTAGAGGGAAGCCTGGATGAAGTTAAGCGGATCGTCTATAGAGCAGTTGAAGCAGCCCGGTGGTAAACGGTTTTCTGGTTATTGACAAGCAGCCCGGTATCAGCTCACACGATGTTGTCAACCGGGTGCGTCGGATTCTGGGTACGAAGAAGGTCGGTCACACCGGCACCCTTGACCCCTTTGCAACTGGTGTACTGCCGATTGCAGCAGGTGAAGGCACCAAGGCGATCCAGTTTCTGGATGAGGGGCAGAAGGAGTACCTGGCCACCGTCAGGTTAGGAATAACTACCGATACCCTGGATGTGACCGGGACGATTCTGAACGAGTGTGCTATCCCGTCTATCTCCCACGAGCTGTTGCTGCAGACCATGGCAGACCTTACCGGCGAAATCAGTCAGCTGCCCCCCATGTATTCAGCCATCAAGCAGGGGGGGCAGCCGCTCTACAAGCTGGCCCGCAAAGGGGTCACTGTTGAACGCCAGCCCCGGCGCGTGCTGATTCATCAATTTGAGCTGCTGCGGTATGAGTATCCAGTTGCTGAAGTGCGGGTACTTTGCTCTCGTGGCACCTATATACGGACCCTGGCTGATGACCTGGGGCGACTGCTGGGCTGTGGCGCCTGTCTGACCGCGTTGCGACGCAGTTTGAGCGGCCCTTTCAGGCTTGATACAGCTTGCTCACTGGAGCAGCTTGGTGATACCGTTCTCCAGGGTAGCGTGGAAAACCATCTGGTTACGATTGAACAGGCGCTCACGCATCTACAGCCGTGCGAGGTTATCGATCAAGAGCTGCTGCCTCTTCGTAATGGCGTACTGCCGCGTCTGTCCTTGGATGGTATGTTGCCTGGGCTGATACGGCTTTGTCATAACCACCAGTTACTGGCCGTTGCTGAAAAAACGGTTGATGGTCAGATTGAGCTGAAACGTGTTTTTAACTAACGTAAATGCTTTACAGTTCAAACGAGGTGTGCTACAGATACTAGCCTTTGAATGGTTTACCGGTGTTTCGACACATAATCCCGATGTAGTGCAGGAGGAGCCAACAGGTGCTGGCAACAGAGAAAAAGCAAGAAATCATTAATACGTTCAAGAAGCATGAAGGTGACACCGGTTCTCCGGAAGTCCAGATCGCTATTCTGACAGCCCGTATCGTGTATCTGACCGATCATTTCAAGGTACACAAGAAAGATCACCACAGTCGTCGTGGTCTGCTGAAACTGGTAGGTCAGCGCCGTCGCATGCTTGACTATCTCAAGTCTCGTGACCTTAATCGCTACAAGAAAGTGATTGAGCAGCTCGGCATCCGTAGGTAACAGTCAGGCAGCTTCCGGCACAGCCAAGGAAGCTGCCTGTTGTTTTGCAGTGAGAAAGGGCTGTTTCAGGCCCTTTCTTTTTTTGTCAACCAAGTGTTGGGGGCGTGGATAGACCTGATGATCAGTGATCGACAGGTCTGTCGACGGCCCCAGCGCACTATTCAGCAAGGGAGAAGAGTAATGACGTTCAATGAACAATGCGTTGAGGCGACCGTAGGTAACATGCAGGTCAAGATTTCTACCGGCAAGATGGCCAAACAGGCCAATGGTGCGGTGGTGGTGCAATCCGGTGACACTATGGTGTTGGTGACCGCCGTTGCTGCCAAAGAGGCCAAGGAAGGGCAGGATTTTTTTCCGCTGACCGTTAACTACACCGAGAAGGCCTACGCCGGCGGCAGGATTCCCGGTGGTTTCTTCAAGCGTGAAGCCCGTCCGGCCGATGCTGAGACACTGATCTGCCGCCTGATCGACCGTCCGATCCGTCCGCTGTTTCCGGAA
>DKFG01000019.1 GCA_002452325.1 Geobacter sp. UBA6802
AATCAAGTAAAATAGGCACTACTGTCCGGTAAATTTTGATAGTACGGCCATAAATAATTGAATTTTATTGCTCTTTGACGCTATTGTTCTTTTTTAGACATTGAGTCGTTCCGGGTGTACCCTTTCTGGCTTTACAGGAGGGTAACAATGCACACCGGTCCCACCGTTTTCAAGCAACTTCTGTCTCATCTGCCCCGGTATGAATTCAACCTTTGCGTACAGCGTTACCGTGGAGAATATTGGGCCAAGACGTTTTCAACCTACGACCAGTTTCTTTGTCTGGCATATGCCCATGGGAGGCTCCGGGGACGCTGCTTGCTATGTTGCTATTGAAAAACAGAGGCGTAAACAACCGAAAAAGAAGACGATTCCAACAAAGGGAAGACACGGGGTCAGGTCTTGAAAGGTTAGTTTTTGAGTAGAAAGTGATATTTCAAGACCTGACTGTACTGCTCTTTCGAATTTAAAAATAGCACGAGTGTTGAAGAGGCATTTGAGGATTTCCTAAAAACTGTATAAAATTGGCATTAACGAAAACAAGAGCGGCGAAAGGAGAAAATGATTATGCCAATAATAGCGAGGTTTTACGGAATTTTGATCAAAATGTACTTCAAGGAACATGGCGTTCCCCATTTTCACGCCATTTATGGGGAGTTCAACGGAGTTTATGACATTCAAAGCTGCGAGATTATCGAAGGAGATCTACCAGCCAGAGCAGATCGTATGGTTCGAGATTGGACACAAAGTTACCAAGCCGAGTTATTGGAAATGTGGAAGACACAGCAATTCAAGCAACTTCCTGGATTGGAGTGATATTGCCATGGCAACTTACCCAAAAGTAAAGTCAGTAACGCCGCTTTCAGGAAAACAGCTCTTTATTACATTTATAACAGGGGACACAAGAGTTTATGACTGTTCTCCCCTCCTCGAAGAATCCTCTTTCTACCCGCTTAAAGATGACGCTTTTTTTAAAAACGTCCACGTAGACCAAGCCGGTTATGGCATTGTGTGGAATGACAATGTTGATCTTAGCGAATCAGAGTTGTGGATAAATGGCAAGGCTGAAATGTCCAATTAGCGGTTCGACCTGACCGCCCTGGAGGCTAAGGCTCCGCTGCTTGTTATGTTGCTATTGAAAAAACCAGAGGCGTAAACGACCGAAAATGAAGACGATTCCAACAAGGAAATGCCCGGATCGATGTACCGCCCATCTGTGGGAATTCCTGGTCCCCGGAATTTGCCCATGCGAACGTGAGCGCCAGAGGTAATTGCCGGCAACAGGGCGAACATAGCTTGCACCTGCATATCAATTGCTAAATTGGTAATTTCTGCATCCCTTATAGCCGTAAAGCTGATGCGCTGGCGCCAACACAGTTGGCAGTTGTGGACAAGAGTTTGCAGTGCATGATTTGTAACATGCTGTAACTTCAGTAGTATGTTTTGGCACAGAACCTGCCATAGGTACCTGGTAGCGCAGTGCATCCCTGAGCCGTATCCCCTATATCCAAGGAGTTAGAAACTCGTGGCAGATCAAGATATTATCATTAAAAAAGTTGACCAATCCTGTGTCGCTGCGGTGCCTGGTCTTTTTCGCGCAATTTACGGAGATGCCTTTCCGGTGCAGTATGTCTACCACGCTGATCTGATCATGGCGGAGATTGAGGGGGGACGGCTGGATGCCTCGATCGCCTTTGATGCTGTCGGTAATCCGGCCGGGTATATTGCGCTGTATAAAAACGCCCCAAACCCGCAGTTGTGGGAAGGGGGTAATCTGCTGGTGTTGCCCGGCAGCGCCGGGAGCAATCTGGCCTGGCTGCTGCTACAACACTATGCACAACCTGAAAATATCCCTGCCACGGGCAGTGACGGTATTTTCGGCGAGGCGGTCTGTCATCACTATTTTACGCAGATGGGCGGCGTGAAATGTGGCTTTGGTGACTATGCCCTGATGCTGGATCAAGTGAACGGGGCCTCGTTTCAGGAGCATGGGCCGGAAACCGAACGGGTGGCCTGCCTGCTGCAGTTTCTGGAACAGTCCGACCCGCCGGATCTCTGTTACCTTCCTGAACAGTACCTTGAGCCGTTGCAAAAACTGTTGACTCCATTACGTCCAAGAACGGCGCTGCCTGGTTCCGCGCCCCTGCCGCTAACAGGTGAGACAGCCTCTTCTGATGTCTGGTTCAGCGACGCCGGTACCTGGAGAATCTCGGTCAGCTCTTTGGGGGCGAACTGGCCTGCCTTTCTTGATCAGCTGCTGGAACAGGCCCGTCAACGGCAGGCGGTCAGTCTGCAGGTGGTGCTTTCCGCCGGGCTGGATTGTACCACTGCGGCGGTGCAAGAGATGCGGCAGCGCGGTTTCTTCCTGGGCGGCCTCTTTCCGCGCTGGTTTGGCAGTGATGGTATCGCCCTGCAGCAGGTGCTGGGTAAAGAACCGGATTATGACGGTATAAAGCTGTACAGCCCGGTCGCTAGGGAGTTGCTGGGCTTTATTCAGACAGACCGTAAGTCGGTGCTGGGCTGAAAACAGACAGGCGCCCTGTTTGAGGCGCCCTATTCCAAAAAGGAGTATGTGCGATGACAACAGCAGAAAAAGTAACGGAACTGATTCTGAAGGCCAAAAAAGGCAAGCTGGCTGCGACCGAGGTACAACCTGAGTCTGTCCTGCGTGATGACCTGAAGTTTGATTCTCTGGGGATGACCGAACTGCTGGTGCTGACTGAAGACTGCTTCAAGCTGCAGTTTTCCATCAAGGAAGCCCTGTCGGTTAAGACCGTTGGTGAGATGGTTGCCTTGATTGATGCACGTTTATGAGCCTGACGGACTCCGCCAGACTCCTGGCTGCCGCATAGCGCTGTCTGTCCTGAAGATCAGTCTGCTTTTGTTGTTTGAAAAGGAACCGTCTGTATGCTGCATGCCTTTGAAACCTATCGTCTGATGCTTTGTTCCCGCTATCTTGATCAGCAGGAAGAAGAACTGCACAAGCAGGGGCTGATCGACTTCTGCGTCTCTTCTGCCGGGGCTGAGGCGGTGGCTGCCTTTCCTGCGTTTATGGAGCAGGATCTGCTCTTCCTGCACTACCGTGACCGGCCTCTGATGCTCAGGCAGGGCTGGAAACCGGAAGAGCTGTTGGCCTCAGCCATGGGGCGGGCCTTTTCTCCGGCAGGGGGGAGAAATCTGCACCCCCTGCTGGTCTCATCTGCCAGACGGACCTTCAACATCTCCGGGCCGCTGGGACAGGCCCCTTTGCAGGCGGTGGGCGCGGCATTGGCGTTAAAGGCCAAAACCGGCAATGCGATCGTGCTGGCCTCCATGGGAGACGGCACCACACAGCAGGGGCAGGTGTTTGAGGCCCTGGCCGAGGCTGCCCGTGAAACAGCGCCGGTGCTGTTTCTGATCCACAACAACCGTTGGGCCATTTCCTGCCCCACCAGCGGCAAGACCTTCTGGCACCTGCCGGATGGACGGCTGCTGGGGGAATACTGGGGCATTCCGATCAGCTACCTTGATGGATCAGATCCGCTTGCCTGCAGCAGAGGGCTGACAGAGGCGGTCAATCGTGTCAGATCCGCTCAACAACCGCAGATTGTGGTGCTTGATATGGCCCGGATCGGCGAACATTCCAGCGCAGACCGCCAGGAAACCTATCGGGATGCTGCCGAGCTTGCAGCCGAGCGGACCACGCAAGACCCGTTGCATAACCTGCGTCGCCTGCTGCTGGATGCAGGCCGGACCGAACAGGAGCTGCAGACCCTTGAGGCTGAGGTGAAAACAGAGATTGAACAGGCATTGGCCGTTGCCAGGAGTTTTCCGCTGCCTGAACCGGAATTTGAGGCGTCACCGGCTTTTCAGAACCTGGATCAACCGGAACAGGCCCCCTTTGCAGAGCAGGGCTGCACCATGGCCCAGGCGTTGAACGCCGTGCTGGCCCTTCAACTCCAGCAGGATGGGACGGTCTCCCTGCGTGGTCAGGATATTGAAGATCCCAAGGGGGATGTGCTGGGGCTTACCAAGGGGCTCTCATCGCGCTTTCCCGGCCGGGTCTGCAATGGTCCGCTTGCCGAGGCTACGCTGGTGGGAAGCGCCATCGGGCGGGCACTGGCCGGTGAAAAACCGGTGGTGATGATCCAGTTTGCCGATTTTCTGCCCCATGCCTGGAGCCAGTTGACCTGCGATGCCGCTTCCTACTGGTGGCGCAGCGGCGGCGAGACCGATTGCCCGCTGATTCTGCTGGCTCCTTACGGCGGTTACCGGCACGGACTGGGGCCGTTTCACTCCCATTCACCGGAAGGGGCGCTGGCCCATCTCCCCGGACTGCAGGTCTTTGTCCCTTCCAATGCCCCGGATGCTGCAGGGCTGTTGCAGGCCGCCTTTTGCAGCCGGACACCCACGGTGCTGCTCTACCCCAACAACCTGCTGCATGCTCCTGTCAATTACGCCCCTGCCGATGTTGCCGGGCTGTTCGTACCGCCGGGCAAGGCGCGCAAACTCCGCAGCGGTACTGATCTGACCATGGTCTGCTGGGGCAACACGGTTGCGATCTGCGAAGAGGCGGCTGCGCTGCTGGCAACCGCCGGGCTGGCCTGCGATCTGCTGGATCTGAGGACTATCGCCCCCTGGGACCGGTCAGCGGTGCTGGAATCGGCGCAACGAACCGGCAGGTTGCTGGTGGTGCATGAAGATACCCTGACCGCAGGATTTGGCGCAGAGGTGATCGCCTGGGTAACCACCCATGCCCCGGCAGCGCTTTGTCGCAGGGTGGCCCGGCCTGATGTGCTGTTGCCTTCCAACAACGCCAACCAACTGGCGCTGCTTCCTTCTGTCCGCTCAACTCTGCAGGCTGCGGCAGAACTGCTGGAACTGGAGATCAGCTGGCCTGAAAGCAACGCAGTCAGGGATGATATGGTGCTGGTTCCCGGCCATAACCCGGCTGATGAAGAGATTCTGGTGGGTAAACTGCTGGTAACGGTTGGCGAGACCGTGGCCGAAGGGCAGACACTGGCCGAGCTGGAGGGGCAGAAGGCCAGCTATGACTTTCATGCGCCGCGATCCGGCACGATTGCCGAGCTGTTTGTGGAAGCCGGTGAGGTTGTCCGCCCCTGCAGCCCGTTCCTTCGGTTTGACTCGCACGGGCAGCCTGCCGCCCCTGTTGCGCTGCAGCCGACCATATGCAAGAAACCACAGATCAGCGGCAAGGCGGTAGGCGCTAGCGTGCAGACAGCGGCCGGTATTGTGGGGAGCGGCGCCTATCTGCCGGAACAGCGCCTGACCAACGAAGAGCTTGCTGCGCGCCTTGAGGTGAGCACTGACTGGATCTACAACCGGACCGGCATCCATAGCCGCAGGATTGCCGCGCCGGAGCAGGCTTGCTCTGATCTGGCCATTGAGGCGGCCAGGCGGGCCATGGCCGATGCAGGCGCTGCCCCGGAAGAGATCGGCATGGTGATTGTCGCCACCTCCACCGGCGATTATCCGACACCGTCCACGGCTGCCCTTGTCCAGCATGCGCTGGGCATACCCGCTGCTGCCTGTTTTGATCTTTCCGCTGCCTGTTCCGGGTTTGTGTACGGGCTGGTGCTGGGCTGCAATGCGGTCAGTTGCGGGCTTTGCCGCAAGGTGCTGGTGGTGGGGGCCGAGATCCTGTCGCATGTTGTCAATCCAATGGATAAAGACAGTGTCATTCTGTTCGGTGACGGTGCCGGCGCGGTGATAATCGGCGCTGTGCCGGAGGGATACGGTCTGCTGGCCACCGATGTGGGCACAACCGGATTGGATCATACAGCGGTCTTGATCCCGGCAGGTGGCAGCCGTCTGCCCGCCTCGCCGGAAACCCTGACTGAGCAGTTGCAGTACCTGCGGATGGATGGCAATCAGGTTTTCATGTTTGCCATGCGGGTACTGGGCAACTCTGCCTTACGGGCACTGGAAGCAGCAGGGTTGTCCGTGGATGAGATCGACCTGTTTATCCCGCACCAGGCCAACCGCCGGATTATTGAGGCGGCAGCAGGACGTCTGGAGTTGCCGATGGACAAAATTGTGATAAACCTAGAGGAGTACGGCAATACCTCGGCTGCCACCATTCCGATCGCCCTGCATGAAGCGCGGGCAGCAGGACGGATACACCATGGCGACCGTCTGGTGCTGACCGGTTTTGGTGGCGGTCTTAGCTGGGGTTCAACGCTGGTTCGATGGTACGCCCCTGGAGGCGGCCAAATTCATACCAAGGAGAGTGAAGCATGACCACAACAGAACAGGTGTATGAGGTAGTCAAGAAGATCGGCAAGGGCAGACTGGCCCAGGTAGAACTGACACCGGTAATGACGCTTCGTGAGGAACTGCAACTGGATTCGCTGGATATCTCGGAGCTTCTGGTGCTGACCGAAGATACTTTCAAGATCAGGGTCAATCCTGACGATGTCGCAAATATTGATACCCTGGCTGGGATGATCGCCTACATTGAGGCAAAGTGTGCTGCCTGATTGATGTGTATTAATCACCGCTGTTTGCCGGGCAGCCAATTACATCCGGCTGCCCGGTAGCAGCAGTGTTGCTAAAAAAGAGGAATCTCCAGGTGAAAAAGGGATATCTTGCTGGGATATTAGGGGGCGTTGTTGATTAACCGCAGAATGGTGGGTCAGAGCAATTGCTGAGGGGATTTTGTCCAATAAAACCATTAAACGCATCAATTCATACAAAATCAGATTTCAACTGTAAATTTGTATAAAACAATGCTAACGTACTGAACATGCTCATACATCGAACCATACAACCGGAACTGCTCCGGCTGGCCGGGCAATACCCGATTGTGACGATAGTCGGGCCGCGCCAGTCAGGTAAAAGCACCCTGTGCCGGATGGCCTTTCCCGACAAGCCATACGTCTCTCTTGAGCAGCTTGCCCTGCGCGACTATGCGACGAACGACCCGCAAGGTTTTTTGCGGGATTACGCGGCAGGCGGCGCGGTGATCGACGAGATTCAGCGGGTACCGGGCCTGCTCTCGGAACTGCAGGTGCTGGTGGATGTCGACCCGGCCCGCAAAGGTGTCTATATTATTACCGGCAGCCACCAGTTTCTGTTGATGGAGCGGGTTAGCCAATCACTTGCCGGACGTACAGCCATCCTGAAGCTTTTGCCGTTTTCATTTCAGGAACGCTACGCCCAGGCTCCGCAGCCGGAAATTTCACAGATGCTGTTTGAAGGGTTTTATCCGCGTATTCTGAATGATCAGCTGGACCCTGTTGAGGCGCTCTCGTTCTACCTGACCACCTACGTTGAGCGGGATGTCCGCGAGATCATGGCTGTCAAAGACCTGGCTCTCTTTACCCGTTTTTTGCGGCTTTGCGCCGGACGTACCGGACAGATTCTCAACATCAACTCACTGGCTGCCGATTGCGGCATCAACCACGGAACTGCCCGTGCATGGCTCTCTGTGCTGGAAGCCAGCTTCATCATCACCCTGCTGCACCCCCATTTTGAAAACTTTAACAAGCGGTTGGTCAAATCACCCAAGCTCTACTTCTGGGATGTTGGGCTGGCTGCCCACCTGCTGGGTATTGAGCAGGCCGGTCAGATCACGCATCATCCTTTGGTGGGAGCCCTGTTTGAAACCTTTGTGGTGACGGAACTGATGAAACAGCGCCTGAACATGGTGCGTGAGCCGCGCCTCTATTATTGGCGCGACAATGCCGGGCATGAGGTGGATCTGCTGTTTGAAGCGCCCACGGGGATTGTTCCGATTGAGATCAAGCTGGGTGCTACTATCCAGCAAAGCGCCTGGAAAGGGATTGACCACTACCGCAAGCTGAATGTGGCTGCCCAGCCGGGGCTGCTCATCTGCGGGGCAACAGAACGTCAGCAGCGCAGTAATGGTATGCAGGTGGTCGGGTATCCCCATATAGCTGGTGTTATTGAAGAGCTTGCGTAGCTGAAAAGCCTGATGCTGGTGCGCCGTAAAGGGGAGGAGATGCTCCTGTCGGTGGCGGAGGCAGGGGCTGATTTGGAAGGAATCCTGTTTCGCGTGCTCAGCAAAAGAGTTTTCGGATTATGCAAAATACCTAAAGAAAGCTGGAACGAATGGATATGAAGATCATCTTTCATCTGAATGGTCTCTCAACTGAATATGACGGTTCGCCTGACCGCCGGGTGATCGACTTGCTGCGGGAGGATCTGGGCCTTACCGGAAGCAAGGAGGGCTGCGGCACCGGTGAATGCGGCGCCTGCACCATTCTGGTGGATGGCCTGCCCAGGCTGGCCTGCCTGATGCTGGCTGCCCAGCTGGAGGGCAGGCAGGTGGAGACCGTTGAGGCATTGCAGCAGACCGCAGAAGGCCGCGCCCTGATGACCGCCTTTAGCGAGGAAGGGGCGGTGCAGTGCGGTTACTGCATCCCCGGCATGGAGATGGCCTCACTGGCGCTTGTCCGGCAGAATGAACCACTGAGCCGTGAGCAGATCAGGGAAGGGCTGTCAGGCAACCTCTGCCGCTGCACCGGGTATGTCAAGATTGTGGATGCGGTGGAACGGGCAGTTCAGGAGTGCTGCGAAGTTTAATAGTGTTCTTTGTGGTGTTGTTTATGATATTGCTAAGAATATTATAAGCAGTGACAGGGAGGTTACTATGCCGCATATATCAGCCAATGATCTGAAAGTAAAAGGTGTTGTCGCCATAGAGGCGATGTTGGCCAATCAGCAGGAAGCGATTATTTCCGTGCGGGGCAAGGAGCGCTTTGTGGTGATGGATATGGAGCATTACCATTATCTGCGGGAATGTGAGCTGGAAGCGGCGCTTGCCCAGACCCGCGCCGACCTTGCTGAAGGGCGTTTTATCAAGGGAACTCCCGAAGAACATGTTGCCCGCCTGAAAGTAGCAGCATGAGTTGGTCACTGGTCTTTACCGAACAATATGAAAAGCGGGCGCACCGTTTTTTGAAGCGTCATCCCGAGCTGGAAAAACAGTATCTGAAAACTCTGCAACTGCTGGAAGCGAACCCGTTTCACCCCTCACTGCGGCTGCATCCGCTTGCTGGCCGACTCTTAAGCCTGCATTCGGTTTCCATCAATCTTTCCTACCGTATTACGCTTGAATTCCTGATTCAGGATCAGGAGATCATTCCGGTAAACGTGGGTGACCACGACGCGGTGTACTGACAGCCGGGCAGGAGGTAGGCCCCATGAGTCATATTAGTTTTCCAACAACATCTGATGAACTGCTTGAGCTACAGCAGCAGCCAGAAGCCAGAATCATGGCCGGTGGCACTGATCTTCTGGTAGCGTTGCGTCACGGGTTGCAGCATACCGGAACCATTATCTGTCTGGAGCGGATAGAAGAGCTGTCCCGGATCGAAGAACAAGCTGACGGCAGTTTCAGCATCGGTGCGGCTGTCCCGTTCAGCGCCATTGTGCGCAGTCCTCTGCTAAAGGAGCACTATCCCCTGCTGACCCAGGCAGCCTCAACCGTGGGTGGTCCGGCCATCCGCAATATGGCCACCATCGGCGGCAATATAGTCACCGCTTCTCCGGCGGCTGATTCCCTGCCTGCCCTGTACCTGCTGGATGCCCGGCTGGAGCTGCGTTCAGCCATAGGCAACCGTCAGGTTCCGATAGCTGATTTCATTACCGGCCCGCGCAGAACCATGCTGCAACCGGGAGAGGTCATCACCCGCATCATCCTGCCGCCACCGCAACCCTGGACCATCCAGCGCTTTGAAAAGGTGGGTCGCCGCAAATCCCTGGCCATTGCCGTGGCCTCGCTGGCAGCCGCAGTACGGCTGGCTTATGATGGCACCGTTGCAGAGGCCCGCTTTGCCTGGGGCAGTGTCGGGCCGACTGTGATGCGTTGTAATCAAGTGGAAAAGTCCCTGATCAATAAGCCGTTGACTGTAGAAACCCTGAGCACTGTTGCAGAACAGGTGCGGCAGGCGGTCTGCCCCATTGACGATATCCGCGCCACAGCCGACTACCGCCGTGCTGTGGCAGCTAATCTGTTGCTGCGGTTGCTTGATCAATGACCCCCTCTCTGATTTCACGTTCTTTCCTGCTGTTGCTGACCCAGTTTTTTGCGGTGTCCACAGTTGTGGCCCTGTTCTTCCCCCTGCAGGAATACCTGAAGCACCTGGGAGTGGCCGACTCTTCAATCGGCTTCATCATTGGCGCCGATGCCCTGGCCGCTCTGGTGGTGCAGGTGTTGATCACGCCTTTTGTGACTGCCCGCACTGCCCGACGCTGGCTGCTGGGAGGGGCGCTGCTGCTGGCTCTGGCCTTGTTGCTGGAAGGCAGTGTGACGGATGTTGCGCTGTTTACGGCTGCCCGTCTGTTGCAGGGGGCCGGTTTTATCTGCGTGGTGGCTGCCCTGATGCCGCTGTTTGTGCTCTGCATCCCCCGTGAGATGAGCGGCAGGGCCTTTGGTCTGATCTCGCTGGTCCGCCTGGCCCCCTATGCTGCGGTGCCGCCCATGTTTGACCTGTTTCAGATCAGTCCGGTTGCCCTTGGTTCCGTGCTGCAGTGGAGTTCGTTGCTGGCGCTTGCCGCAGCGGGCCTGCTGTTGTTGCTGCCGGTTTTTGAACAGGAACGGCAAGCGGCTGTTGGCGCATCATTTAGCGGTATGCGTCAAAGTCTGGGCAGTCCGGCTATTCTGCTGCTGTTAGGGGCAACCGCACTGCTGTATGCCGGGTATGCCGCCGCATTTTTCTTTATGAAGGGCTTTGTGAGCAGTGTCGGCTTGACCGGCGGAGGCGCTTTTTTCACCCTTGCCACCCTGGTGATGATGGTGGTCCGGTTGTTGGGCGGTTCCTGCTTTGACCGCTTTGACAAGCGACTGCTGAACAGCGGTTCACTGCTGTTGGCAGCCGCTGCAACGGCCTTGTTGCCCTGGGTCGCTTCAGATGCTGCCTTGCTGGTTGTGGCGGTTATGTGCGGTCTGGGGTGGGGTGTTGCCATGCCGCTTTTGAATGCCCTGCTTTTTGATCGATCCCCTGCTGAGTTACGGGGGCTGAACCAGAATCTGTCGCTGATCATGCTGCAGGCCGGTTTTTTTGCAGGCCCCTGGGCTGGTGGCGCCCTGCTTGCCGGTGGCGGATACCATCTGCTGTTTGCAGGGAGCGGCAGCCTGCTGCTGCTGGCCGGGCTGGCCTGTCTGCTGATAAGGAAAGCTGATGACCGACCGGATTGAGCTGATACGGCTCTTGTCAAAGCCGCTACAGAAGGAGGCTGCGCTGCGCTTGGCGCTGGTGGTTGAGCGTACCGGCTCTGCCCCCTGTACAGTGGGCGACTTGCTGCTGCTGGATCATAACAATAAGATGAACGGTACAGTGGGAGGCGGCAGGCTTGAGCAGCAGGTGCTTGAAGATCTGCATCGCCTTGCACCTGATCAGGCCGGGCAGCTCAGGCGATTCAATCTGGTGCCGGAACAGGATGGAATGACCTGCGGTGGTGCAGTTACGGTGCTACTGGCACGGCTGACTGAAGCTGCGCGCACCTGTTTTGCAAGCCTGAACCGTTGTCTGCAACAGGGGCAGCCAGCACGATTGCAGGTTGCGGTGGACACCGACGGTCACGTGACCTGGCTGGGGCCTGATCAGGTAGTTGCAGGCGGACAACTGTTTGAGATAGGGGTTGCTCCGCCTCCAGCGCTGCTGCTCTTCGGAGCCGGGCATATCGCCCAGGTCCTGGCGCCAATGGCACGCTTGGCCGGTTTTGTGGTCACGGTGCTGGATGACCGGACTGACTATCTGGCTGACCATCCTTATGGGCAGGGGATTGCAGTCGTAGAGCTGGATTGCTTTGAGCATGCCTTGGCAGACAGGGAGGTTGATGCAAACAGTTTTCTGCTGATCGCCACCTACAGCCACACCCATGATCTGACGGTTCTGGCACAGGCACTGGATACCGGGGCAGGCTACATCGGCATGGTGGGCAGCCGGCGCAAGCGGGAGGAGCTGTTTGGGCAACTCCGCCAGACCGGATTCAGTGAGACTGATCTGGCACGGGTGCGCTGCCCGGTTGGTCTGGCCATCAAGGCCGAGACACCGGCGGAAATAGCCGTCAGTATCCTGGCTGAGATGATTGCGTTACGGCGAGGCAGGCAGTGAACAGTGCGGCCATAATTCTGGCTGCCGGTTTTTCCAGCCGTATGGGCAGTGACAAGGCGTTGCTGGAGCTGGGAGGAATGAGTGCCCTTGAACGGCTGGTAACGACCTTTCAAGCCGCCGGTATTGCCAGGATATATCTGGTGGCAGGCAATAATCATGAGGCGCTGCAACAGCTGGATTTGCCGGTACTACTGCTGCATAATCCACAGCCTGAAGCAGGGATGTTCTCATCGGTCAGGATCGGCTCACTGCACCTTGCAGAAGAGGTGGAGGCCTTTTTTGTGCAGCCTGTGGATTGCCCGCTGGTAAGTCCTGAGACCCTGCACCGCTTGCAGGAGGCGTTGCAGCAGCAGGGTGCCGATGCCGTGGTTCCCTGCTGTGGCGCAATCAAAGGTCATCCGCCACTTTTGAGAGCATCACTGCGTGCCAGGATAGCTGACTACCAGAGGGATGACGGCTTGCGGGGGCTGTTGACAGTCTGCACTACCGCATTGGTGGCGGTGCCTGATCAGGGGGTGCTGCTGGGGATGAACAGACCGGAGCAGTATCAACAGCTGTGCCGGTATCTGGCAGAGCAGACCGTCTGAATTCAATAGCAGGGCAGAAGGGAGGAAACCATGCAGCAGGGGGATGCAGGGCTGCAGCAGCTGCTTGAGAGTATCGCCAGGGTGGCGGCCGGTGACTATTCCAATGATATCATGGCACTTACCACCGACAGCACACCGGAGCCGATCAGGTCTATTGCCGAGGCCATGGGGCTGATGATGGTCAAGGTGGAGGCCCGTGAATTCAGGCTGGAGCAGCTGGTTGATGAGTTACGTGCATTGAACGAACGGATCAGGCAGAACACGGTGCAGACCGTTGCTGCCATGGCCCAGGCCCTGGAGGCGCGGGACAGCTATACCAGAGGCCATGCTGAACGGGTGGCGGCTCTTGCAGCCGAGATAGCTGTCGAGATGGGCTTTGATCAGGAGCGGATCGAGCTGGTGCGTATCGCCGGTGTGCTGCATGATATCGGCAAAATAGGCTGTTCAGACCGGATCTTTCAGGATCACGGTCCCAAGAACCCGCCCGATGTGGTCAGAGAGATTCTCAGCCATCCTGCAGTGGGGGCCGAGATCCTTTCCCGGCTTGAGTTTCTGGACCTCGTAACAGCCATCATTGTTGCCCACCACGAACGGGTGGACGGCACGGGGTATCCCAACAAGCTGCCGTTTGAGCAGATTCCGCTGGAGGCACGGATCATTGCCGTGGCTGACGGCTTTGATGCCATGACCACCGACCGACCCTATCAGAAGGCCCGCACATGGGAAGTTGCCCTGGGGATCCTGCACAGTGGCTCCGGGGCCCAGTGGGATGGCGACTGTGTAACTGCCTTTGAGAGGGTACTGGCACGGAAACAGGCTGCACAGCCTGATCACCTCGTGAAGTAAAGGAGAGAGTACCATGAGCTATCAGGATCTTCTGATTGACATGAGTGACGGTATCGCCACCATAACCGTCAACCGTCCCCAGGCCATGAACGCCTTAAGGCTGTCCACCCTGCAGGAGCTTGCTGATGCTGTGCAGACGCTGATCAAGGCGCCGGAGGTCAGTGTTGTGGTCATCACCGGCGCAGGCAGCAAGGCGTTTATTGCCGGTGGCGATATCTCGATGCTGGTGGGGCTTGATGTCTGTGGGGCCCGTGAACTGGCGCTGCTGGCCCAGGGGATCTGCACCGCCATGGAGCAGAGTCCCAAACCGTTCATTGCAGCGGTAAACGGCTATGCCCTGGGGGGCGGCTGTGAGCTGGCCATGGGCTGTGATCTCCGTATTGCTGCCGATACGGCCCGCTTCGGTCAGCCCGAGATCAACATCGGTACGCTGCCGGGGTTTGGCGGTTCGCAGCGTCTGTCACGCCTGGTGGGGAAGGGCAGGGCGCTGGAGATGATCCTGACCGGCGAGATGATCGATGCGCAGGAGGCCTGGCGGATCGGACTGGTCAACAAGGTGCTGCCTGCTGCTGATCTCCAGTCTGGTGTGCGTGACCTGGCCCTGAAGCTGGCATCAAAGAGCGCTGTTGCGCTGAGGCTCTGCAAGGAGGTGGTGCAGAACGGCCTGGAGATGGATCTGCCCAATGCCTGCCGCTATGAGGCTGATCTGTTTGCCTTAAGTTTTTCCACCGAGGATCAGAGGGAAGGGATGCAGGCCTTTCTTGAAAAGCGGAAACCGGTGTTTAACGGTCGTTAGGAGCTGTAAGTGAATAGGCTTAAAGCTCCTTGTTCCAGTTTGCATTCAAGATGACACCAATCGTAGGGGCGACCCCTTGTGGTCGCCCAATCGTGGCGGGTCTTATTCGCCACTAAAATAGTGATGGTAATGTCATCTTGATTGCAAAACTGCACCTGCGCCAACTGGTGCAGCATGATTTCTCCGCAGCCTGATCATTTGATGCGTTTAATCAACGGTCAGGTTATACCGGCAAAAAACAGCTAAAAAATCATCACTCACAACAACGCATAATGCCCAATCATGGCTCGATGGCTGCGATGGGCGACCAGGTAGCGGGCATCTTCGGCATAGGTAGTGGGATAGATATAAGGTACCGGTTGGTGGCGTTGTTCGGCATCCACATTGACAAAGGTAAAAAGGCAGGAGTTGGAAAGAGCCTTGCTGGTGCAGTCGCGGCTGATCCGCTCGATACCGGCTTCAACACAGATGAAACTTGAGTCGGTGTAGACAACCCGGCAGGTGTAATGCAGTTTGTCCCCCAGCCGGACCGGGTGGAAAAAGTTGATCCGGTTGACCGCTGCAATGATCGCCCGGTTGGGGGCTACCAGTTCGGCGCAGATTGATGACAGTTCATAGGCCCGGCGGATGATGTAGCCGCCAAAGATGCGGTGCGGCACATATTCCTGCTCCGGGTACATCCGCTCCCAGGCATCCACCACCAGCCGGTCAGCCTTCAGGCCGCTGAAGCCCGGTTCATCCTGGGCTGTGTGCAGCCGACGCAGCATTTCATACTCATCGCGGCTGGGCGGCTCCAGCAGGGCCGCCTGCTGCTGCCTGTACAGTTCACGCTCCTCCAGCGCCTTTTCAGCCCGCCGCCGCTCCAGGTCATCCCTGTATTCCAGGGGCGTCAGTACCCGGCTTTCTTCCGCCGCCTCTCCGCCGCGGGCCACCATGGTGAAGTAGCAGGNNAGCAGGAGGCGATATGGGTAGCCGGTAGACCTGCATGTTCTACCCGCATCCCTACCACCATGGACGACCGGCCCACATGGTTGATCCGGGCGTCGATCTGGATGTCACGGTCATTGTCCACCACATGTCGGACGATGATATTGTCAATGGCGGCAGTGACCACCTTCGCATCGGGATGAATCTGCCGTGCATAGCCCAGCGCAGCCTGCTCAGCCATGATGTCCAGATCCTCCAGCAACAGGCCGAACCTGAAGTTGCCGACAATCGGTTCATCCACAATCATATAACGGCGGCGTATCGCTTGGTCTGTCGCCAAAGGCAGCGTCTTGTACAGGGATGTTTCGTTGGGCGTGGTCATGGTTTACTCCTGAACAGGGTATCAGGCTCTATAATTCCAAACAAAAATTCCGTGGACATGTTATGCAGGAAAATGCTGGATGATCAACATGAATTATTCAGGTCAGCGCTGATCTTTCGTGAAATCGGATCAGCCGATCCCGGCTCCACCAGGTTCCGGTAGGGTTGTTGGGATTGCAGATAAAGACCAGTTTGGTGCGGCTGTCAACCCGTGCCAGTAAGCCTTCTTCATCAAACCCGAAGTTAGCAAGTGGCGCCAGCCGTGCATCAACACCTGAAAAACGGGCAATCCATTCATAGACCGCAAAGGTGCGGTCAGCGGTCACTGCCTTCCTGTCAAAGGATCAGGCTGATGCCATCTTTCAGGTAATCGCAAAACGGACTGAAAATAAAACCACTCTCATTACGCAATCACACGCAGTGTGCTCTGCGTATACCTGCGTCCAACACACCGCATGCAACGCCCGCCACCACATGACGGAAAAAGGAGGCATTCTCACGCCGCCCAACAACCGGACAAGATTCAAAGTAACACCACAGGTCGAAGCCGCCTTATCGGGAAGCAAATAATATCTAAAACGACATGTATTGTCGCTATGACATGGTATGCAGGGTCACTATTTTTTATAAATGGAGGCCGACATGCTACCACCCTTTACAGCACCTTCATCAATCAAGCTCTTGGCAGTTGGCTGGACAGCCATCCGTGCGCTGGATAGTTGCCCTGCTTTTCCGGCAGAGCAGCGTTACATCGCACTGACTAACGATGCCGTTGTACTGCGAACCTCAAACGCCCATCACAAACTGTTCCTCTGGCAGGACCCCGCTACCGGGGAATACAGAAATACCATAGTTGATGAACAGCCAGCCGCATCAGTTCCGTCAGACGGACTTGTCCAGCTGGTACGGCCCGGTGATACTGTTTTTCTGATAACCGGCTTCGGGCAAGACACTGAAGCCGCGCAACTGGTAGATCTGGCTGCACAGGCTCAGTTGGCGGGCGGAAAGGCGCGTGTTATCGGAACAGCCCCTGAAGGTCCTGGCTACACAAAGGAGCAACAGACTGCGCTTTCTCAGATCAACCTGCTCAAACAGCATCTGCTTCCTCCTGTTGTGGTGCCGTTTGGGCGCAACATGCTGTTGCGGCAATCAAGCCCGGATACCGAGATTATGGCACTCTACAGGATTGTTGACCGGATGCTGATAGAGGCCGTGCAGAGAATAACGGGCAAACAGCTTTGCCGCCAGGGTTGAAGTGCTATCACCAAGGCATCGCGGCAGGAGTTTGTAAGCTGGTTGGCAGTATACCGACATGTACGGCAAGGGTCTGAGCTCAACACACCGCATCTAAAACGACATGATCTGTCGCCTCAATGTGCCATTCTCCATCTGACACTACAAGGTATGGAGGCAAATCATGGCCCGCAGCCCCCGGCATAACCGTCACCGTTTCCAACCACAATCCGCTAAACTGTGCAGTGCGATCAAACCATACATGCCGCTTTTCGGCACCTGGCTGATTGATCTTGCCCTGTTTTTCGGCTGGCATGAAAGCAGCGCAGAAAATCACTGGCCCGATATATTCGGCGAGGACAACTTTTGTGCTCTTACTGGATTACAACCTCTTGAAGGCACGCATGTTGACAAAGACGCAAACCCGGTTCCGATTACGCTTGAAAACTGTCGAGACAAGCTGCTTACGCAGCGCAAGAAACTCCAGAAGATGGAACTGGCTGATGATCTGCCGCTCCTGAGAAACATTGACCTGCTGGAAGGACTGCTTGGCCTGAACAAAGCTGAGAAGACGATACTGACGTTTGCAGCCGGGTTAAATGCTATTGAAGAATTCGAGCAAGCCATCAGCTCCAGTTGTCAGAAAATCAATTTAAAGAGTTTAAGTCAAGCTTTGGCACAGATTAGCGGGATAACGGAAACCGAACTGTATAAGGCCTTAAACCACGACAGCATTCTATTCAGCACCGGACTTTTGGAAATCAGAACATACACTGACGAACTGCAAGAGAAAATAAGTATGATGCTCAGCCTTTCAGGCATACTGCTGATGCACCACGATAGCAGCAGCGATCTGGTGTTCCGTTTCATGAAAAAAGCGGCAGAACCAACCCTTACCTTCGAAAACTTCCCCCATCTGCAGCGCGATGCCAGGCTGCTGTCGGCATATCTGCGCAATACGCTGCTGAAAAAAGAGCGTGGCGTCAACATACTGCTGCATGGCAAGCCTGGCGTGGGCAAAAATGAGTTTGTTCAGGCCCTGGCCAGGGAGCTGCAGGTGGAGCTGTTTGAAGTTTCCTCTGTCGATGAGCAGGGAATCGCAGCCACAGGAAAAGAACGGTTCAGGATGTATGCGCTTTGCCAGAAGCTGCTGGCATCCAATCATAACGCTCTGCTGCTGTTTGATGAAATCGAGGATGTCTTCCCCGTTGGCCTCAGTCCAACCAACATGCTTTTTGGCAGCAGTGGCGTAGAACAGAGTAGCGCCAGCACCGGCAAAGCCTGGATAAACCGAACCATGGAAAACAATCCGATACCGGCCCTCTGGATCAGCAACCGGGTGGAACAGATCGACAAAGCCTATCTGCGGCGGTTTGATTATTCCGTCAGCTTTCCCACACCGCCATATAACATCAGAGTGACTATGGCGGAACATCATTTTGCCTGTTTCGACCCGCCCCAAGACTGGTTGGAAAAGCTGGCAGCAAACGAGCAGATCAGCCCGGCCCAGTTTGAACGGGCTGCAAAAGTGGCGCGGCTTGGCAGTCCTGATGACAACTTGCAGGCGTTGCAACTGGTGGAGCAGACGCTGGATCGCAGCACAAGCCTGTTGGGTCAGAAAAAAACACCGGACAGGAACATAGTGCGCACCGGTTACAGCCTGCAATGGCTGAATACTGATCTACCGGTTCAACAACTGGTGGATGGCGTCACACGCCGCCCGTACGGCACCTTTTGCTTTTACGGTGCTGCCGGTACCGGCAAGAGCGAGCTTGCCCGCTACATGGCGGATCAGATCGGCAGACCAATACTAATCAAGCGGGCTTCCGATATACTGAGCAAATGGCTTGGAGAATCAGAGCAGAACATAGCGGCCATGTTTACGGAAGCTCGTCAGCAGAATAGCGTGCTGGTACTGGATGAGGCGGACAGTTTTCTTGCAGACCGGCGGGATGCCCAAAACAGTTGGGAGGTAACCCAGGTTAATGAGCTGTTGACCCAGATGGAAGCTTTTGAAGGGATATTTATCTGCACCACCAACCTGATGAACAAGCTGGATCAGGCTTCGCTTCGCAGATTTACTTTCAAGGTGCGTTTTGATCCGCTGACGCCGGATCAGCGAGTAGCTCTGTTCCAGCAGGAGCTGGTTCGGCTGGGGGGAAACGAGGCAGATGCTGTTGCATGGAAGAGTAAGGTTAAAATGCTGGAGCAGCTTACCCCCGGCGACTTTGCTGTGGCAGCCCGGCAGTTTGAGCTGTGGGGTGAAACGCCCACAGCGGCCCGGCTCCATGACTGCCTCAGGAAAGAGTGTGAGGCCAAGGGAGCGGTTTCAAAAAAAATCGGGTTTTCAACCTGTTGAAAAACACTGAAAAACATACGGATTTTAGAAAGCAAACGGGGAAGTGTTCAGCATGAAACCTGAACTGCAAAAGCCGGTGGCAACGCAGAAAATCAGAGTAAGTACCAAGTATCGCGGCAATTGTCACAGTTCGTATCAGTATGATTACAACAATTTTATCCACAAATACTTTCTTGCACCTGAAGACAAGGCAAAGCTGTGCCCATCAGACATATCAGTTTTAAGTATCCTGGCAGACAGGCTTGCAGAATTTTGTGATGGTTCTTGTACAACTCCTCATGTTGCTCCCAGCTTTGCGACTATTTATTACAAGGATGTAAAGCTTGAGAAGCAGGTGGATTGGGAGGTGGTGCAACGCGGCTTGTCGGCGATTGAGGCATATGATCAGGATTGTAGCGCAGAACTGACTTTAGAAGAGACACGCGCTGCACTTAACCTTAATGATTGGCTCAGAAACCATGAAAAAACTCTGCTGGCCAGGATGTTGGCAATTAAACAGCAACTGCAACAGGAGATGCGTAGTGACGCCGCGTTTCTTGCAGACTATGAGATAAATCTGATGCTCGATTTTTACTTACGGGAAGATGATCCGTTTTTTGAAGATGAACTGTCAAGTCGCGATGATTGGGATATGGAGACAGCACGCATGTGCTACATGAAGTGCTTTGTGGCCAGCAACCTGACAAAAGCAGATGTCGATGATCCTGATTACTTCGGGCTGGGGGATAATCAGGACCATAATGACATGCGAAACTGCAATCTCGACAATCCCGTGTATCAGTCAAAACATTGCTGGCTGTTTCATGAACTGGTATCGCATTGCGGGGTGCCGATTAAACATTTAATCAGAATTGGCGCGGTCTGGGCCGACTTTCAGGTTATTCATCAACATGCTGTAACTATTGACCTAAGCGGTGAGCGAATAGAGGTAAACCAGATAAGGGTGCATGAATAAATACATAGGTGTCATGCGGCTTTGGGAAGCGAGATATCAAGCTTGCGCCCGACAGCGGCCGCATAACGCATGAGCGTGCGCAGGCTTGGCAGCGGACGACCGGATTCAATACGAGCGACCACCGACTGTGTGGTCCCCATCCTTCGTGCCACCTGTTCCTGACTCAACCGTTCCTGTAGCCTGACCTCAATCATTTTTGCAGCAAAATTGAATTCCTGTTCCAGTGATTCGTATTCTTTTTTGAAATTCTCGTCCGCCAACAATTCATTTTTCAGTACCGAAAGTTTTTTACCCATTATTGATCTCCTGTATCCTCTCCAATGCGAGTGTAATTTCCGATGGAGGAGTCTGAGGTGTTTTCTTTACAAAGACCCGCAGTATGATTACTCGCCTGCCTGTCACCGTCACATAAAGCGCACGGGAAATACCAGAGCGTCCCTTTGCCCGCATCTCCCATAGTTTACCCTGAATATGCCGTAAATAAGGCATTCCAAGATTTTCAAGACCAAACTGCTCAATCAGTTCGGATATTTTCAGCAGGCGAGCCTGCATATCGGCAGGTAGAGCCAAAAACTCAGCTTCTACAGCGTTATTCAGGAATTCTGTCTGCCATTTGTCGCTCATGTTTGGATTATAGCTTTTTTGCGATAGCAATCAAGAAGATAAAACATAATCCAGCCAGACATCACAAACGACATGTTTTGTCGCGTGACTATGTCATTCTGTATCCATGAAATCAAACTTTATGGAGGCAGAACATGACCCAGCAGAAATCATCACAACCAGGCCACCGTTGGGATGAGTGAGAATTGTGAGGTATAGGCGTATGCAAGTACATGATGAAAAGCCCATAAATGTTTTCTATGACGCACGTCAGTCTGTTGCATCCAACAACTCTTTCAGCCAGTCTGCGGAAAAACCGGCCAAGGTGCTGGAAAGCTGGCAGAGATTGGGGATTCCGCTTGAGGTCTACAGCTTTGAACCGCTCACTGCTGATGATATTGCGTTGGCCCATGACCGCCGGTACGTGGAGAGCGTTCTGGCGCTTGAGGAGGAGAACGGCTTTGGCAACACAAACCCGCTGGTTGCTGCGGCCCTCCCTTGGGTCTGCGGCAGCATGGTTGCCGCCGCCCTGCACAGTTATGTCACCGGTGAGCTGTCCTTCAGCCCAACTTCAGGGGCTCATCACGCCCGTTATGACTGCTGCGGTGTCTATTGCACCTTCAACTTTCTGGTCATAGCGGCCATCAAGGCCCACCAGGCCGGTGCAGCCAAGGTGGGTATCCTGGATCTTGACTGTCACTACGGAGACGGCACCGATGACATTATCCGGCATCTGGGGCTTGATTTCATAGCGCATTACAGCTTTGGAGCGGAAGCAATAGAGAAGGGTGCAAAGGCGCAAGCCTGGCTCAAAAAGTTGCCGGAAATTGTGCGGTCATTCCGTAATGTAGACCTGTTTATCTACAATGCCGGTGTCGATGCTCACCTTGAAGATCCGTTGGGTGGAGTCCTCAGCACGCAGCAGCTTGAACAACGGGACCAGCTTGTATTCAGGCATGCACGGCATTGGGGGCTGAACATCTGCGTCAGTCTGGCGGGAGGATATCAGGCTGACAGGGATGGAAATATTTCTCGGGTATTGGCGTTGCACGACAACACCTTCAGGGCTGGTTGGGAGGAGTATTGCCAAAAGCGTCGATAATTCCAGTAGGGGCGACCCCATGTGGTCGCCCAATCGTGGCGGGCCTTATTTGTAGGGCAGACGCTCTTGCTGAATCGTAGTCAACCGTTCAAACTCAGGGTCTTTGTGCACCAGCACCGCATCAAGAAGTTGGGCTGCTGCTGCTATCCAGGCATCGGCCAAAGAGAGGGGAAAGCATGCCTTGATTGAGGCTGCCTGTTCCAGCAGCTCTGGCGATTCATGCAGCCAGGTAATCTGGCTGTATGCAGTGCGTCCGGCGGACTCTCCTTCATCCTTCCAGACGCGGTAGAACAGCTCCATCTGAGTCATGAAGCAGGCATGGCAGTCATCTTCACCGCGGGCAGAAGATTCCAGCAGTTCGGCAACCCGGTCTGCGCCCGGTTCATCATCCCGCAAGGCAAGGAGAGCCGATGTATCCAGCAGGTAGGTACTCATGCTTCGCTCAACCTCTCTGACTCCCGCTCTGCCACTAGTCGTGCAGCGCCGCCGCCTTTTCCGCTGCCCCTGAAAGCCGCCAGAAGTTCAGCAGTCGAGGTTTTAGCGTTAGCATCGGCCTTTCCCTGCACAAGGGCGTCATATTCCTGGAGTGAAAGTAGATAGGCCACAGGTCTGCCACGCCGGGTAATGCTCACCGGCTCACGTTGCGCGGTATCCAGCAGCAAGCCAAAGTGATTTTGCGCCTCAACAGAGGTCATGGTTCTCATCGCTTTTTCCTTTCATGTAGCTAATAGAAGCATTATAGCTAATTTAGGTGTTTTGACAAGTTGCGTTGTTTTCGCTTTTGCTATTGGTCTGATTTGCTTATGAAACAGAAAGCATGTGGTTTGTATGGGAATGGGAAACAAAAGAAAAACCAGCAAGTTCATCAGTCTGGTATTGCGTCACCGGCCGGATCTGATCGGCATTGAGCTTGACGGCAGCGGTTGGGTTGCCATTGCAGAGCTGGTAACAAAAGCGAAACATGCCGGGGTATGCCTGTCAGAACCGCTTGTGCGCTGTATTGTTGATGAAAGCGACAAGCAGCGTTTCCGTATCAGTGAAGATGGACTGCGGATTCGGGCAAATCATGGCCACTCGCTCCCTACGGTTGATCTGGGGCTGACACCGGCTGCCCCGCCAGAGCTGTTGTTTCATGGCATTGCCCGCCACCTGCTGAACAGCATTGCGGCCCAGGGGATTGTCCCTGGCAAACGCCGGATGGTGCATCTTTCCGAATCATTTGAGGCTGCAATGGAAAATGGCAAAAGACATGGGGTGCCGGTGGTAATCACTGTTTCAGCGGGCAGGATGCATGGAGAAGGATTTGCATTTTACCGCTCCGTAAGCGGTGTGTGGCTTACGGAGCTGGTGCCGGTGGGGTATGTGGTGTAGGGGGGCAGGTGAATGCAATCTCTGCAACGATCATTCTGATAACGGCAGCCAATACGGTGCTCATTATTCCAGAAGCTACCCAAAAACAGTTTGGCATGCTTGAGTCAATGAGTCGTAAAAGCAATTTTTTGAAACAAGGATTACCAACCGGAGGCCGGATATATGCATGAACGCGCCGCATCAACAATCAGAAAAGCGGAAGCTTTTATTATTACTGCCGGTGCGGGGATGGGGGTGGACTCCGGTTTACCTGATTTTCGGGGAGAACACGGATTCTGGAATGCGTATCCAGCCTATGCCCGGCTGGGCCTCTCTTTTGCCGAGTGCGCTACCCCTCAGCATTTCAGTAATGACCCTCACTTTGCCTGGGGTTTCTATGGACACCGCACCAATTTGTATCGAAATACCATTCCGCACGATGGCTTTTATATTCTCAGGAAATGGATAGAGAGGAATAACGCAGACTACTTTGTCGTTACCTCCAATGTTGACGGCCAGTTTCAAAAAGCAGGTTATGCTGATGACCGAATTTACGAGCTGCATGGTTCGATTCACTGGCTGCAATGTCAGGCGCGCTGCAATAATGCTATTTGGAGCAACGAAGAAGTTTTTCTGGTTGATGAAACCTCCATGCGCGCCAGAGATCCGCTTCCTTTGTGTCCCAAATGCGGAAAGGTTTGCCGTCCGAATATTTTCATGTTTGGTGATTGGTCATGGTTGCAAGAAAGGAGTCGCGCCCAGAGCAGCGCTTTCAACCTCTTTTTGAGAAAAAATACCGGACGACGTAAGGCAGTCATTGAGATAGGTGCCGGAACAGCAATACCCACGATCAGATCATTATCTGAACGCATCGGATGGAAAAAACATACGACTGTTATTCGGATCAATTCCCGCGAGCCGCTTATCAGATCGCCTCACATATCGATACCAAGTGGGGCGCTCGAAGGACTACGCTGTATTGATGAGTTGGTTTCAATGAAATTGATGTAATGTATGAGAAAATGGAAAGAGACATGGGCTGCCAGTGGTAATCACTGTTTCAGCTGGCAGGATGCATGTGGAAGGATTTGCATTCTACCGCTCCGTAAGTGGTGTATGGCTTACGGAGCGGGTGCTGATGGGGTATGTGGTGCAAGGGGACGGGTGAATATTGTCTCTGCTGTACACCAAGTCAGTTTTAGTTGGTCACGCAACGTTTATCTTGGGCGTTTCCTGCACAATTTCATCAATATATGGGTGCGCTTTCATGAGTGTGTCCAGTGCATCGTCCACAGGTTTCAAACAGACATCAAAATCAGGATATTCTCCAGCAATTAGCTTGGCATCAAGTATAATCGGAATACAGAGTGTAAGACCTTCCAAAAACACTCCTAATTCTGCTAGCTGAGGCTTTGCCTGATGTTTTTCCCGAAGAATCTTTTTCCACTGTTGATTAGTTAATCCCAAAGAGCTCAGATCAAGTTCGAAAAATATTCCATATTTAGCATTAGGTATTTTGCCATTTAAAATCGATAACTTGTAAGATGATTTCGAGCTGCTTTCTCCTCGGAATTGATAATATATAAAATAACCCTCATCTACTTTATCCGTAGGCCAGCTATCTGATGAAAATGTAGTTTCACCACCATCATCATCATAATAGGTATAAGCCCCATCCTGTTTCCATCCATTTCTATTTGAAAAAAATGTTTCAAACTTCTTATTAATTGCATTGAATATCTTTTTCTCAACTTCTTTAATTATACTTGGTGCCTCTTCAAGCAATTCTATGTTTTCTATAACCAGTTTACATATTTCATCGTTAAATGGCATGATTTATCTCCTATAGTGATTTGATGTGGTAACATAGTTGTCTTAGCTGATGTTCTATATACGTGTTCTTGGTGATGTGCTCTGTAACAACTTTTTCAACAATTGCAGCTACCTGTTTCCAGCTGATTGTACATATTTTATCTTTGAGAGCATCTTTAGCGGGGGGAGTTCCGTGCCTTGTAAGATACACAACCCCCCATTTTTTGTTGTTTCCTGCCTTTTTTTTGGCTATTTCCAGATAGCGCTTGAGCTGGTCGCCATTTTCTTTAGAGTTCACCTTAACCTCTATAATCAGAACAAATGGCCCGCCAATTTCAATATCAACACGACTTTCAAGCTCACCGAGCGGTAAAGATTCAACCCTTGTCCAATAATCGTTATTTTTAGCATCCTCTGGCTTTGGAAGATGGTCGAGCATATATGGTGATATCCCGGCATTTTGTGAAAGCCAACTTAATAATTCCTTCAGAAACACACAGCCCTGACCGTGACTTCCATGGCAGTCGAGCAGCCATGATAAAATTGCACTATTACGCATTTCATCACGTCTTACTCCAGTAACCTCCCAAAGATTAGCGGCAAAACCGCTTTTATAATAATCTTTTATCCCCGGTTGAAACGAATCAAAAAACGATTGATAATCTGCATACGAAATAAGTTTTTTGACAGGCAAACTATCATTTTCAATTTTCTGTATGTAATAAAATTCTTTAAAAGAATTTATGAATCCATTCCACGAAGCTAACTTATTGTCATCAGTATTAAAATTCCCCTTGAGTTCAGATATAAAATTTTCCCACCTACACTTGTTAGACATAACACCCCGCTTTTTCCTTAATGCTGCCAATCTATGCAAAATCAACATGTTGCGGTCCAGCTGCGGTACTGCAAATAAAGTTGCCAACCGCCCTGTAAAGCTTCTCATCCTCTGAAGCTACGGCACTATAGCAGGCAAGAGTATACTTGTACACGCCACAACAGGCATGAATCATGTGCGGCTTCGGGAATTGCGGTTGTGTCCATGAGCGCCGTTGCAGCCTTGTAATGCTAAAAATCAAGTCAAGCATCTCTGCCTCTTCCTGCTTTGCACCGTTAATTGCATCAGACTTATCAATATCTGACGCCTCAACCGTGCCCCACCATCCCCCGCCATCGCCTATTTCCAGATCATCGTAACGTAAGCCTTTGACAAACGCGGGCAGCACAGTCTTTAGCAAATGTGACCCCTTCTGCTTCCATGAATACAGGTGCCTGGACCGGAAAGGAACGATCAGGTCCACCATGTTGTCAATCAACCTCTGTATCTGCTTTTTCTTGCGCGGAAAGAGCTCTGCCAACTCTTCCATACGCCTTCTTTCAAAAGAAGGGTTATAAACCAGTATATTTCCTCCCTGCCCTCAACATAATCAGCGTCTGATACGCCGCTGCAAATTGGATTGCCTCTAGAGAACTCCAGAGCGATACTAACGCTTGGCTGCTTTCCCCCTCATGATCGAGGGCATATCCAATAAAATGATCGTTTGACCAGATGAATTTGAAGTCAAGTGAGCGAACCGTGCCATATGTGATATAGATGGTCTTTGTTTGGGCATTAACTTCAACGCCATCAATCTCCTGCAGCGCCTCTAAAACTCGAACCATTTCATTCCTGAGATTCTCCATAGTTTCCTCCGATAAAATAATTTTTCTCTGGGATTTTGATCTGTTATTGCGGACAACAGGCTGACCAAGCAGCAGGCGGTGCATCTCGCCCTCGGTCACGCCGTTTAACTTAACGCCTGCCTGTACAATGCCAGAAAAATCCCCTTAAACGCCTTTTCTTCAATAACAACTGTTCGCATAACGGTATATACCTCATTGTCGCTACTTCCCGGCCTTTCCATCAATCACTTCCATCAGTTTCACCATAGCCAGCGTATCCTGCTTGCAATAGGCCAACAGGTGTTTCCTGAGTGTATCCAGCTTTTGGGGGTTATCAACCAGGGCGCACATTTCATGGTACGCCTGCATGGCTGCACCGCCATCCCCTATTTCCAGATCATCGTAACGTAAGCCTTTGACAAACGCGGGCAGCACAGCCTTTAGCGAATGCGACCCCTTCTGCTTCCATGAATACAGGTGCCGGGACCGGAAAGGAACGATCAGGTCCACCATGTTGTCAATCAACCTTTGTATCTGCTTTTTCTTGCGCGGAAAGAGCTCTGCCAACTCTTTAAGCCGCGCCTGCTCAAACGATTTGTAGTAGACCATCACAGATCCTTCCTCAGGAATCACCCGCAACAGCTCAGCCAGAAACTCCTTGCGCGGGTCTACATTGGGCGGGGCCAGATAGTCATGATGGTGCAATGTCCCGCCCGGTTTTTTCTGAATGTGCAGCGAAAACTGAAACGGCACCTGCTGATAGGGCCGTTGGCCGTCATAGGATGGCATCGCTTCCATAAAAGTCTCAAAATCAAGAAAACAGAGCGGATACCGGAGACTATCCAGAAACTCCTGCAAACCCTCGCGGTTGACGATGGTCTGCTTCTTTTTGGCTGCTTCCACCTGCTGACGCTGTTTGCCCTCCACGCGATCAAGCGGAATATCGGTCAGTTTTTTGATCCCTTCCCGATAGAGCTGAAAACAATCGGCTCCGTTACCGACAAGATCAAAGACCGATCCTTTTTCCGGCAGATGCAGCCAGCAGTGGCCGGTAAATGCGCACTCATAGGGCTTATAACAATAGGGGCCAATCAGAACATGTGGTTCTATACCGGCCAGCATTTTCTTCTGTGCTGCAATCTGCTGCTTAACGGCGGCTTGCCGTGCCAGCACTTCATCGGTCAGGTTCACGATGCTGAATAGCTGGTGGGGATCAAGCGCGCCTTTGCGTTGGTAAGAACTGTTGATATGCACCAGATGGGCTTTGGTAACCCGGACACCGGCATTGCTGATGACATGGTACTGCACTGCCAGGTCATCATAATGGCAATCTTGTACCTTGGTTGAGCTCTTTACTTCATACAGTTCCCAGCCGCCGCGCACCTTGCGCAGAATGTCGGCCCTGACAAAGACGCCTCTGTGCCGGAATGAAGCTTCGTAGATTACCTTGCTGTTCTTTAACGCCTCCTGTGTCTGCTGTAGCTGCACGGCTTTGTCTGATTTTTCATGTGGGATCTCGATCCCTCCTGGAAACAGCTTGTGCGCAAATTTTCCCACCCGATGCCCTTGGGCAAGTATCTCTTCCGTAGATTCATCACAGTCATTTTTCAGATTATCCCGCCAGGTTTCCAGCCAGAGATATTTAGAACACTGCAGACCGTGGAGATAGCGGGACTTGCTGAGTCCGGGAATGGTTGTTTTATTCATGGCAGCTCCGTTTGTTTGGATGTTGTGCTGTTACAGATACCAATGTAATGCGACGCGCCATGTCGCTTTGTGCAGCCGGCAGACCTATGCCAAGCCTGCGGACGCTCATGCGTTATGCTGCGGCTGTTGGTCGCAAGCTAGATCTCGCTTCCAAAAGCCGCATGACATTCAATGTCTACACCCCAAAGCCGATTTTTTTGGATGTAGCCCCTTTTGCCTCACACTCGTTTTTCAGAATCTCATAGAGCCGTTCTGCCGTGGCGGCCTCTCCCCACAACTCAAGCTGACGGGCTGCCACTGCAAAATCTCCAGGTGTCAGCTGTTCCAGGTGGCCCACCAGTCTCTCATACAGATGGCTTTCTTCCAGCGCTCCCCCCAGCCTGACCAGTTCCTGGCGGAAAAACTCCACCCGCTGCTCCGGCTTCAGCGGATCAAACCTGACCTTGAAGGCAAAGCGACGCAGTGATGCCTGATCCAGCTTGCTCATCAGGTTGGTGGTGCAGACAAAGATCCCCTCAAAAGCCTCCATCTGGGTCAATAGCTCGTTAACCTGGGTCACTTCCCAACTGTCTTGAGCATCACGACGATCACCAAGAAAGCTGTCTGCTTCATCAAGGACAAGAACGGCATCCTGCTGTCTGGCTTCATTAAACATCCGGGCGATGTTCTTTTCAGACTCACCCACCCACATGCTGAGGATATCTGAGGCCCGCTTCAGGATCAACGGCTTGCCGATCTGATCAGCCATATAGCGAGCCAGTTCGCTCTTGCCGGTTCCGGCAGCTCCATAAAAACAGAAGGTGCCCTGCGGTTTTATTTTCAGCCGCTCAACCAGCCGCTCCATCGGCATATCAGTGTTCAGCCATTGCAGGCTGTAGCCGGTGCGCAGGATGTTTTTTGAAGGGGCTTTCTTCTGATTTAGCAGGGTGACGCTGCTTTCCAGAGTCCGTTCCACCAGTTTCAGCGCCTGATGGTTATCATCCGGGCTGCCGACCCGGGCAACTTTAGCAGCCCGCTCAAACTGGGCCGGGGTGAT
>DKFG01000296.1 GCA_002452325.1 Geobacter sp. UBA6802
GGCCGCATCAAAGCGGATGATCGGGGTCAGCCGGGCCACATGCAGGATCGTCTGAATAACGGTCTCCCGCACCTGCGGGATCAGGTAGTTCAGCTGAGCCGTGTCGTTCCAGGGGATACTGGTGCCGTCATTACCATGGTAGATGTAGCGTGTACGGTTATCCCGGCGGTCAATCATCCTGAAGCCCACCGCCGCATCCTGTTTGTTCCAGTAGCCGTCTTCAATTTGAAGCGTAACTGACGGATCAGGGGAAAGATCTTCACCGTTAAACTGGTAGGTGGGAAACGGGGCGTAGTCAGTCTGAATGAACCAGTCAGGATGTTCAAGCACCCAGCGGGAAAAGAGACCGGTATGGTTAGGAACCATATCACTGGCAAGCCGGATACCACGCTGCCAGGCTCGCTGTTTCAGATTCAGAAAGGCAGGCTCCCCCCCCAGGTCTGCTGCGATGGTATAATCATACAACGAATAGGCTGAGGCATGGGCCTCAGGATTGCCGCACAACTGCTTGATTCGTTGTGAGGCAGACGACCGTTCCCAGAGACCGATCAGCCAGAGGCCGGTGAAGCCCCATGAGGCCAGACGGTCAAGTTCGGCATCCGGCACCTGATCAAGACGGGTAATGGGGTAGGCGTAGGATTTGGAGAGTTGATCCAGCCAGACATGGGTCATCTTGGCGATCATCACCACGTTGGACATCCAGTCGGCATCGGCAGAAAAGGCCTCATACTCCGGCTGATCATAACCGGCATGGTGACCGGCGCCATGGTAGATACTACCAGAAACACCACCGAAAGCGACATCTGTACCAGCAACGCCCGGCAGGCCAAAATGGAGTACTTCAGCAGGACCGCTACCGCCATCAGACCATTGGCGCTGTTCCTCATCAAGGATATCAAAGGCGGTCAGCACCTCCTCCAGCAACTCGGACGGCAGCAGCTCACCCCACTGCTCACGGATGTACCCCAATTGACCTGCCAAGGATGCCGGAGCAGCGGCAAGTGGCGCCCGCAGCGCCTCAACCAGGGTCATACCGAAACGGGGCACCTGTGGGCCGTTGGCCAGAGACTGTTCCAGACAGCCAACCAGGGTCTGATACGGACTAGCCGCAGCCAGTTCACGGTCGTCCAGCAACAGGCGCAACGGGTCAACCGCACGATTGCGGGATGCCAGGTTCAGCAGCAGTAGCTCCCTCAGCAGCAGATGTCGGCGGGTGACCTGATCTAGCCGGTCAAGATCGCCCCCCGGCGGAAAGGCCTGCCTAAAGGCACGAAAGGTCTCTTCTGCTTCAAGGCCGTCAACCGGGATCCCGGCCTGCTGCAGGGCAGTGGCCAAAAGGTCATTCCCCTGCTGATCGGCAACGGTATCCACCAGATAGCGATAGATCCGCAGCAGGGTGGCATAGAGATTCAGCTGGGCAGCGGTGGCAGCAGCGGGCCCCAGACCGGAACGAGCCATGGTGATGGCCAGCCTGCGGTACACCAGTACCGCAGGGTAGCGTGAGGCATCGACAGGGGTCAGCTCCTGCAGCCTGAACTGCTGTCGGGCACGGGCACTGATCTGGACGGCAAAGGGGAAATAATCGGGTCGAAGTGGCGGCATAATCACCTGCTCAGGCATTCGTGGTAGCACAGCACAGGAGAAAGAGGCGACCCAAAGCTTCGGGCCGCCTACGGTACATCAACGTGTAGTCTTCTTGACAGGCGCCTTGGGCTTTTGAGCACTGCTTTTCTTGGTTGTCGTGGTTTTAGCCTTACCTTTGGTTGCTTTGGTCGTCTTCTTACTTTTGACCTTTTTAGATTTAACAGAGGCACGCGGCACCGGCTTGAAGTCATCCTGGATGTTATTCAGCAACACCGCCGTCTCTTCCATGGTCGGGTCTGCCTTCTTGGCAGCTTCAAGGGCCTCCCGCGCTTCGGACAACCGTCCGCTCTTGATGTAGACACGCCCCAGAGCATGCAGGGCGCGAGCATGGTCAGGCTTCAGCTCAATCGCCTTTTTGTAGCAATCAGCCGCATACTCATACTCTTTTTTAAAATCGTAGATCAGCCCCAGCTTGTAGTGATTGTTCGGGTCATCCGGCGCAAGTTCCACCGCTTCCTTGAGCAGGGCCGCCAGTTCATCGTATTTCTTCTCTTTTACATAGATAGCCACCAGCGCGTTGCGGGTTTCACTATCATCCTTCTGCAGATCAAGGGCCTTGCGGTAATGATACAGGGCCTTGTCATTCTGCTCTTTGGACCGGTACAGGGCAGCAATCTCACGGTTGGCATCCGGGTTATCCGGTGCAAGCCCCAGCACCGCCGCGTAGGACTCTTCAGCAAGATTGAGGTTTTTGTTTCTGACAAAGATACGGGCAAGCTTGAGGTGGATATCGGCACTCTCCGGTTTCAGCTTCAGAAATTCGACGTACTGCTCAATCGCCTCCTGAGTGTTTCCACGGCTGTACCGTATATCAGCCAACTTAAGCCGTGCCTCGGCAAAGGCAGGCTTACGCTCAATGGCCCGTTTGTAGGAGACCACTGCCTCATCCAACTGATTACGCTTTTCGTACAGCAATCCAAGATTGTAATAGACGTCAGGCTTGGTGCTTCCGCGATGCACTGCCTCGCGGTAGGCCAGAATCGCATCGGCGTCGCGACCGACCTTAAAGTACAGGGCGCCCAGCCCTTCATGGGGCTCAATGGCATCCGGCTGCTGCCGCATGACCGTTTGATAGGCCTCAATCGCCTCGTCTGTCTTTCCTGCGGCAGCATACTGCTCAGCCAGTGCCAGCCCTTCGGGTTGGGGTGGCTGTTCAGGAACAGCAACCTTTTTACCCCCCAGCAGCCGCTCATACTCGGCCTGTTTGACATCGCCCCTGGCCTCGTAGAGATCCGCCAGCATCAGGTGCAGACGCTGACTACGCGGATTGGCAACGGTCCCTTTTTTCAATAGTTCCAGAGCGGCATCCTGCTGGTTCTGCTGCAGGTACAGGGTCGCCAGGGCTGCAGTTGCCTGCTCATGTGTCGGATCAAGCACCAGTGCCCGCTTAAACTCATCGCTGGCCCGATCGACTTGCCCCTGGGCCGCAAACACCTCAGCCTGACCTGCCACAACCGATGCATCACCCGGGGCCATACGACCGGCTTCACCATAATGATAAAGAGCCAGAGCGTAAAACTTCTTGTCCAGCATGATCCTGCCCATTGCCTTGTGATACGTCGGCAGCCGCTGGCTGGTCAGCGCCTTGGTCAGTAATACGGCTGCATCATCCACCAGTCCTTTGTCCAGGTACAACAGGCCCAGGTTACCGTTGGCAACCGCCAACTCCGGTTCCTGCTGCAGTGCCCGACGATAGGCCACCACCGCCCCATCGCTGTTACCGGCCCGTTCAGCCTGCTGCCCCTGCACAAACTGGGCGGCAGCGCCATCAGGGCAGAGTGAGCGGATCCGCTCTTCCTGCTTGGTCTTTGACTCCAGGTCAGCCAGTGCAGGCAGCTTCTCGGCCAGCTCCAGCGCCTCCTTACATTTATTCCCCCCAAAGTTCCAGCTAAATCCGGTCAGCAGCACAAAAGCTGCTGCCAGCAGCGGCAGCGTCCCTGCTATTTTTTTGTACATGGTTAATTTTCCTTTTGTTTGTCTGCAAAAATGATTTGGAGTATACAGAGAACGACTGACAAATTCAAACAATTCTGCCGAACTGCTTGATTCTCTGTTGTTTTATGGAATACTATGGCTACATTTCTGATCAAGGCAGGTAAGCCGACCGAGGTAATCACTAGATGCGCAACGAACTTGAACAGATCATCATGGCAGCGGGCGACCTGCCCACCATCCCGGTGGTGGCCACCAAAGTACTGCAGTTGATGGAGGACGAGACGTCAACTGCCGAGGATCTGGCCCGGGCAGTGGCTTCAGACCCGGCTGTGGCAGCGCGGGTGCTGAAGATATCAAACTCTTCGTTTTATGGTGCCCAGCGCCAGATCCAGACCCTGCCCCATGCCATCATGATGCTCGGCTTTGTCACCCTTAAAAGCGTGGTGGTTGCCGCGTCGGTCAAACAGGTCTATCAGCCCTACGGCCTGACTGAAAAACTGCTCTGGGAACACTCCTTTGGCGCCGGGCTGGCCGCACGCCTGATCGCCAAAGATCTACGCAAAGTCAATCCTGATGAGGCTTTTCTGGGAGGGTTGTTCCACGATATCGGCAAACAGATCATGAATTTTCTGGAAAAGGACAAATTTCAGGAGCTGATGCAGCTCTGTTACAACGACGACATCTCCTTTGAAAAGGCAGAGCGGATGTTGTTTCCCTATAGCCATGAAGAAGCCGGTGCCCTGGTTATCCGCAAGTGGAATTTTCCGGATCAGCTGATGAAAGCGGTGCTGGCACACCACAGCCTGGAGCTCGACCCGTCAGAAGAGCCATACCTGGTCACCCTGACCAACATCGTCAGCCTGGCCAACCTGTTCTGTCACCGCTACGGTGTCGGTACCCTCAAGGCTCAGGAGGATCTGGATGTGGCTACCAGCCAACCGGCTATGAATCTGGAACTGGATCAGGATCGGACAGCGGCGCTGCTGGAGCAGTTCATTGAGGCCTACACCAAGGATCAGTCGTTTTTCAGCTAATCTTCACTTATGCCGTATCCTCAAGGTGCTCCAGAATATTCTTACGCCACGTCCCGTCTGCCCGCCTGCGGGCCTCCTCAGACAGCTCAACGCTATCATCTTCAACACACTGCTCATCGTGTCCTCTGTCTGCCCTCATGAGACGGCGCAACCGTTCACGGTTCTGTTCCCGCTCCTGCGAGGTGCTGCGACGTTCAACACCGCCAGACCTGATGACCCCCTGAACCGGCTCTGTCATTTGGAACCTCCTGCAACTGCATAGTTGCTTTCACTGCATGGTGCTTGATATAGTAACAACTTGTACATCACAGACCATTATACGAGTACCGCCACCATGATCCGTCCCATACTAACCGTTCCTGATCCGCTGCTGAAACAGAAGTCACTGCCGGTTCCGATCATCACCGATGAGGTAATCCAGCTGGCCCGCGATATGGCCGAGACCATGTACGCTGCACCCGGTGTCGGCCTGGCTGCCCCCCAGATCGGGGTGCTGCAGCGGATCATTGTCATCGACGTTGCCGGTAACGATGAACCGCCCCAACTTATCACCGCCATCAACCCGGTCATCATCCATGAGGAAGATGACTGCTTTGATGAAGAGGGCTGCCTCTCGGTGCCCGACTTTGCAGCCAACGTCAAGCGCCACCGGCGGGTGACGGTCAAGGCGCTCACCCTTGAGGGGCAGGAGCGACTCTGGCACGCCGATGGGCTGCTGGCCATTGCCTTCCAGCACGAGATCGACCACCTTGACGGCATCCTCTTTGTTGATCGGCTCTCACCACTCAAACGTGAACTGTTTCTGAAAAAACTGAAGAAGCGGGGTACGCCATGACCGGTTGGAAGATCATCTTCATGGGAACCCCGAGCTTTGCCTGTCCCACCCTGCAGACTCTGCTTGACCGTAAGGAAGAGGTCATCGCGGTCTACACCCAACCTGACCGGCCCAAGGGACGGGGGCAGAAGCTGCAGCCGCCACCGGTGAAGGAGCTGGCCCTTACCAACGGCATCCCGGTTTTTCAACCGCCCAAGGTGCGGGCACCGGAGGTGATTGAGCAGATTCGGGAACTGCAGCCGGACCTGATCGTGGTGGTGGC
>DKFG01000007.1 GCA_002452325.1 Geobacter sp. UBA6802
ACCTGCAGAAAGAAGGGGGACGATGCCATTGTCCTCTGTGCAGATTGTCCTGACTGTCTTGACGACACCATTAAGTTTATTGCCCTTGGTCCCCACGACAAAGCTTATTGGGGATAATTTTGCTCTGATGGTTTTGAACACACAGATGACCGCTTGGCGATTGAGCCGCCTTCATACTCTGCCGTTCTCTGTATTTGCACTGGAGACGAATAATTTGCCATCAAAGTTGTATATCATTTCTTCCGTATTCTTTTAACGGGCATAAAGTTGACCGGGCTGGTGTTCGGCCCGGTCTAACTTTTTGGTTGAAACTTGTTTTTTCATGCCTTCCGTTATTTCAGGCATAATTCTTCTGTGCCTGTCTCTGCTGATTCTATAACAAATCAATAATAGTCAACTCTATCGATCAATTCCTTGCCTCGCCATTCTGAATTAGGCTTGTCTAGATATACTGAACCGTAAAACTCATAGGCTTCTATGTTGAGGGATACGTCCTCAAGTAAAATGTCCTTGTAGTAATCCAAAGTTCCAACAAACCCTTGCCAATTCTTTTTATCAAATCCCTTCAATTTACTAGATAACGACAGGATATTATTAAAACGATCTATTGCAGGTGGATGAGTTTGAAAGGAATATGGGTTAGGTGGGCATATCGTATCTAAAACATTTTCAAATAGATAAAGACTGCCAAACCACACAAGAGCAGCTTCAATTACTTTTAATCGTTTTTTGTCTGTATAGTTGGGAAGGAACAGTGATTTTTCGTCAGCATCAAACTCCTGAAGTTGTGAATAGTTATAGACTTTAATTGGTTTGTACTCTTCATCTCCAGGAAAAATTGCACTAAATATAGCATCATCGCTGATATTCGCATCCGATAGATGTTCGAGTAAATAGTGTGAATACTCATGGCCTGCTATAAATAACATTTGGTCAGGGATAGTCGTGTGAATTGCAACTCCAATATCATTTGGAACTATTCCACGAGGGTCCATAAAAAAATCTAAGGCCTCTCTTTGCATCATCACCCGTATGGCAATTCGTAATGCGTTAATGCATACGTACTCTGGAACTCTTTCATTGAAATCCATCAAGGCCAAATTCATGAATTTAAAGAAGAAAACCAGTGAATCGCAAATTGTGATAATTGGGCCATATTCAGTTTTAAAAATTTTACCATTTGGCTTATTTGAGAACACATTTCCTACAGTAATGGATTTACATGATGCTTTATCGTCCTTGCCAAGTTTATTGATAAAATCGTTGTAATGCTTTGTTGAAAACGATTTTTCCAGAGCCCAATTTTTTTCATCAATTAATGCCTTATTCCGATAAACACGAAATAACCTCATGTTGTCGACTATTGTCTCGGCCCGAAGTTTAAGCAGATGGTCTTCCCCATTTTGACAGCTAAATATGCGCTCGATTTCATCTCTAGTACATACAGGATGGAAAAACATTTTTTGCATCTCAATTTCGTTCACCTTGTTTTCTCCTGTTTCAACTCATTAATCACCAGCTTTGTTTACATCTAATACTCTATAGCAGCATACAATAGTAGATGCTTTTTGCACGATACTGACACGTTCTTGCAGGCATCTAATACACCTTTCATCCTGAAAAAAGCAGTTCACGCAACGGCGCTACGCAATAAAAACAACATTTTGCACAAACCAAGCCTCTCACCAAACGGGCGAAACTGAATGTTTCTGTAGCTGTTTGGTTTTCGTTGCGAGCGTTGCGGCTTTGCGTGAGTAATTGCCGTTGCGCAGCAGATCTCCGCTAAATCGTGGTGATTTGCTTGTCTACGTCACCAGACACCCCGGTTGGTCAAAAAAATTATCACGGTCAGGAGCGTCTGGGCCCAAAATTCCGGGCGCCCGGAATTTTAACCTAACTTACTGTTTTACTTCAACTCACCTTCAAAACACCCTCAAATTTTTCTCAGCCTCCCCTGACTCTCAACTCTTGCGCCCCATCCTTCACAATTCATCACTTCAGCTGCTTCACCTTCTGGTAGACCATACTGCGCAGCTTGGTAAGGGTGGCGCTAAGCGCTGTCTTTTGTTCAGCGCTTAAGGTGGCGGCTTCCAGCAGGTAGAGCTTGTCGTAGAATTGATCCACAAAGGTCAGGTCAACTGCTGCGTCCGCTGGTTTCGGTTTGGCGGTCGTTTTTCTGACTTCACCATAGGTAAGGCCGCTTTCCTTGTACTTGCTGTAAAGTGCGGTCATTTTTTCAGGGGTTTTCTGGCGGGCAATCAGCGCAAGAATGCTTTTCAACGTCTTGGGATTGTTGCGGCAATCATCTTTTATCTCTTGCGGCAGCTTGTTGAGGGAGAGGGTATCTGACAGGGTTGAGTCTGGTTTGCCCAACACCCTGGTAAGGTCTGCCAGGGTATAATTATGCACCGCCCGCAGCCGTTCGATGGCCTCGGCCTCTTCAATGGCAGTCAGGTTTTCCCGCAGCAGGTTTTCTATAATGCTGATCTCAGCCGGTTCGCCGTGGGTGATAATAGCCGGGATGCTGGCCAGCCCGGCATTTTTAGCGGCCTGATAACGACGCTCACCAGAGACGATGATAAGCTGGTCATCCGGCCCCTGGCGGACCAGAATCGGCTGCAACACGCCGTGACTGGCAATGGAGGCGGTCAACTCGGCCAGGGCCTGCTCGTCAAAATACTTGCGCGGTTGCTCCGGGTCTGGCAGCACTAATGTCAGTGGCAACTCATACAACTTTGCTGTCTCATAAACAACCGGCGTCAACGAATTATATGGAACCATCATCCACCTCTACAATGTTGTATCCTAAAAACGGCAGTTACTCACGCGGAGCCGCGAAGCTCGCGGAGAAAATCAAACCCTACAGGCAAAGCAACAACATGCGTAACCAACTGATTTTACTATTCGCGTCTTTGCGCCTCCGCGCCTTGTGCAACTGCTTTTTATAGGTTTATTGATTGCCAGGCACCATGAACGTCAACGCTGCTTTGTACACAAAACAAGGGTTAAATGCACAATACCGTTCTCTCATGTCAAGGCCATCATCAGTATCGCAGCCAAACTCTTAGGGACGAATGCCACATATAGTGCTAATGTCGCACACCATGTCGATCTTGGCATTTCAAGGAGAATTCAAAGATGGACCACAGCATAACCATAGGTGATACAGGCAGCAAGGCCGGGCTCACGAGCAATGCATTCCAGCTGCTGCCGTTTGAGGCCAAACGAAGCTATCTCGCCAGCCTGCCCCCCAGTGACAAGGTTGAGCTGTTACTGGAAGATCCGGAGGCCGTGAGGCTGATACGGGCGATGATGCCCCAGGAGCTGTACTGGCTGTTCAAGGAGGTTGACGTTGCCGATGCAATGGAGTTGCTGGGGGTGGCACATCCACGCCAGTGTGTCTTTATCCTGGACATGGAGCTTTGGAAGGGATGGGCGTTTGAGGAGGACAAGGCGGTTGAGTATCTCGGCTATATCCTGAAAGGTTCTGAAGAGCATTTTCTGGAGCTGTTACCCCATCTTGATTTTAATCTGCTCTCACTCTTTCTCGGCAGGGAACTTATTGTTACAGGAGGCGTCGGCGATCTTAATACCGATGAAGAGCGTCAAACCGATTGGGATCATACCTTTGACGACCTGTTCCTGATCAAGTTCAAGAACCCCAAACATGCTCAGGTAATCGGCTCTTTTCTGGAACTGGTCTGTCGTTACGACAATCGACTGTACGTTGCGCTTATGGAAAGTGTCAGCGGCGAGATTGACACAGAATCAGAGGAGGAGTGCTATCATCTGAAATCAGGGCGTCTTGCCGATCTGGGTTTCCCTCCCCATGATGAGGCGCTTGAGATCTATTCCCGTATTAACCCGGACACCTTTATCCCTGCCGCTACCAAAGAGCTGATTCAAACCGCTGAGGCGACAAATCTTCCCAGGCCAATGGCAACCGGCAACACGTTTCTGGAGAGGGCTATCCAGCGGATAGATTCGGACCTCTTCCGTATGGAGCTGAATTATCTTATCAATACGGCACTGGTGGCCGACCAGGCACATCTTGCCGATACCGACTATATGCGGGCGGTGGTCGAAAGGGTGTACGGCTACCTGAATATTGCCCTTGAGTATCTGTGCCGTGGGGATGAAGCACAGGGGGCTACCATCCTTACCGGCGAACATCTGAAGCGATTGTTTCAACTGGGATTCAGCATCGTGCTGGGCCTGAAGCTGAAGGCGGACAGGTTTGCAGACTCAAGCTACGCCACCGGCAAGGCGCTTTCAGGGCTCAAATGCGCCAGACCACTCTATTATCGCGGTTTTGATCCAGACGGTATTGACGGCTACCGGGAATTTCGGAACCTGGAGGATGTCAAGAATATGTCCGATTTTCTGACTGAGCTGAAGGAGTAACGGTCAGGGGTCTGTTGTCTGCTGCCTGTTCAACGTCTCGTACAGGGCGATCTGCTCGGCCATTGACAACTGTTTACGGCAGCAGTTCTTTTTCAGACAGAGGTTACAGCGGTCATCAGAGCACCACTGACAGAAGCGGCAATCAGGGCAGGGGTGTTTTTTGGCAGGGGTCACCGGTTCCATAACAGCATCTCAGTACGCAACGTTGCGTTTTACTGCATTGCCCTGCAGGAGCTGTGCAAAGGCCTTAGCTTGATCAGCCTGTACCAGCAGATAGCGGGGCAAAATCTGCAGTTTTTCTTGTGCGGTGGCATGGCGGCGCTCAATGGAGAAGGTGCTGACAAAACCGGCTTCTTTGGCCTTCTGCAGCAGGTGATCATCATAAATACCGAACGGCCAGGCCAGCAGATCCACCGGACCACCCACCTCTTGCTCCAGCTTTTTACGTGACTTCACCAGCTGCTCCATCACCAGTTTATCGTAGGCCGCCGGAGCCAGTTTCCGTTTTTCACGCTTGAAGTTGGGGTGCCAGTAGGTGTGGGATTGGATATCAAACAGGCCGGTCTTTTTCAGCTCCCGCAGTTGCTCCCAGGTCATGGCATACTTGGCATTGGAGATGGCTGAGGGATAGACAAAAATGGTAACCGGATAGCGATATTTGCGGATGATCGGCAGCATGTCGCTGTAGACGCTCTTGTGGGCGTCATCTTCGACGATCACCACCGATTTGGGACCCGGTGCAGCGCCTTTACCCTGGTACCACTGCACCAGCTGCCGTAGCGGAATCACCTTATAGCCGTTGTCATGCAGGTACTGCATCTGGGATGCAAACACCGGGGTGGTGATGGTCATGCCGTCGGCCACGGTAGGACCAAAGCGATGATACAGCAGGATCGGCACAGAGATATCGGGGGAGGAAGCCGCTGAAGCAGGGGCGGCAAAGGCAAGCAGCAGGGCAAGACGAACGAGCAGTTGAAGCATGAAACAGACCTTTCAGGCGCGCACCAGGTAAACCGAACAGGGGGCCATCTCCGCAACACGGCGCGAAACGCTCCCTTTCAGGCGGCGTTCAAGAAACCCTTTGCCGGAGCTGCCGATCACGATCACATCAACCCCCTCCTGTTTGGCAAATTCCACCAGTTTTTCGGCAGGTTCACCGGCCTCGACGATCATCTCAAGGGGGACATCATACTCGGCTGCGCTTTTTTCAATGATGTAGAAGATCCGTTTACGGATATCCTCCCACTGCTCGGTCTCAGTCAGCGGCTTAACCGGCACGAAGTCGGAATAGCTTGAGCTCTGGGCGTTGGGGACGACCAGCAACGCAAACACCTTGCTCTTGAACTGGCTGCGACTACCGGCGGCCATGCGTACCGCCTCTTCAGCTGCCTTGTCCGAATAGGGCGAACCATCTATAGCTACAAGGATTTTTTTCCTGAGATTCAACATACCGGCTCCGCTCTGTTTTATTTTCAGGATGCCTAACTATCGGTTAAACCGATCATTATGCTGAAATATAATGCAATTATTCGCACTTGACAATTATAAAACAAGATTCTATATACTAAGCTGAACCGTTGGTTCAGCCATAACAAACATACATCAGACCATCAGACTCATCAGGAACCGCACCCATGGCAAAGAAAGAAAAATCAGAATATCTCATACAGGCCGTTTCCCACGCTCTTGACCTTTTGGAACAGTTCCACGACGAGGTGGACGAGCTGGGGGTAACCGAACTCTCAAAACGGCTCAAGCTCCATAAAAATAACGTCTTCAGGCTTTTGGCAACCCTTGAATCCCGTGGCTACATTGAACAGAACAAGGTCACTGAAAACTATCGTCTGGGGCTGAAGACCTTGGAGCTTGGTCAGACCTTTATCAAGCAGATGGGGCTCCTGCGCCAGTCCAAGCCGGTCTTGGAAGAGATGGTCAAAATCTGCAACGAAACCACCTACGTTTCAGTGCTGAAGGACTTTCACATCATCTATCTGGACTGCATCGAGACCAGCATGACGGTACGGGTGGTGCCAAGGGTCGGGTCACGGCTGCCGGCCTACTGTACGGCTGCCGGCAAGGTACAGATTGCGTACATGAGCAGCGAAGAGATCGACCACTACCTGCCCAGCCGCGACCTGCAGAAACTCACTGCCAACACCATCACCGACCGCGAAGAGCTGAAGAATCAGCTGGTGCAGATAGTGGAACAGGGCTATGCCATTGACAATGAAGAGCTTGATGAAGGGGTCAAGTGCGTCAGTGCCCCGATCCGCGACTACACCCGCCGGATCATCGGCGCTGTCAGCATCTCCGGGCCTTCGATGCGCTTTTCCGATGACCGCATCAATCGTGAACTGATTCCGCTGGCAATGCGCGCAGCAGAGGAGATCTCATCCAAACTGGGCTACCAGAAGTAACTTAGCACCCAGCATACAGACCGGGGGATGGCACTGATGAGCGCCATCCCCCTTTTTTGCGGCTAAAAAAGCGTATCCCTGTTCAGAATCCCATCCAGAAAACCTGCCCCTTTGGGTCCCTTGTAATCAACACACTTTGCCCAGACCACCAGGGCCTGATCAATATCCTTTTTCTGCTCACTGCTCATGCTGTCATAGCCAAACTCCTTGGCCGGTGTCAGCAACAGGTTGACAAACTGGCGATAATCAACCGAGGCCGGCAGCTTCTCCACCACGCAGGTACAGTAGCTTTCAACCCCCACCACCTTCATGCACTGCTCACGCTTCACCGGCAGGCTCTGTTTTTTGAGCTTGAGTGCGGTCAGATCGGCAATCTGCTGCTCAAGCAGCTTGATCTTTTCCAGCAATTCCGCTTGCTTCTTGGGGTCTTTTTCCTCTGTGGCCAGAGCCGGATGCGACCCACACACCAAAGCTGCAGCACACAGGCCGATCAACAATCGTTTCATTGCGCACCTCTCAATACATTTCACTCACATCTGTGGCGACCTTAGCCAGTAGCTGGTGGCTTGTCAACCAGAACAACACCCGCTATCCGACCGTTTTCCTGAAGCGCAGCACAGCAGTGCCCAGCACCGCCGTGCCGATCAGCAGCAGCATGGTCAGCTGCTTCCAGAGGATCGTCAGCCCCACTCCCTTCAGGTACAGTCCACGGATAATCTCCATAAACCAGCGCACCGGATTGATCACGGTCAGCCACTGCACCGGCAGCGGCATGTTCTCAATCGGAAAGGCAAAACCGGATAGCAGCATGGCGATAAAGATGATGAAAAAGGCGCTCATCTTGGCCTGCTGCTGGGTCTGGCTGATGGTGGAGAGGAACAGACCGGTCCCCAGGGAACTCATCAGGAACAGGCCCGTGGCCAGAATCAAGAGCAGGATACTGCCCCGCACCGGCACCTGAAACACCAGCCACCCCACCAGACTGATCAGAAACACGTTGGCATACCCGATCAGCACAAACGGCAGGGTCTTGCCCAGAATGAACTCATACTTGCGGATCGGGGTCACGATCACCTGCTCAATGGTGCCGATCTCCTTCTCCCGCACCACCGCCATGGCCGACAGCAGCATGGTGATGATGTAGAGGATATTGGCGATTACTGCCGGCACATAAAAGGGAGGGCTGGCCAGATCCGGGTTAAACCAGGCCCGGGTTTCCAGCTTAACCGCACCGGTACCAACAGGAATACCGTTACGGGCGGCATGTTCCGTGAGTAATTGGATAGTACGGGCCTCAGCAAAACGGGAGAGATAGCCCAGGATCACACCGGCGGTATTGGAGTCAGATCCGTCAATCAACGCCTGCAGCTGTGCCGTGCCGCCTTTCCCCAGCTGTCCGGCAAAACCGTGATTAATCACCACCGCCACCCGTGCCCTGCCGCTGTCAAGAAGACGGGATGCCTGCTGTTCGTGGTCAAGACGCGCCACCTCCCGGAAATGTCCTGAGGCAAACAACGTCTGCAGCAGATCGCGGCTTTGCGGGGAGTTATCCCGATCAATCACCGCCGTAGGGATCCGGCGTACATCCATATTAACCGCATAACCAAAGATCACGGTCTGGATCATCGGCAGCACAAACAGCACCACCCGCATCCGGGGATCGCGGAAGGTCTGGATGAACTCTTTGATCAGCATGGCTTTTAGGCGTTCAAACATGGCTAGCCTTGGGATAAAGCTGATGTAAAACTTATTGTATTGCGGCTATATCAAATAGCTAGAGATATCGATGCGTTTGATGTTGGCTTTTTGAAGCAACAAATAATTGTTGCTGTCTTTTATAATCTGCACATGCCAATATTCACGCTCATCGTTTTTTGTCATATTCATACCGGGTAGCCACTGAATAAATTCGATAAAAGGAATCAGGAGTACCGTTTCCGCCGAACCACAGCCCAAAGCTACAAAAGCAATCTGATGCTTGCTCAGATTTTCTCGTTGATGCAAATGGAATACAAACCAGTATCCTGTTCCACTGCTTGTGCGATGTTCACGGGAGACGGTGCATATTAAAGAAGTATCTCCTTCAGGAGTTGAATAGGTTGATCTCGATAGCTTTACAAAACACTTCCCTGATTTTGCCTCAATTTTTTTGATGCATTCTTCATGGAAACTAACTGGCTTAAGTCGTAATTTTTGAGGTTCAATCGATAACGACGCTTGGTCTTCTGCTTCATCCGGTTCCTCGACCAATTCTTCCCGAACGTCCGTTGTGGTGGCAAACACCAGGTCAATAATGCCGTCAACACGAGTGTACTCCCTCGGGATGAGAATATCGCAAATTTTACGAGCGATAGCAGGGCCTTCAATCTCCTCCCTGATACTCACCAGACGAAATAACGCATCAACGCTCAGAATCCTGATGTCCCACGCATGACGGGAACCACGTATCTGAGCTTCGAGCCCACCCGTATCTTCTCTGCCTACGACGATTAGAACAGAGGAGCGATCTTCTGAAATATCACCTTGCCGAATCAGAGTTCGACGATATCCAGCAATCTTCTCCAGGTCAATTCGATAGGCATCCGTAGTTTTGACCTCGACAACTATCTGGTCAGCATCGGGTGATATCCACAAACCGTCATTACCGGTATCGTTTCGCACTCCTCGGTATCGACCATCTGTCACCTGAAAACCAAGTCGTTTTCCGGCCTGGTTGACAATATCCTGTAGCGCCAAGCCAGAATCGTCAAACTTTGTATCAAGGCATTCCGTAGCATAGCGAGCCAGAACCGATGAAGGGAGCAGACTGATGAATGCCCTGAATTCGTTGCTGGTAACATTACCGTCTTTTAATTTGCCATCACCGGCAAAGGCTATAATTTGTTGCAGATGTTTGTCTGAAAGCTGGCCTGGCGTGGATTGCCAGATATCGACGAGGGACATGAAAGATAGCCTCCGTATTACGAGGTCAGAAATACTTCAAATTTATTCCATAATTCACCAAGGTCTTTTGTCTTGGTTTCGCACTCCCAGACGACCAGGTGATGCCAACCAGACGTATTCAGAAGGTCATAATTTCTGAGGTCTCGCTGAGCATTATTCTCAATTTTCTTTTTCCAAAAATCAGCGTTGGTTTTGGGCCATTTGAAGTAGCAGCAATCGTGTCTGTGCCAAAAACACCCATGAATAAACATCACCTTTTTTCTTCCGGGGAAAACAATATCAGGCTTTCCGGGGAGGTCTTTACGGTGAAGCCGATAACGGTATCCATGCTTCCATAGCAGCTTTCTGACAATTTCTTCCGGGCGGGTATTTTTGTCCCTGATGCGAGACATGTTGTAGCTGCGCTGATCTGAGGAATGGACATCCATTATCCAGCTTATTCCGCCATTGGTACAACTTCACTAACAAAGCCAGAATTATCAATGTCAGGCTGCCCCTGCCTGGCATAATATGAAGAAAATCGCGACAGGATATCTTTGACAAAATTTGGGGAGACCTGAATGTGGGGGCGATTATATTGATGTAAAAATTCTTTTTTACTCAGGGCTGTCAATTTCCTGAAATTGATAAATCCACCTGGGAAAAAGTTAGTCCTAGGCAGCCAATGATGATAGAGAGTGTGACGATTCTTTAAAATTGCCTGCATCTTATCCCGTTTTTCTTCCACACATTCTATTTTCTTTAAAACATGTTCGTAAACCTTGGGACCGTCATCTATTTCAATAAGCAGAATTTTATCAGTGTTGAACTGTCCGCTTGCCCTGACGACTAAATCGCATGCTGGATTCAATATAATCCTCAGCCCATCGCCTTCCTTCTGCTTCACGATACTTCCTGATTTTAAACCTTCATATAAAGGAGGATAGAGATAAACTTCCTCAGGGAAACAATCAGCCTCATCATCTTCAAGAAGCTGCATCAAGTGATTAAGCGTAAATCGCAGTAGTGCTTTCTCGGTTCTTGCTGGATCGGCTTTTCCATATTGAATCCATGCGGCAAGCTGAGGCGGATTCATAATATTTTTTGCAAATACCATTTTAAGCGTATCCTCAATTGTGCCTCGTCCCCCCATAATTTTTGTCAACCCGGTGTTGTAAAGGTCAAAAAACAGATCGAAATCTTCTCGATATGTTTCCTCGCCACGGACGCGTGTGCGAAGTACAATAGCACTTTGGTTTACCAGGCTTGGGTATGAGGTGACAAAAACAACAGGAACACGAAAAGAAGCTTTTTCCATTTCAGCAAGAATTTTACTACCACCCTCCTGATCGTTGTGGAGTTTCATGTCAAGAATCACACCATCAAAATTACCATTGATATTTGCAACAGCTTCTTCAACGTTATCGTAAAAGGTTAATCCAACAGTCCTGTCACGGTCAATTTCATAAGCATATGCTGTATCCCTGACAACTTGCTGCTCCCCCAGATCGTCTTCGACAACAATTAATTCAATTTTATTCATTTCCGTTATCCGCCTTGGGTTGAAGTCGGAAATATGCTCCAACATCTGACTTAAATGCCTTCAGTTCAAGTCCATTGCGGGAAGCAGCCTCACCAGCAATTGCAAGTCCAATTCCAGTACCGTCCGACTTGGTAGAAAAATGGGGTTCGAATATCACTTCGCTCTCAATATGACCAGACTCTATACCTGGTCCAGTGTCACGATAGTCAATGTATTGAAGCTCTGTATTTGAAACGACAACATCGATAGTAATTTGCTTTTCTGGAGAGTTTTTTTCAGTCATCCAATAAATGCTGTTATCTATCAGGTTTGTAAAAATTGCGTATATATCCTGCTGCCAACACAAATAACTGAACTTATCAGGGCCAATGACATCTATTATTATATTGCTTTTTACTATTTCTTTCTGGAACACAGAAAACACTGCTTCAATTGTGCTGCGTAGTGGGAGCTCTTTCTTTGCGCCGCGCTTTCCCGCTGCAAGTGGATCAAGGCGACTAAACAGCTTTACAAAAACATCAGCATTCGTTCCAAAACCTTCTGTTATAGGGAAAATTTTGGTAAGTATTGCAGCGTCTTGTTTTTTTTGAAATGCGTTGTACAGAGTATTCAGATTTGGGATTTGATTTTTGAAGTAATTCAGCGGTCGTCTACCTTCATGAAGGACTACATTGATAATTTTCCCTAATGTCGCTTGCCCCTGGTAAACTGCAACGGTTTGCCTGATATCATCAGCAATACGGTTTTTGTCCTCTTCCTCTGCTGTGATGATTTGCGTGATCTCATCTGCCACTTTTCCATCAATTCCATTCTTAATAAGCTTGTCTCTGATAGATTGCTTCATTTTTTCAAATGAGAAAAGACGTTCAAGCTCTTTATCCACTTTTGTACCTGCACGACTTAATCCTGCCTTAAATCGATATTCAAAGCGGCGAGACTCCAGCAATCCAATTATCTCACGAGAGAGTTCTTTCAATTTTTCAAATGCACTGTTTTCCCTAAGACCATCGCGAGCACTCTTCTCTATCAAACCTGATTCTTCTTCCGATTGGATCAGAATATGTCCAACAACCTGATTGCTGCCAATCCTTAATGTCGGCATTTGAACACGGCGTATATTTAATTGCAGCCAGTCGAAATCGGGGTCACCAAGTGGCCTGATTCTGAACCCTTCCCTATAAACACCAACCCCATTGAATTCATTCAAAAGATTTTTCGCTTCAAGTATTCCTAAGTAATTACCTGCATCATCCTTGAGGCCACGCTCTATCAGCGAGACGATGGCTTCTTTTTCACGATCAAAAACCCGAATATCGAAGTAAACAGCACCGCATCCTGTGGCACTATTCTTAAACTTATACTCCATTCTTTCATCGACCGTGTTTCTTGCCTTTTGGTTCGCGAAGCTCAATGTACCTGTACCGTCAGCATTAACCAGTCCGGAGATTTTATAATCAAAGTATTCCAAGACTGGGAATGGCTCTATAACCTCCTCTGACACACCATCCTGACCATCAAAAATGCCGTCATAAATCAACCTGATTGTAAAGCTATCGTTGTTCTTCAATTCGTCAATCGATGCCGACACAGGAGAAATCAGCTTTTTAAGTTCTTTTTTTAAGATATCAAGCTGTGAAGGAGCTGATTTCTTTTTCTTGTGTTTCCATATGGTAAGCACTTCTACATCACAAGTGATTGTCAACTTGGTGCCTATTGGTGCCTTAGACTTTGACGTTTCAACAAGCACTTCAACATCATCAAGATATGTTGCTTTTTCAAAATCAGCCCATACAACAAAAACGGTAGTCTTTTCTCCGTTAGAATGAACTGTTTCAAGGAGTAAATCATTTCCTAAAACGGAGGCTGCATAACGCCCGATCCCTTTCCTGCCTTGCATAACTCTTTTTACGAGTACATCATTGATTTTACGGCCAGGACTTTCCTTACGTTTAAGCTTATCGTCGGTTGATGGAACCATCCATCTATTGATGACTGTGTCACGAGACATGCCATGACCATGGTCTTCAACAACAACAGAAAAGAGTTTTTTATCAGAGGATAATTTGAAGGTAATAAGTACATCGGGGGAGTCTGCATCATAGGCATTTTTGGCCAGCTCAACAAGCGCCGCAAAATGATCCTGAATCAACTCTCGGCCAATTGTAAGAAGATGTCGGCCTGCTGGTCTGATTTTATGTGAACCTGATTCCGCCATCACCAGACCTCCAATAAACTCTCTGCTATCTTCTCTGCCAACAATACCGGAACCGCATTGCCGATCTGTTTAAATGCAGCGGTGTAGCCGGGAGTTTCTTTTATACTCTCAAAATAGTAATCATCCGGGAATGTCTGAAGTCGTGCGGCTTCACGGGCTGTAATGGAACGATTCTGTTTGATATCAGGGTGAATGGAAAAATGTCCATCTTGGGAAATATGAGCAACGATGGTGTGGGAATATGGTTTGTTCCCAGCGATAACTTTGAAGCGATCCAGAAATGAACTGCGGTTGTGATGGGTTTTAAGCCTGTCGGGCAGATCATTGTAATCAAGCCGCTCTTGTTTGTCATTCCACTTCTGAACAGCAATACGGTAAATCTCGAGATCCTGCTCATTATGGGGGCGCGCTGCATGAAATGTTACCGGGATGCTATTTGTCCTGATACCTGCCTTGAAAAGATAATCACCCGTATAGCCGCGCAATTGACAGGGTGATATTTTTCCCTCACCAGCACGTAGTGATGGCAAGTCAGAAAAGACCTCATTTACTACTATGCCTTCAGGCTTCCAAGGTTTAAAGGCGGGATAGAAATCTTTTTCCTGGCCGCATTTTCCAACAAGAATAATACGCCTGCGGTTTTGTAGCACTCCATAATCATTGGCAGAAACAACGTTAAATTCCGTCTCATACCCAACCTCACGGAATAAAGTCCGCATCTGATCCAGATACAGCTCGCCATCAGGTGATTTGGCAGATAACAGACCGGTTACATTTTCAAAGACAAAATAGCGCGGTTGATACCGACGTAGAAACTGAGCGTAATACCTGAACAGGTAGTTACGTTTATCACCGCGCATCCGGTTCCTGTCCCGCGAACGACCAACAAGCGAATATGCCTGACATGGTGGGCCGCCAATAATAAGATCGAGCTGGCGGCCATTCAGTAGTTGATCAATCTTGCCGAAAATAGCGGATATTGATTCCTCGCCGATTTCGGCATTGAGTACGGAGTTAATTTCGTTTTCCGGCACAGCATCATACAAGTGTTGGCGGGTAACTTTGCCGTGCAGATAGTTATGATATGTTACAGGGGAGTCGTGTTGCTTCAGCCAGTGATAAGCAGTACGGGTTTTCAGCGTGTAGCATGCTGCACGATCAATTTCGACATGAGCGACAGGTCTGTATCCCGCCCTGATGAACCCTTCAGACAGCCCACCGCCGCCGGCGAAGACGTCCAAGAAGGTTAGCGTGTTGTGCTTGGCCTGTGAAAACTTCATAACCTACCTCTACGCCCCATAAAGAATCTGATTTCAAAACAGTTTTGATAAACAGATTCACTTAATAGCGGACTAAGCAGGTTGTCAACCTGATTTTGCTGTTTTGCCCTGAGTTTACGTACAAAACACCAAACATATCTCAGACAAACTACGCCAACCGAAAGGTCGCGTCGATCTCATCCCATGGCACATAGAAATGGCCACTTTTGTCCTTCTCCACCAACCCCAGCCGCTCCATGGCCTTTACATCGTCAAACACATTACGGTACTGGCGGTGCAGATGCTTTGCCAGGGCGTTGATACTGGTATGCCCCAGGCGGCGCAACTCAGCCAGCAGTTCGAAACGTTTGGGTGTCAGGTGTTTCAGCAAGGCGGGCAAGTTGTCGAAATATAGGCGCTCAACCGGTTTATCCGGCATCCAGCCGTCATCCAGGCGATCCGCCAAGCCCTTTAGTTCGTCGAAGAACTCTTTATCGCTTCTGAGTCCGATCTCTATTTTTCGTTTCGCTTTAAGATCCATATGACTTCTTATGCCATAGTCGTCATCAGAGGCAATGCGCTTTTTCCCCCTACCCCAGCTTCTTCTTGAACTTCATCACTGCCAGCGACAGGATCAGCGCCGCAAAGCCAAGCAGGAACAGGGCCTGGGGCCAGAGCACGTCCAACCCCACATCTTTAAGGTAGATCCCCCGCAGGATGGTGACAAAATAGCGGGCCACCACGATATGGCTGACCGCCTGGATCGGGGCCGGCATGTTATCCAGCGGAAAGATGAAGCCGGACAGTAGAAAGGCGGGCAGTACCGTGACCAGCAGGGCCAGTTGGCTGGCCAGCAGCTGGCTTTTGGCCACAATGCTGATCAGCATCCCCACTGCCAGCGCCCCCACCAGAAACAGCAGCGAAAGCCCGGACAGCAGCAGCAGGCTGCCTTTGAGCGGCACGTCAAAGACGTAGTAACCAACGCCGACTGACAGCAGCAGGTCCACCACCCCGATGCAGAAATAGGGGGCCAGCTTGCCGATGATCAACTCCCATTTGCGCACCGGCATGGTCACAATCTGCTCCATGGTGCCGGTTTCCCACTCTCGGGCCATACTGAGCGAGGTGAGGAGCGCTGCCACGATCATCATGATCACCGGGATCAGTCCGGGAAAGATAAAATTACGGGAGACCATGTCGGTGTTGAACCAGATCCGTGGACGGATCTCCAGCCGGGGAATGGCCCGTGCTGCGGCAGGATGTCGATACAGCTGCTGCATGCTGATCTGGCGCGACCAGGTCTGCACGATTGCCTCGGCATACCCTTGGGCAATGGTGGCGGTGCTGGGGTCGCTACCATCCAGCAGCAGCTGCAGAACCGGCTCACCAGCCCCTTCAAGTATACCTGCAAAGCCTGGGGAGATAACCAGGGCTGCCAGGGCATCACGGCGGTCAACCGCCTGTTCCAGTTCAGGATAGGATGTGGCTCGCAGCTGCAGGGAAAAATAACGGGAACCTTCAAAACGACTGATCAACTCACGGCTCTGGGGCGTTTGACTCTGATCCCAGACCGCCAGCGGCACCCGGTCCACATCCAAGGTCAGGGCGTAGCCAAACAGAAACAGCATGATCAGCGGCATCAGGATGCCCAGAGCCAGACTGCGCGGATCCCGCAGCACATGCAGAAACTCCTTGCGGCCCACGGCGGTTATGCGACGCAGAGAGGCCTTTGCCACAGAGGAGATCTGGCTCACGACATGGCCCCTTCCACGGTATCCCGCTCCTCAATCAGGTCGATAAACACCTGCTCTAGGCTCGGCAAAACCCCTTGCACTGCCCGCTGCTGTTTCAGCTCCAGCGGTGTCCCTACGGCCACCAGCTCCCCACGGTAGATCAGGGCCAGACGGTCGCAGTACTCTGCCTCATCCATGTAGTGGGTGGTGACAAAGACCGTAACTCCATCGGCAGCCAGGTTATGGATCAGCTGCCAGAAACGGCGGCGATTGAGGGGATCGACCCCGGCAGTCGGCTCATCAAGGAAGATGATTGGCGGATTATGCAGCAGGGCGCAGCCCAGGGCCAGCCGCTGCCGCCAGCCAGCTGACAGTTCACCGGCCTTTGAATTGCGTCGTTCAGCCAGGCCGGCCATCGTGATCACCCAATCGGCCCTGGCCTCCAGCTGATGGCGGGACAGACGATAGATGCCACCGTAGAAGGCGATGTTCTCCGCCACGGTAAGATCTTCATAGAGGGAAAACTTCTGGCTCATGTAGCCGATATTTTCTTTGATCAGCTCAGCCTGGCCGGTAACATTAAAACCGGCCACATGTCCGGTGCCCTCTGTTGGTTCCAGGATGCCGCACAGCATCCGGATGGTGGTGGATTTACCGGCGCCGTTTGGCCCCAGGAAACCGAATATCTCTCCCTTGGGCACGGTCAGGCTGATCCGGTTGACTGCGGTAAATGAACCGAACCGGCGGGTCAGTTGTTCCAGGCTCACCGCCGTAGGAGCAATGCGCAGGTCAGGCGGGGGACGCCGGACAACCGCTGAGTCAACACCTTCCCCCAGCACCGAGATAAAGACATCTTCCAGACAGGGATCNNAGGTTATGTGGTGTGTCGCAGGCCAGCAGCCTGCCCTGATGCAGCATCCCCACCCGATGACAGCGTTCAGCCTCGTCAAGATAGGCGGTGGCCACCACGATGGTCACCCCTTCTTCCAGCAAGGTGGCCAGGATGCTCCAGAAATCACGGCGGGAGACCGGATCGACCCCGTTGGTCGGTTCGTCCAGAAACAGCACTTCCGGGGTGTGGATCAGGGCGCAGCAGAGCCCCNNCCCAGCTTCTGCTTCATGCCGCCGGACAGGGCACCGGCGCGGCGCCCGGTAAAGGGGGTCAGACCGCTCATGGCCAGCAGACGCTCGGCTCGCGGCACCCATTCTCCTTTGGGAACGCCGAAGATATCGGCATGAAAGCGGATATTTTCACGTATTGTCAGGTCAGGATAGAGCCCGAAACGCTGGCTCATGTAGCCGATCCGGCTGCGGACCGGCTCCAGGTCATGACAGGCACAGCCCAGCACCGTGGCCGCGCCACTGCTGGCATCCAGCACACCGGTCAGCATCCGCAGGGTAGTGGTCTTACCGGCACCGTCAGAGCCCACCAGTCCGAACAGCTCTCCTCTGGGGATGGTGAGAGTCAGGCCATCCACGGCAGCCAGATCAGCGAAGCGTTTGGTAAGGTTGGTGATCTTTATGGCCGGATTGCCAAATAGCATGCCTATCTTGACCCTTGCCCCTTGGCCCTTGCCCCTGTCTCTATCACCGCATCCACCGGCATACCCGGCTTCAGTTCCTGCTGCGGATTGGCAATGGTAATCTTGATCCGGTAGACCAGTTTGACCCGTTCGGCCTCGGTCTGCACATTGCGGGGGGTAAACTCGGCCTCAGCGGCAATGAAGCTGACCGTGCCCTGATAGCTGCGCCCCTTCCAGGTGTCACTGGTCACGATGGCCCGCTGCCCCAGCTTGATCTGCCCCAACCGGTTCTCCGGGATATAGGCCCGCACCCAGACCTCATCCAGCCTGCCCACCGTGAGCACCGGACTGCCGACTGCCAGCAGCTCACCCGGTTCGGCATGTTTGGCAAGCACAAAACCGCTCAGCGGTGCGGTCAGCACTGCCTGCGACAGGCGGGTGGCTGCCAGCGAGCGGGCAGCCCCGGCAGCCTCCACGCGGGCCTGGGCCTGTCTGACCGCATCAGGACGGGGACCGATCCTGGTCAGCTGCAATCGCTGCTGCCCCTCGCGCACAGCAGCAGCGGCAGCGTCCCGGGCAGCCCTGGCCGCATCCAGCTCTTTGCGGGGAATCACCTCAATCTTGTACAGCGTCTCTGCTCGCACCGCATCCTGATCAACACGGTCTGCCTCTGCCTGAAGCCGGGCCAGGGCCGCTGCAGCTGCTGCAATCTCTTCCCTGCGGCTACCGGCCTGCAGATCAGCCAAACCGGCCAGGGCAGCCTGTTCATCAGCAGCACGCACGCGCAGCTCGTCCTGCAACTCATCATCTTCAAGCCGGGCCACCAGATCCCCGGCCTGCACCTGGGCCCCTTCATCAACCAGCCGTTCTTTGAGACGGCCCGGCACCTTGAAGGAAACCGCCACCGTGGTGGTCTCAACCGTTCCAGTGATGTTAATGGCCCCATCTCCCTCCTTGTCGCGGCGCAGAGCTGTACAGACAACTGCAGCAAGCACCGGCAACAGTATCAGCACCATCAGTAGCTTCTTTTTCATCGCAGACGTTCTCCTTTACTGAAACCATGCTATAGCACGAACAAGGCTGTTCCTGCAGCAACAGCCTGTTCAGATATGATGTACCGGGTATGATGAGAAGGCGGTTTTGACGAGATTACGGAGGACGGCAGGCAGATTAAACGTTCTTTAACAATGACTTAAGGCTGTTGATGGAAGGATGACTCTCTTACAATGCCTACAGCTCCTGCATACGGGCAAAGAAATCCAGCCCCATATCTACCGGCGCGGCCTGTTCGTCTGCCGCAGTTCCCCCTTCAAACAGTTCAGTCGGTATCTCGGCTAGAAAACGGCTAGGGGTCCGTTCTTCCCAGGTGCCGTATTTACGGCGTTTCAGGCAATGTGAGAGGGTCAGCTGTTCACGGGCACGGGTGATACCGACATAACAGAGGCGCCGTTCTTCTGCCACCTCAGGGTCTTCATCCATGGAACGATGATGGGGCAGCAGCCCTTCTTCAAGCCCCACCAGAAAGACCAACGGAAATTCAAGCCCCTTGCTGGCATGCAGCGACATCAGGGTAACTGCGTCATGTTGCTTGTCTCCATCATCACCGGTCTCGCGACGATTGTCCTCCAGCAGGGCGATCCGCTCAAGAAACGCTGCCAGACCGGCGCCTGGATTTCGTTCTTCAAACCCGGCCAGCGCGTTGATGACCTGCTCAATGTTTTCGATCCTCTTGCGTGCCTGAACAGGATTATCAATGGTGCGGTACAGCTCTTGATTGATCCCCAACCGCTTGAACAGGGCCGTGGCCTGGGCGGCCATATTCGTGGCGCTGAAGCTGCCCAGCTCCTGCGTGATCAGGCTGTGGAATCCGTTCACGGCCTTACGCGCCGCCTCACTTAAGCCATCAATCACCGCTGCCTTGCCAAGGGTGTCAAACAGCGGCTGGTTATGCTCCAAGGACCATTGCTGCAGACGCAGCAACGTGGTGTCGCCGATGCCGCGTCGGGGAAAGTTAATCGTCCTGACCAGGGCGGCCTCATCCCTGGGGTTAGCCAGTACCGCAAGGTATGACAAGGCGTCCTTGACCTCCTTGCGCTCAAAAAACTTCTGCCCTCCCACCAGGATGTACGGAATACCCTCCATCCGCAACGCCTCCTCAAAGGCGCGACTCTGGGCATTGGACCGGTAAAGCACGGCAAAGTCACGCCAGGGACGCTGATTGCGGTACTGGGCCAGCTGCAGCTGTTCTACCACCAGGCGGGCCTCGTCATCGTCCGTATCAGCCACCAGCAGGGAGATCAAATTGCCACTGCCGGATGCGGTCCAGAGCTGTTTGTCGCTACGCGTGCAGTTGTTGCCGATTACGGCATTTGCCGCCGCCAGGATCGTGCCGGTTGAGCGATAGTTCTGTTCCAGCTTGATTACGCTGCAACCGCGATGTTCCTGGGAGAAGTTGAGGATGTTGGCCACATCAGCCCCCCGCCAGCCATAGATGGCCTGATCATCATCGCCAACCACGCAAAGGTTGCCATGCTGTTGCGCCAACAGCGAGATCAGCCGGTACTGCCCGGCGTTGGTGTCCTGGTATTCATCCACCA
>DKFG01000143.1:0-639 GCA_002452325.1 Geobacter sp. UBA6802
CGGACAGCTTGTAGTAGATCGCCATGAAGACCACCACCAGCAGGACACCGATGCCGCCGGCCATCAGGCCTTTGTCAACCGAGTCCTTACCCAGTGAGGCGCCCACGGTCACATTCTGGATGATCTTGACCGGGGCCGGCAAGGCACCGGCACGCAGCACAATGGCCAGATCAGAGGCGGTCTTTTCAGTAAAATTACCGGAGATCTGGGCTGAACCGCCGGAGATCCGCTCTCTGATCACCGGGGCTGAGTAAACGTTGTTATCCAGCACAATGGCAAACCGCTTGCCCACATTGGCAGCAGTCACCTGATCAAACAGCCGTGCACCAAGGGAGTTAAAATCAATCGCTACGTATGGCTGGTTAAACTGGGAATCGATCCGCACCTGGGCATCGGTCAGCAGGTCACCGGTTATGAGCGCCTTTTTCTGCACTACAATCGGTGTCTCTACCGTGGCGCCGGTAACCGGATCAGTATCCTTTTCCATCAGCACCTCAGCATCTTCAGGCACTGCGCCGCCGGTAGGGGAGACCCCCTCCTTGACCATTTTGAATTCAAGCCTGGCAGTACGGCCGATCAGATCAATGGCCCGCTGGGGGTCCTTGATACCGGGTAACTGCACCACAATCTGGTTGATCC
>DKFG01000143.1:653-2436 GCA_002452325.1 Geobacter sp. UBA6802
GGATCGTCTCCAGGGCCTGGGCCACTGCCTTGTCCTTACGATCCTGGATATCCTGCTCGTTCATACGCAGGCCAACACCAATCATTCCCCCTTCTTCCACTGTGGGAATGATCTCGTAATCGCGATACTTTTCTTTGACCAGCTTCTGCACTTCAGCAGCGGTATCTTTCTCGTACAGCACGATGCTGACCTTGTCGCTGCTCGTACGGCTGATCCGCTTGTAGCGCAGGTTCTTGCTGGCGAGGGTATCTTCCAGATCGGTTGCCACCAGGTCCAGGGTCCCTTCAACCGCTTTCAGGGTCTCTACCTCCAGCACCAGGTGCGTCCCACCCTGCAGGTCAAGCCCCAGACTGATACGATCCTTGGGCATGATCCCCTTCCACCAGTCCGGCAGGTTGGGCATCAGGGTAGGCACCAGATAGATACAGGAAAGTGCGATAAAGGAAATGATCAGGGCGATGCGCCATCCGGNNTAGGCATTGGCACGGCTCCTTCTGTGTATAAAGTTCAAAGGTTGGTTACTTCACAACAGTGGTGACAAACGGCTTGTCGATCTTGATCTTCACGCCAGTGGCGATCTCCAGGGTCACCACCTGATCATCCAGGGCGGTTACCTTGCCGTGGATACCGGCTGCGGTCTTGACACTGTCGCCCATCTTGAGCGCGTCCAGCATGGCACGGTGCTCCTTGGNNTGGCCTTTTTCTGCTGGGGGCGGATCAACAGAAAATAAAAGATGCCGAACATCAGGATCAGCGGTACGAAATTCATCAGTGCCGCTCCTGCGCCACCCTGCGGTGCGGCGCCTCCTGCTGGTGCTCCCATGGCATAAGCAATTCCAAACATGTTCATCATCATTGGTCAACTCCTCCTTTGGTTTCAACTTCGCTCTGTTGGTGGTGATAAAATTCCTTGCGGAATGCCTCAAAATCATCCTGATGTATTGCGGTTCGGATCCGGGCCATCAGGTTCAGGTACCAAGCTATGTTGTGGTGCGTGTTCAGCATTGACGAAAGGATCTCGCCGGAGCGGAACAGGTGCCGCAGATAGGCCCGACTGTAGGTGCGGCAGACATAACAGCCGCAGTCGGGATCAAGCGGTCCCTGATCATCTTCGTACTGCTTGCGTTTGATGTTCACCCTGCCCTGGCTGGTGAACAGCATACCGTNNACATATCATACCCGCGCCAGACCGCTTCAACCAGATCTTCCGGGGTGCCAATCCCCATAATATAACGAGGATACTCACGTGGCAGCAGGTCGCTGCAGGCATCCATAACCTCATGCATGACCGGCTTTTCCTCTCCCACCGAGAGTCCCCCCAGTGCGTAGCCGTCAAAACCGATCTCCTGCAGTTCCTGCAGGCTACGCTGCCGCAGATCGCTAAACCTGCCCCCCTGGACAATGCCGAACAGGTGTTGGTCAGTTCGGCAATGGGCCTCCTTGCAACGCTGAGCCCAGCGGGTGGTCATGGCCAACGAGCGTTCCACATAGCCCCGTTCCGCCTCAGCCGGGGGACACTCATCAAAACACATAATGATGTCGGCCCCCAGTGCCTCCTGGATCTTGATGGACAGCTCCGGGGTCAGCAGGTGCGGTGAGCCGTCAATGTGCGAGCGGAAGGCAACACCTTCCTCAGTAATTTTGCGTAGTTCAGCCAGACTGTAGACCTGAAACCCGCCTGAATCAGTCAGGATTGGACCATCCCAGGCCATAAACCGGTGCAGCCCACCCAGCTGTTCCACCAGTCGGTGGCCTGGCCGCAGATACAGGTGGTAGGTGTTGG
>DKFG01000143.1:2462-9112 GCA_002452325.1 Geobacter sp. UBA6802
TGGTGCCCACCGGCATGAAGATCGGGGTGTTGATGATACCATGACCGGTTTCCAGCCTGCCGGTGCGGGCACGGCAGCAGCTGTCCTGATGAAGAACCTGAAAATGAGCCGGCACCTGATCTCCTACACTATCAGCATGGCATCGCCGTAGCTGTAAAATCGAAACTCCCGTCTGACCGCTTCAGCGTAGGCGCTGAGGATGAACTCCTGTCCGGTAAAGGCGGCAACCAGCATCAATAGGGTCGACTCCGGCAGGTGAAAGTTGGTCAGCAGGGCATCCACAGCCTTAAAGCGATAACCGGGATAGATGAAGATATCCGCCTCTCCCTGCCCGGCCCTGATACCACCATCAGCATCAGCTGCGTACTCAAGGGTCCTGCAGGCTGTGGTGCCTACAGCCACCACCCTGTTGCCGCGTAATCTGGCAGCAGCCACTGCTGCCGCAGTCTCAGGCGGGATCACGTACCGCTCACGGTGAATCTGATGATCCTGCACCCGCTCTGCACGTACCGGTTGAAACGTACCCAACCCCACGTGCAGGGTAACCGCAGCAGTTGCTATCCCCTGCTGCTCAAGCTGTTCCAGTAGCTGCGGCGTGAAATGCAGACCGGCAGTGGGTGCTGCCACTGCCCCCGGCTCTGCAGCATACACGGTCTGGTAGCGTTCCCGGTCCAGATCCTCGGCAGCACGGTTCAGATAGGGAGGTATCGGCATTGCCCCGGCCTGCTGTAACCAGCTTTCAAAATCAGCAGTGCCTGAAAACCTGACCAGCCAGTCCTGCTCGCCGATCCTCTCCATCACCTCGGCGATGACACCATCGGCAAGACTGATCAGTTGCCCGGGTCGGCATGGTTTGGAGGCACGCAGCAGGCAGCGCCAGGACTGATCATACCCTCTCAGTTGTTCAACCAGAAAGAGCTCAACCTTGCCGCCGCTCTGCTTGTGGCCGAATAGCCGCGCAGGTATGACCTTGGTATTGTTCAGCACCAGCAGATCACCGGGCTGCAACCAGGCGCCAATCCGGTTGAAACGGGTCTCGGTCAGAGTCAGCTGCTGTCGATCCAGCACCATCAAACGGGACCCATCCCGTTCTGCAGCCGGAAACCGGGCTATCAGCTCCTCCGGGAGCGTAAAAGAGAAATCCTTGACCAGCATATCCGGTTACTTGATGTCAGAGAGCGTGCTGAGTGTGGTGCCGGGATAGTAATAGGACAGGATTTCAGTATAGGTAAACCCGTCCAAGGCACGCTGTTTGGCGCCATACTGGCAAAGCCCGACCCCATGGCCATACCCGGCGCCGCTGAAAAATGCGTTGCCGTTCTCAACACGCACCGTGAAATCGGTACTTCTGATAACGGTTGAGCCGATGGTCATCCGAAACCTGGTGGCCGGCATACTTACCGTACCGCGTTCAGTTACCAGCTGGACGGTCTTAAGACGACCGCGATTATTCCGCGGACCGGCGGTGATATCTGTCAGGCCGTTGATTTTGTGCGCTTTCAAGGCCGCTTCGATCCTGCTCAGCGGCAGGGTCAGTTCCCATCTGCTGGTGGGTGAGGTTAAACCATACTGGCACTCTACCCCCTGCAGGTAGGGCAGCCCCACGCCCCAGACATTTTGAGATGCCTCGGTACGGCCACCGCTGTTGGCATGGTAAAAGGCCTGAATTACCTTGCCGTTGTAGGTGAGTACCTCGCCATCGGTTTCGTGCACACCACGGGCAGCCCGGCTGTCTTCAAGGTCACTGCCGTCGTAGGCCTGGTCCATCACGGTTGATTCAAGATGGTAATACGCCTTGTGCCGCTCACGTTTCTTGGCCACAGCAAAGGTGCGGGCAATCACCGCCTGGGTCTTGATTGATTCCATTGGCCAGGTGGACGAAATCTCACTGTTGATCACCCCGACCAGGTATTGTTCAAGGGGTAGCTCATTAACCACCAGCAGACCGCCGGACTGAATGGAAAACTCCAGCAGGCCACGGTACGACTTATTATTAATCCGCACCACACCGGCTCCGGCAACCCTGATGATCCGGCCTGATTCGCTGCCGATCTGCACCCTGCCCCGATCGTTCCTGACCGTTACCGGCAGTTCAAGCGGAATCGGTCGGCTGTTCTCATCGGTTGCCAGCAGACCGTCGCCATTGAGGGTGACGCTGTCTGCTGCCTTGAGGATGGCAACCCGAATCTGCTCCTGAGATGAGGAATACCGGTACGGCTCGGCTGCTACCGCGAGCAGAACATTCATCACCAGAACGGTTAGAGCTATGACACTACACATTAAATTTTTCATGAGTGCGTTTGCAAGCGTTGAATAGAACCATAAAGCCGGATGTGTGTCAAACAGTTTCCAAGTCGTCAGCAGCTCCATTTCGAGGTTTGACAGTCTGCCGGCAGAAAGCTACACTGCTCCCACCATGTCACTGCTCACACTTCATGATCTGACCGTTACTCTGCAGACCCCAGGCGGCACGCTCTACGCGGTCAACAATGTTGACCTGCAGCTAGAACCGGGCAGAACTGTGGCACTGGTGGGAGAATCGGGGTCCGGCAAAAGCATGACGGCCCGGGCCATTATGGGGTTGCTGCCTTCCGGCGGAACGGTTCAATCCGGCAGCATCACCTTTGAAGGACGCGAACTGACCACCCTACCAGAACCAGAGCGCCGGACCCTGCGCGGCAACCGGATTGCCATGATCTTCCAGGAACCGATGACCTCCCTCAATCCGGTGCTGCGGATCGGTGATCAAGTAATGGAGCCGCTGCTGCTGCACCGTGGGCTTGATAAACAGCAGGCCCGTCTGCAGGCCATTGATCTGTTACGTCGGGTTGGGGTTGCCTCACCGGAACAACGGATCAGCGACTACCCGCACCAACTCTCCGGCGGTCAGCGCCAGCGGGTCATGATCGCCATGGCGCTGGCCTGCGATCCGGAAGTCCTGATTGCCGATGAACCGACCACCGCGCTTGATGTGACCATTCAGGCCCAGATTCTTGAGTTGATCGATCAACTGCGCCGCGACAAAGGGCTGGCACTGCTGCTGATCACCCACGATCTGGGGATTGTGGCGCAACGGGCTGATCAGGTACACGTCATGTATGCCGGCAGGATCGTGGAATCTGGCCCGGCCCAGGCGTTGCTGGCCCGCCCCCTGCATCCCTATACCAAAGGACTGCTGGCATCACTGCCGGAAAACAGTCTGCCCGGTCAGCCGCTGGTCACTATACCGGGGCATCCTCCCCGACTGATAGGACTGACAACCGGCTGCCCATTCAAAGACCGCTGCCCTGATGCCAAAACCATCTGTGAAGAACAGATGCCTGACGACTATCGCTTACACCCCGGACGCACCGTATCCTGCTGGAACTACCTGTTATGAACGAACCGCTCATCACCATCCAGCGTGTCAATAAGAGTTTCAGCATCAAGGGCAGCGGGCCGGGCAGACCTGCCAGAGCACTGCTCAAGGCAGTGGACCAGGTATCCCTGCACCTGCTGCCGGGAGAAACCCTGGGGCTGGCCGGTGAATCGGGCTGCGGTAAATCAACGGTTGCCAAGTTGATGACCGGCCTGCTGCAGCCTGATAGCGGCTTCGTGCAGTACCAGGGCACGGAACTGAGCCAGATGCACAAGCCTGACTACCAGGCCTTTCGCCGTGCCGTACAGATGGTGTTCCAGGATCCATTCTCCTCACTGAACCCTCGTATGCGGATCGGTGATGCCATTGCAGAGCCAATGCAGATACACCAGCTCTGTCCACCAACACAACTGCGGGACCAGTCTGAGCAGTTAATGACTCTGGTGGGCCTGGCCGCAGACCAGTACGATCGTTTTCCCCATGAGTTTTCAGGCGGTCAACGCCAGCGGATCGGCATTGCGCGTGCCCTGGCAGCCCAACCCCGGGTGCTGGTGGCTGATGAGCCGGTATCGTCGCTGGATATCTCGATCCAGGCCCAGATTATCAATCTGCTGCAGGAGCTGAAAACCGGGCACGGCCTGACCATGCTGATGGTCAGCCATGACCTGGGGGTGCTGCGCCATGTCAGCAATCGGATTGCGGTGATGTATCTGGGGAGCATTGTTGAACTGGCACCCGCCCAAGAACTGTTCCGGCAGTGCCACCATCCCTATACCCAGGCCCTGCTGGCAGCGATTCCAAGGCTCAAACGTGATGAATCAACAAGGCCGACGCCACCCCTGATAGCTGCAGAACCTCCTTCGGCAGCTGATCTTCCCTCAGGCTGCCGCTTCCACCCACGTTGCCCATACGCTGAAGCGGTCTGCAGGCAGGAGCAACCGGACTTAACGGAACAGCTGCCCGGCCATATGGTTGCCTGTCACCTTAGCCAGAGCATTTTCAGTCAGTGAGACCACTATAAAGAAAGTATCAGATGAACTTTGTCCTGCTAAAAAAAGACCGTGATTCAGCAGCCCGGCTGGGTGTGCTTCAGACCAGTCACGGTGAAATCCAGACCCCGATCTTTATGCCGGTGGCCACCCACGGCGCTATGAAACCGCTTACCCCGGCACAGATCCATGAAACCGGAGCACAGATCATCCTCTCCAACACCTACCACCTGCACCTGCAGCCAGGCGAAGGCCTGGTGAAAAAAGCCGGCGGTTTACACACATTTATGGCCTGGGAAAAACCGATCCTGACCGATTCAGGCGGATTCCAGGTCTTTTCCCTGCCCAAAAAGCGGATTACCGAAGACGGCGTCTTTTTCAAACATGAGCTGACCGGAGAAGAGATCTACCTTGATCCTGCCAAGGCGATTGGTATCCAGCAAGAACTGGGCTCAGACATCATGATGGCCTTTGATGAATGCATCCCCTACCCCTGTGACAAGGCCTACGCCGAGCAGTCCACCAACAAGACCATCCGCTGGCTGAAGCAGTGCCAACAGGCCTGGACCAACCGCGAGACCCAGGCTTTGTTTGGCATTGTACAGGGTAGCGTCTATGAAGATCTGCGGATTATGTGTGCCAGAGAGATGCGCAAGCTGGACCTGCCCGGTTATGCCATCGGCGGGGTCAGTGTGGGTGAAGGACTGGAGCTGCTCAAGAAAGTAGTAAGCTGGACCGCGCCGCACCTGCCGGAGGACAAGCCGCGCTACCTGATGGGGGTTGGCCTGCCTGAGGATATTCTGGAAAGTGTGGAACGGGGCATGGATATGTTTGACTGTGTAATCCCCACCCGCTATGCCCGCAGCGCCACCCTGTTTACCCGACGGGGCAAGATCAGGGTGACTAACAAAAACTACAAAAGGGATTTCTTTCCAATTGATCCGTCCTGCAACTGTTACACCTGTCAGCATTTTACCCGGGCCTACCTGCACCACCTGTTTGCAGCCAATGAAGTACTCTCGGCAGTGCTTTCCGCCATCCATAACGTCAGTTTCTACCTGACCATGATGGCCGAGATCCGGCAGGCCATTGCCGATAACCGCTTCATGGCCTACAAACAGGCCTTTCTGGCAGACTATTGCCGCAGCGACACACAAGAAGCAACCCCTCAGCGACGTAAAAAATAACAATCAGCAGCTTTCCATTTCCCTGTGCTGTGGTATAAAGCAGGGTCTATTCCATTTCCTGAAGGAGGCAGTTATGAGTGAAATTATTGATATCTATGCACGGGAGATCCTTGATTCCCGCGGTAATCCTACCCTCGAGTGCGAGGTATTCCTTGAGTCCGGTGCCTTTGGCCGGGCAGCAGTACCTTCCGGCGCATCAACCGGCGAGCGTGAGGCACTGGAACTGCGGGACGGCGACAAAGGCCGCTACCTGGGCAAAGGGGTGCTGCAGGCGGTGGATAATGTCAACAACAAGATCGCTGATGAACTGATCGGCATGGAAGCCAGTGATCAGGTGGGGATCGACCAGCGGATGCTGGAGATTGACGGCACCGAATTCAAGAGCAACCTGGGTGCCAACGCCATCCTGGGGGTCTCCCTGGCTGTTGCCAAGGCTGCTGCCGAAGAGGCAGGCATGCCGCTCTACAAATATATCGGCGGCGCCAATGCCCGTGAGCTGCCCTTGCCGATGATGAACATCATCAACGGCGGCGCCCATGCCGACAACAATGTTGATATCCAGGAGTTCATGATCATGCCGGCCGGCGCCTGCTGCTTCAAAGAAGCACTGCGGATGGGAGCCGAGATCTTCCATGCCCTGAAGGGGGTACTGAAGGCCAAGGGGTACAACACCGCCGTTGGTGACGAGGGCGGCTTTGCCCCCGACCTGAAATCCAATGAAGAAGCGCTTGAAGTGATCATGGAAGCGATCGTCAAGGCAGGCTACAAGCCTGGCGAGGATATTGTCCTGGCCCTTGATGTGGCCTCATCTGAACTATTTGACAAGGAAAAAGGCACCTACACCCTGGAGAATGAGGCCCAGAAGGTCAAGACCCGTGAAGAGATGGTACAGTTTTATGAGAATCTGGTGGCCAAGTACCCGATCATCTCCATTGAAGACGGTATGGCTGAAAATGACTGGGATGGCTGGAAACTGATGACCGACCGCCTGGGCAAGAAGATCCAGATCGTGGGTGATGACCTGTTCGTCACCAACCCGGCCATCCTCAAGGAAGGAATCCAGAAAGGTATCGCCAACTCGATCCTGATCAAACTGAACCAGATCGGCACCCTGAC
>DKFG01000143.1:9234-21045 GCA_002452325.1 Geobacter sp. UBA6802
CCAAGTACAACCAGCTGCTGCGGATTGAGGATGAGCTTGACAATGTGGCTCTGTTTAAGGGGCATGATGTGTTTTATAATGTGAAGAAATAGTCTTTGGGAATCAGATGATGTTTGAACAGGGCGGGGATCAGTTCCCCGCCCTGTTTTGTTGTGGCGATTAAATCCCCCACCCTGGTACCTCTGGGGGGTAATTCGGAATAGTTCACTCTGCGCTCAGATACTCCAGTGTGATGGTGACCGTACGGTTCAATGCACGGGTTTCCGGTGACAGGTTATCATAAAGCGGGTAATCTTGGCCAACTCCCGAGTGGCGGATACGGTCTGTGGCAGCTTCGCTATACGCAGCCGCCAACAGCTTGTGTGCTGCTGCTGCACGACGTTCTGAAAGCTTGAGGTTGTAACCTTCTTTACCGATGTTATCTGTATGACCGACGATTTCGACCGTAGCTTCTGGCAGCATTTTGATACGGTCTGCAATCATATTGAGGATTGACTGATTGTCTGCTCCGATTGACTCCTTGTTGAAATCAAACAGAATCAGAGCATATTTTTCCTGCACCCGCAGACCTTCTTTTTGTGCAAGTCTCTGACTGGTTTGAATAAAATTTACTTTGACCGTAACAGGTGCAAGCACAACCTTTTGACCTGTTTTGTCCTGAAACTCCATTTTAACAACAATATCACCACTTATTGCCAGGGTGGAGAGGTCGCTATTGCTCAATAAAATCCTGGTTTCTTCTACAGGTGAACCATTGCCGGACAGGTGGGCCAGATTTCCTGCATTGTTATCAACAGTGATCTTCCATGAAGCAATACCGTGCGGTGAAACCAGCTCCGGGCGCAGCTTAAGCACGGAAGCGTCGATCCGGGCGGCAAGATAACTGCTCCGTATGGGTGCCAGGATCAACGGATCTGTTGCGTGAATTTCAACCCGGCGGTTTTCAGCCTGACCTTCTTTAAGACGTGTTGAACTGGGCATGGCAGGAAGGTTACGAGCCTCGATCATGATCCGTTCCGGAGCAATATTCCAGATAGTTTGCAGATAATTTTTAACTACCTCGGCACGTTGGCTGGAAAGTATCTTCTTTCCTTTTTCCACGCCGGTGTTGTCATTGCAACCGACCAGCGTGATAGTTGCTGTAGCGTTGGCTACCAGTCGCTTACCGACAATATTCAAAACCTGGTAGTATTTTTGGCGCGTATCACGGAATGTATGCTCATCAAAAGCTGTTGTTTCAGCCGGCCCGGAAAAACGAACATACTGGGTTGAAATCTCGCTTGAGCCCTTGGCAAAATAGAGGTGGCCAAGCATTGGTGATACTTCAATAGTTTTGATTTCATCAATTGTCAGACTGGCTGGAACCACTTCCAGGTCTGCTTTGGTCTGTATGACCTTGACCTTAACCGGCAGCGCGTTCAGCACCAGGTTTTGGCCCTTGGAATCCTGTAATTTCATCGTTACCGTCAGGTTGCCACCTGCAGCCAGCGCCTGTAGGTCTGCTGTCGGCAGTGGAAGTTTCAATTCAGCAGCAGGCGCGCCTTCACCTGCAAGTTCAGTCACGTTTCCCTTGGCATTCCTTACTGCAATCTCCCAACGTGCTATTCCGTTGGCTGAGTCCACCACCGGTTTCAACGTCAGCGTCGATACATCCAGTCTTGACGCAACAGAACTGGTGGCAACCTGATTAATGGTCAGAACAGAGGGGGATACGGTCAATTTTCCGGTGGTGATGAATTCATAATTTACAACATAAAAAAACTGCATTTTTGAGGCAACGTTCTGGAAGATTGATACCAGATTTTTCTCGGATTTTGCCTTCCATATCTGCCCACGGTTTTGGGTTGCAAACCTGGAAAGAAACGTATCGGTGGCAGAACTCTCTGTGTAATCGATTGCATAGGCATTAAAACTACCCAAACCTTGCGCTGCTTTTGTAACATCTTCACGGCTAAAATTGCTGTTCAGATCTTCTCCATCGCTGAATACCACCATGAATCTCGGTTCGGTTGCAGGTAGCTTGCCGATGATATCAAGACCTGCCAGCATCCCTTCATGAAGAACCGTCTTGCTGGTAAAGCGATCAACACTATAGGCTTTTTCAGCAAACAACATCAATTCGGCAGGCTGATTTGATCTGAACGTCTTGACCCGCAGTTCACGACCGCCGGCCTGGATTGTCTGTTTACCGTCAAAAACTACCATTTGCACATCATCAATGGGGCGGACGATTTTCAGTAACTCACCCACACCGTTGAGCAGCGGCTTGATGGCATTACGTTTTTCCATCGAAAACGAATTGTCCAGCACCAGAACAATATGGCGCGGCACCTCCTGACTCTCGGCAAGCGGTTTCACTGACAGTACCTTAGCTGTCCGGCCAGACTGTTTAACTGAAAAATCCTTGACACCCAAACCGAACAGCGGCTTTTTTTGGGCATCCACAACTTTAATCAGCGCTTTTCCTTCCTGGATAATCTGGTCGATATTCACCTTTGCGCCCGGCTTCATGACCTTGATCTGCACATCGGTGTTGCCGGCAGCCAGGACTGCTCCCGCCCCGTATGTCAACAGGGCCATTATCAGGATAAAAATACGACTAATCAGTTTCATTCCATTCTCCTTTTTTGCTAGAAACAGGTCTCAAAATTTGACCGTTAAACTGATATGCTGCATCAGTGTTTTGAGTGACTACGACCCCGGTCATGACCACGGTGGTGACGTTTGTAATGTTTTTTCTTGTAGTGTTTGTACTTGGGATCTCTTTGCACATACACACGCCTGTCTCTTTCAACGTAATAGGGACGACCCGAATCTATCAGTATGCTAACCCCCGGTGGTGTCGGCAGATACCCATTAATCTGGACATTTACACCCAATGGTGCCGAAAACCCCGCCGTTGGAACCGTAACACTGGAAACGAAAAGAGCTGCCACCAGCATCAAAACTGTTAACAATCTGTTTTTACACATGTTTATCTTCCTTTTATCATCCTCTTACCTGAGAGGCATTTGTAAAAACGGCGGGGCTAAAATCCCCTCCATACCAAGAAGGAGGCTCCATGAGGGCCTTTGCGGCCTTACATCGGTCTCAAACTATTTCACCGTTAATGCTGCGCTCTGAAAGGCAGCCTTAACACCTGCCCAGGCGTTTTCTTCGCCTTTTTTTATCTCATCCCATTTCTCGTCACTTGCGCTTTTCAGTTCCTGTAAACGTGTTGTGGCTTCATCGAATTTATTTTGCAGGGCTTCCACAACGGCGCAACATTCAATCTTTGTCTCGGCCGTGGCTTTATGGGTCTTGGCATTCAGCAGGGCAAGCTGCGCATTCCATTCCTCCATCTGTGCCGCAAGCTTTTCTTCGTACGCTTTTCGTTTGTCCATGTAGTACTTTAGACCTCTTTGATTGCTTGTTGATTCTGCTCAAATTGGTTACATGCAATCTTATTCAATGCTCATCCGATTCGTTACGCTGTTGACCCCATTGATATCATTGGCGAGTTTTCCGGCAAGATCCTTTTCAGCAGCATTCTTTGCTTTGCCGTATAACGTGACCACACCCTTGCTTGTTTCGACTTTGGTGCTGAGGGCGCTGGTAGAGCGATGAGACAGCAGCGACATCTTGACTTGAGCTGTGATGGAAGCATCATCGATATCTTCGCCCAGAGTGGTCTGTGTGGTTTTTGACGTATTTGACACCGTCATCTCATTTTTTACATCTTTAACCCCTTCAACATCCTGGGCATATTCGGTAGTCAGATCCTTTTGCGCCTGTGTAGCGGCAGTGCCCCATATAGTCACGATGCCGTCTTTCACCGCTATTTCAGTTTTACTGGCACTGACACTACGATGGTACTGCAGCGAGGTTCGTACTTTTGCAGCAAGCCACGCATCCGAATGAGCGGTCGGAGCTGCGCCCTTGAGTTCAAGCCGGTTATCCACGCTTATTACCCCCGGCATACTTGCCACGGTCTCATTGGCCAATGATTTATGGGAGTGTTCGGAAACCAACCCGGTCAAGGTAACAGCCCCGTCACGAGACTTAATTTCAATGTCATCACCCTTCAGGTACGTTTTGAACACATAGGATTGCCTGGCAGACGATTCGATGCGGTCATCCATTTCAGACGCGTACACAGGCACGCCAGCGGTAAAGGATACGGTCAAAACCGTCATAATCAGTGCATAATGTATGGTTTTTATTTTCATTGTAGTGCCTCTTTATTGTTGTTTTTATACTGTTGGCGGGTACAGGAGCTGCATCATCAGCCGCATATCGTGCTCCCCACGCTACGTAGCCGTCACCCTTCCAGTTTCCACACCGAACACCGGAGCCGGAAGCAGGATGGCACTAAAAATCAACATGTTTCTTGTCCACAATCATAGAATCTATTCATTTACATATCCTTTCTTGTTGTAAAACCCACATATTCCCATACTATCCCGTTAGATTGTCCACAGCACGCTATGTCCTCCATGAGTTCGTCTCGTTCAGGCTTGAACCAGACGACAGATTTATTGCATTTTCATTGATCAAGAATGTAGAGGAGATTTGTGTTTCTCAATATCAGGGTATATCTGTTTGTTTCATAAGGATTACAGGCATGAAAATGTAACGTGTCTTATGGTGAGGCAACTGAAACTGCATGAATCATCTTCGAGTAATCAGTTGTTACGTGAGTTGAAGAAAGCGGTTTCGGACAAAGGCACTGAGATCATTAAAAATATATATTCAGATAAGACAAACTCTTATGTCTGTATGCCGTAAGTGCTTAATAGTTGGGTAATGATTTCAGACAACAGATACGGATGCTCTCTTATTCTCCGTTGCAGAGACTTGGATTATACCTAATGTAGGTAAAGAGGTCATGACATGGGTACAGACACGAATGAGAGACAGACGACAAAGGCAGCTTTTGTGCAGCTTAATCGGTACGAGCTGGAACTTCAGAATAGTGAGCTCCGCCAGTCCAAAGACGCACTTGAGACGGTTCTGGAAAATTATACGGAGCTCTATGATTTTGCACCGGTCGGTTATTGCACTCTCGACCGGGAAGGCACAATCAGAAGAGTCAACCTGATCGGTGCCATTCTGCTGGGGGAATCATGCGAAAAACTGAAGGATCTGAATCTGAGCCTGTTTATCTCGGATGACTGCGAACCGGGTTTCAATGAAATGCTGGCAACTGCATTTGATTATCCGCAGCAAAAAGCACACTGCGAGGTGGTCATCCACCCAAAAGGTCTGAGGTCACCAACCCCGGTACATATAGTGGCTATTGCATCGGCAACCAGTGATGAATGCCTTGTTGTGATACTGGATATTACTGAACGCAAGCGCCTTGAGGCAGAAATTCTGGCTGAAAATGTCAAACTTGATTTACGCTTGGCACGAGAGCGCGCCGATGAATTGCAGGCGCTTAACAAGCAGCTTGTGCAGGAGTCCCAATTCAGAAAAGGCCTGGAAACAAGATTGCTCGACTCACAAAGAAGGCTACGCAACCTTTCTGCCCATCTCCAGTCTGTCCGTGAAGAGGAGCGTAAATCAATTGCCCGCGAAATCCATGATGAACTGGGACAGTTGCTGGCCTCTATCCAGTTTGGGGTGTCGTTGCTGGCCAGTGAATACTCTGATCAGCAAACGCTTGTTGCTAAAACAAGCGAAATGAAGATCGTTATTGGGGAGGGGATCAAGACCGTACAGCGTATCTCATCCAAGCTGCGTCCCGCCATGCTCGATGTTCTTGGCCTGCCCGACGCCCTTGAATGGCAAAGTCAGGAGTTTCAGAAACGAACCGGCATCAGCTGTAAAATTTCTGTATTCCTGTTTGAGGACAATGTTGATACTGATGTGGCGACCGCGTTATTCAGGATTTTTCAGGAGTCATTGACAAACGTCCAACGACATTCCAAAGCCACCACGGTTGAGGCTCAACTGGTGCAACGGCGCCGAAATTACACTCTTTCGGTCCGAGATAACGGCAGGGGAATTACTGTAAAGGAAATTGCCTCACCTCTTTCCATCGGTCTCATCGGGATCAGGGAACGGGCTTTTATTATTGGAGGCTGTGCAAAGATATTTGGGGCCCCTGAGCAGGGAACAACACTTCTGGTAAGAGTGCCGCTCAAACCAAAGGAGGATCATTATGTCCGTTAGAATCATCATTGCTGATGACCATGTAATTTTTCGTGAAGGACTGAAGCAGGTAATTGCATCAACTGAGAATATGGTGGTTGCCGATGAGACAGGCAGTAGCCAGGAGCTGTTGCAAAAAGTGCAGGAAAACGACTATGACCTGGTGATTCTGGATGTCTCCATGCCTGGTCGGAACGGGCTTGATACTTTGATGGAACTGAAAAAAAACAAGCCCAAACTGCCGGTACTCATCTTGAGCATGCATCCGGAGGAACAATATGCATTACGCGCCTATAAATCGGGAGCATCCGGTTATGTGACCAAGGGAAGTCCTGTCAGTGAACTACTTGAAGCGTTAAGAAAGATCTCAATCGGAAAAAAATATGTCAGCGCCGATCTTGCAGAGGCCATGGTTTGCAGTCTGGGAGAATCAACTGAAACTGAAATCCAGCATACGCTCTCAAATCGTGAGTACCAGGTGTTGTGCATGATCGCTTCCGGCAAACCGGTAAGCAAAATCGCCGAGGAACTATCTCTCAGCGTTAAAACCATCAGTACCTATCGAGGCCACATTCTCAGGAAGCTCAACATGAATAACAACAGCGAAATGACACGGTTCGCCATTGAAAACGGCCTGATCTGAATCTTTTTCCAACGATAATAAGAGCAACCAATTTCTGTAACACCACGCAACCAGCTGAGATTCGTCTTGATTCTCGTCCACTTTTTTGTCGTGCATCTGGATTTTCAGACAGGCTGTGGTATAGAACTGGGTACCCCTCATAAAGGAGAGATCAGAATGACCTGGAACCGTTTTCAGCAGTGCCTCTGCCATTGCCCTGAGCTGGGCCTCTGGCTGGATTACAGCCGGATGCAGTTTGACGATGACTACCTGAACCGGATGGAACCGGCCCTGCAGCAGGCCTTCAGCGCCATGCAGGCACTGGAGCGCGGCGCCCTTGCCAACCCGGATGAGAACCGGATGGTGGGGCATTACTGGCTGCGTACACCAGATCTGGCACCAACCGATGCGATCAGGCAGGAGATCGTGATCACGGTAGACCGGATTAAGTCCTTTGCAGCTGCAGTGCATAACGGCACCATCACCGCGCCGGGAAATCGTCTTTTTAAGAAACTGCTGGTGATCGGCATTGGCGGCTCAGCCCTGGGGCCCCAGTTTGTGGCTGATGCCCTGGGTTCCTGCGCTGACAAGCTGGTTCCCTTTTTCCTGGACAACACCGACCCGGACGGCATGGNNGGTATAGGCGGATCTGCGCTGGGTCCCCAGTTTGTGGCGGATGCCCTGGGCAGCAGCACCGATAAGATGACGCCCTATTTTCTGGACAACACTGACCCGGACGGCATGGACCGGGTCTTCGGCCAGATCAGTGATCTTTCTGATTGCCTGGTGGTGGTGATTTCCAAGAGCGGCTCCACCAAGGAGACCCGCAACGGCATGCTGGAGGCAAAGGCAGCCTGGCAACGGGCCGGACTTGAATTCAGTAAACAGGCCGTGGCGATCACCGGCAAAGGGAGCGAGCTTGATACGCTGGCCATGGCTGAAGGGTGGCTCGAGCGCTTTCCGATGTGGGACTGGGTGGGTGGCCGCACCTCGGTTACCTCAGCAGTGGGTCTGCTGCCTGCCGCCCTGCAGGGTCTGAATATCCGTGCCCTGCTCAAGGGTGCCCAGGTCTGCGATCAGGTCACCCGCAGCACCATCATCAGCTTCAATCCTGCAGCCCTGATGGCCCTGATGTGGCACCATGCCACCAGCGGCAGCGGCAGTAAGGATATGGTCATGCTGCCGTATAAGGACCGTCTGCTGTTGTTTTCCAGGTATCTGCAGCAGCTGATTATGGAGTCACTGGGCAAACAGCTTGATCTAGACGGCAACGAGGTCAACCAGGGGCTCTCAGTGTACGGCAACAAGGGCTCCACTGATCAACATGCCTATGTACAGCAGTTGCGTGATGGCGTGCATAACTTTTTTGTAACCTTTATCGAGGTGTTGCAGGATCGTGCAGGAGCATCAATGGAGGTGGAACCGGGGGTTACCAGCGGCGACTTCCTGTTCGGGTTCCTGTACGGTACCCGCAAGGCCCTGTCTGAACGGGGACGGGAATCCATGACCCTAACCGTGGAAAAAATCGATGCTGCTACCATCGGAACCCTGATTGCTCTGTTTGAGCGGACCGTGGGTCTGTATGCCTCGCTGATCAACATCAATGCCTATCATCAGCCGGGTGTAGAGGCGGGGAAAAAAGCGGCAAGCGCCGTGCTGGATCTGCAGCATAAGGTGCGGGCCTGGCTGGTTGAACATCCGGGCCAGACCGATGCTGAAGAGATTGCACAAGGTCTTGCTGTACCGGACGAGGCGGAAACCGTGTACGCGATTCTGCGACGTCTGCAGAAACGCTGAACTACAAAATGTAACAGGCCCTCCAGGGATGAAAACCGGAGGGCCTGTTGATGTTCAGTTGTTATATTAGTTGGTTATAAGAATTCAGCGTCGCGTGTTTCAATCAGCAATGTTTCAAGCTCAGCAATCTGAAGCTCACCCAGATCAAGCACTTCCGCCTCCAGAGTCAGCTGCAGCGCCAGTTCAGGCTCGTGCTTCAGGCCCAGACCGACCCGATGGCAGGCCAAGTTGACAAAACGGACAATGGCCAGCATTTTGTTGACCGGGTCCCATTCTTCAAGGTGATGATCTCTGATCACATCGCAGTACATGGAGGGGAAATTCCAGTGCTGCATCAAACGATACCCCTGCTCCACATGCATCGCCTCAAATATCTCCATGATCAGCTCATCATCAAACATGGAGCTGATCACGCCAGCCTTGTTCAGCCGCTCAACCGCCTTCAGCAGATACAGCTTGCCAACATCGTGCAGCAGGGCTGCCAGGTAGATCTCATCAGCAATGCCGCGCATGCCGCAGTTGTGAGCCATCCAGCGGGCACCCAGGGCTGAACCGTGGCTGTGCAGCCACAGCTCTTGCATGTACTTGTTCAGAACCGGGTTGTCCGAGGCATGGGCCGAGGCCTGTGAAGCAGCCATGGCTATGTTGATTACCTGCTGGGCGCCGAGGCGGATCACCGCCTCTTTGATGGTGGCCACCTTGGTGCGTCCCATGTACATGGGTGAGTTGGACATCTTAAGCATCTGGCTGGCCAGTGCCTGGTCTTCATTGGCAACCTGGGCCACTTCATCAACCGTAAAATCGTAATCCGACAGCATCCGCTGCAGCTTGAGGGCAACAGGGTGGAAGATCGGTAGTTCGATCGGTTGTGAGGCCAGCAGTTTTCTGACTGTTTCAGGCAAAGCCACTTGGGACATGTATCCCCCCTGGGAAAAGAATCCGGCAACTCAAAGGTGCATTTCTTTCTATGTCATAATACAACCCTTGTCAATCAATCCAAAGCAGGCCCCACTGTCCCGACGGTCAGGTTAACCGGATACTCGCGGCGCTGCTCATCGCGCTCTTTGACAACGGTCATAATCCGACGGGTACTGACGCTGGTAAAACCTGCCTCATGAAAATAATGCTCTATCTGGTTGAGACTGAACCCGTGGTGCGGGATAGGGGCTGCCTGATCATCATGAAAGGTACCGTCCTCCTCCTCCAGGTCGGCAATACAGAGCCGCCCCCCCGGATTCATACACGCCTTGAAGTGAAACATAAGTCCTGTAATATCAGTCACATGGTGCATGGTCATGCTGCTGACCAACAGATCGATTCCTGCGGGCAGCTGCCACTCATGATCAAGATCAATGAACTGTGTCTGCAGGTTAGTGATGCCTGACTCGCGGGCCTTCAGTTCAAGCTGCTCCAGCATACCGCGAGAGCTGTCTACCGCGATAACCTCACCAACAAACGGTTGCAACCCCAGGGTCACCAGACCGGTACCGGCGCCGTAATCCAGCAGCCGCATGGTCGCTTGAGGCTCAGTGATCTGTCTGATTGCGTCTACCACCGCATTTGCAAGCGCCACCCGGCGCGGCAGCTGATCCCACTGGGCAGCACGGGTGTCAAAGTCAGGACGGGAAGGTATGGTCATATCGGGCAACTCCTGCGTGGTTTTTCAGAGGGGCATTCCTGATCCCACTCAGCAAAACCGTCACCAGCCAGGGCCAGAAAGCTCTCAATCCGCTGCCGGTAATAGTCCTGCTCTGCGGCCTCCTGTTCAACCTGCTGCAAGGTCTCGCAGCTGATCAGCCCCAACTCGTACAGGTAGCGATACAGCTGCGTTATTGCCGTTAGATGGCGGCACAGAACACCATACTCCGGCTCCATGGTGCGGGTGATATACCAGTTGCCGGCAAAGGCACGCACCATCCCCGGCTGAGGCCGCAGCGGATTGCAGCGCAGGAAATCAAGCAGGTAGTCCCGCAGATAGTAGTCGGCACTGTAGGCCAGCTCCGATGCCTGTTCCGGAGTCAGCTCCTGCTGTTGCAGCCAGACAAAAAACTGCTGCAGCAGACTACGACACTGTTGGTCTACGTTAAGTTCCTCGTCAATGGTCTCAAAATCAAAATCTTCGTGGTCAAAGACAATCTCGGTCATAGGGTACCTGTCAGTTGGATGATCGGGTACGCGGGTCAAGGGCATCACGAATCCCCTCACCCAGCAGATTATAGGCCAGCACGGTAATCAGGATGGCCAGGCCCGGATAGAGAGAGAGCCACCAGGCAAATTCGATGTAATCCTTGCCCGAGGTCAGGATGTTGCCCCAGCTGGGGGTTGGCGGCTGGACACCGATTCCCAGAAACGACAGGGCTGACTCGGTCAGAATGGCACCGGCCACCCCTAGGGTGGCTGCCACCAGCACCGGAGACAGGGCATTGGGCAGGATATGACGCAGGATGATTCGCAGGTCAGAACAACCGATGCAACGGGCAGCCAGAATATAGTCCATCTCGCGGATTGCCAGCACTTCGGCACGCACCAGCCGGGCCACCCCCATCCAGCCGGTCAGGCCGATCACGGCCATGATGTACCAGATGGATGGTTCCAGAAAGGTGATGATAGCCAGAATCAAAAAGAATGCAGGAAAACAGAGCATGATATCCACACAGCGCATCAGCAGGGTATCAACCCAACCGCCATAGTAACCGGCCAAGAGCCCCACAGCCGACCCCAGCAGCACCGCAATGCCGATGGCAACAAAACCGACCTTGAGGGATATCCGGGCACCGAACAACACCCGGCTCAGCACATCACGCCCCAGCTCATCAGTACCGAACCAGTGCTGCCAGGAAGGGGGCTGCAGCACATCCCAGGCATTGATCTCTGAAGGGTTGTAGGGGGCAATCAGTGGTGCCGACAGCGAGACGAGAAACAGCACCACCACAACCACCAGACCAGTCATGGCCAAGCGGTTGGCCTTCAAGCGCGGCCAGAACACTGCAGCTATGAACGAGGTTTTAAGGCTGTTCATTGCTGACGAATCCGTGGGTCTGCCAGGGCATAGCTGATGTCGGCAATCAGGTTACCCAGCAGGGTCAGAAAAGCGCCAATCACCAGGATCCCCATCACCACCGGATAGTCACGGGACATCACCCCCTGGTAAAACAGCTGGCCCATACCGGGTATGGCAAAGATAGTCTCAAAGATCACGCTGCCGCCGATCAGGCCGGGGATGGAAAAGCCGACCAGGGTGATCAGCGGCAACAGGG
>DKFG01000196.1:0-157 GCA_002452325.1 Geobacter sp. UBA6802
GCAGCCCCAAAGGCTGCCCTTTCAAATGTGTCTCTGCCGTACAACAGGCCTTCCATGTTAGCTGTGCTTCAATCAGGCCACTGAAAATGTTTTGCTGAACTGCTCCTCCTGCTGGGGTCCACCGATGAGTATCAGCCCCATCCCCTGCCGCAGTATC
>DKFG01000196.1:357-7987 GCA_002452325.1 Geobacter sp. UBA6802
CGGCACCGGCGGCGTAGAGCTGCTCAACATTGGCATCGTCGTTGGCACGGGCCACGATACGGATATGCGGATTGCTGTGACGGCTGGAGAGGGTCAGAAAGATATTGGTGTCGTCGTTGTTGGTGGTGATGATCACACCGTGGGCCTGTTCGATGCCGGCTTTTTTCAGCAGCAGCCTGCCGGTTGCATCACCGATGATGGCAACGTGATCACTGCAGTCGGGGTTCTCGTGCTGGTCCAACAGGACGAACGGTACCGGCTTGCGCTCAAGAAATTTGGCTGCCGCGCACCCGATCCGGCCATGACCGAGGATGAACACCAGCTCATCTCCAGGCTTCTCCTTAACCAGCTGCTCCATCTTCTCCAGCTGCGTCTTGGTGCCGGCAAGTATCATCAAGGCCTCGGCCGGCAGCACCGTATCGCCGGCAGGAAACTTCAGATGACCACGTTCCCAGAGCGCCACTACGGCCAAGCCGGTATGCTGACGTATGCGGGCTTGCTCGAGGGTCTGCCCGACAAAGGGGGTGCCATGTACCGGCATTTCTGCAATCTGGAGTTGGCCGAAGGAATCGAGTAGATGGGCCTGTGCCCCGCGGGTGGTANNGCCAGGTACCGGCCAACGATCCTCGGCAGAGGGACCACCTGATTGGCGCCTGCCAGGCGCAGCAGTTCGCTATGCTCCGGTTCGTTTGCAATGGTGGCGATAGGAGTAGCAGCCATTGAGCGAACTGTCAGGCAGATGTTGGCGTTTTCCGGGTCACTGAGGTTGGCAATAACATAGCGGGCCTGAGCCACCCTGACCCGCTCCAGCACGGCACGATCAACCGGAGAGCCGCACACCACCTTGATTTTCTCCTCCTCCAGCCGCAATGCCTTTTGCTGGTCAGGGGTCACCACCACAAACGGAATCTGCCGGTTTTTCAACTTTCTGATCAGGCTGATGGTTATCGGGTCAACGCCAAAGATCAGGACATGCCCGACCGTGTTCTCCGGCAGCTCCAGAGTAGGCTTGTAGAGCAGCCGCTGTTCAATCCAGGGGGCAAGGAACATACTGATAAGCCCGAACGGCAGAATGATCAGCATGAAGACGACACCGGATATCGTGACAATGGCGGCAAACAGGTAACCTGGGTCGGTATGAAAGGTGATGTCGCCAAAGCCGAGCGTGGTCATCACCGTGATTACCCAGTAGATACTGGCGATAAATGAAAAGTCTCGCCCCTCAAGGTTCCACATCAAAAGATCAAAGATGGTGGCATAAAGGAGAACCAGACAGAGCAGAAACAGGCCGTAATAGCACAGGACCTTCAGATTCTGCCGTGCCCGGCCACGGACAAAATAGGCCAGTTCAGCTGCAATTGGCTTCATGGGATCGGTCTCTTGGATCTCTGTCAGCGTGTCGGCCAACCGGATACTGATAGGAAATTACACCAGGAAAACAAGGCCGCCTACTTCTTGGCCCCCTGTTGCGCATCCAGCTGCTGCACAAGATCTGAGGTCAGATCGACCAATTCAGTCCCCTGCCCGGCAAACAGCAGCTCGCGATTGATCACAATCGCTGCCACCCCTATGTCTTTGCCTAGCTGTTCAGCCGCTGTGCCAACCGCCTCAAACACCCCCTGCGTTAACTTCTGCTGTTGCTCAATCAGCTCCTTCTCCGCCTTTATGCCGAACTTCTGGAACTCTTCCACCTTTTTTTGAAACTCCCGCTGTTTGGCCTCACGCTGCTGCGGCGACAGGCTGGGGAGCTGGCGCTCTGTGTTGGTTCTGAACGTATCAAGCTGTTTCTTACGTGTATCCACCTGCTTCTGCAACTTGGCCTGCTGGGCCTTTACCTGCGCCTGTACGGTCTTGCCCAAAACAGATTCAGCAGAGACCCTGGCAAGATCGACCACGCCGATCCGGGTTGCGCCAGCCTGCGCCAATGGGAGTTGCGCCGACGGCAGCAGAGACAGGCCTGGGTCTGTCTTCAAAAAAGAGGGTTGCTGGGGGGATGAAGCGGGTAGCTCATCAGCGGCACCGGCCACCAGAGCCACACAGAGAACCAGACCGGCACAGACCGTACTACTGATAAATTTAAGCATTACATACCTTTCCACAGGTTGATACCTGCATGGGGGATAGACTCAGTTAATCCTGAACCTGCTGACCATCTGCTGCAGTTCTGAAGAAGATGCTGCCATCAGGGCGGCAGCGGCCTTGGTCTCGTCAGCGCCATCGGCAGCCCCGCGAATCACACTGGTGATGCCGTGCATGCTGCCGGATATATCAGCTGTTGCGGTTGACTGTTGTGCCGCCGCAGCTGCCACATGGGAGACCTGATTGCGCAGCTCGCAAATCTTGGTGCGGATCGCACCGATCGCCTCGCAGGAAAGGCGAACACCGTCGCCCCCTTCATGGACGCTGCCGGAGCTCTGCTCCATGGAGCCGACCACGGTCCTGACATCCCGCTGCAAGGCGCTGATGATACTCTGAATTTCACGGGTGGCGGTGGTGGTCCGTTCAGCCAACCTACGCACTTCGTCGGCCACCACAGCAAAACCGCNNAAGGCCAGCAGGTTGGTCTGATCAGCAATATCGCTGATGGTGGAGAGGATGTCGCCAATCTGATCCGAGGTGCTTCCCAGGTTTTTAACGGCCGAGGTGGTCTCGGTCATCACCCCTTCAATACTGCCCATCACCACCGACATGCCGGAGATGACCCGCTCACCTTCCTGTGACACCTGCTCGGCCTCGGTCGCCATAGCCGACATGGTCTCGCAACTGGCAGAAATCTCGGCGCTGACACCAGCCATCAGATCGGCAGACTGGCTGACGGCGGTTGATTGTGCAACAGCGCTACCGGTCCCTTCGGCAATGGATTCAGCCGTATGACGCAGTTGGCCGGCAGATGCGGCAACATTGTCCGATGTCTGACGGATGCTGGAGATCATGGTCTGCATGGCGGTCTGGAGGGTGTCTATGGAGCGGATAATTGCACTGATCTCATTTATTACGTTTGGCAGAGATCTTCTGCCGCAGGTTGCCTTCCGTCATCTCTTTAAGGTAGCCCAGAATCCGTTGCAGAGCATCATTGACCGACCAGAACAGCAGGCCGCAAAAAAAAGCGCCGCACGCGACAAACAGTGCTGTAGTTATGACCGCGTAGGAGAGCGGTAAAGACCGGCCAGCACCAACGGCCAGCACTATGCAGAGACTGTAACAGAAACCAAGCAGATAAATCCGGGTCCTGATCTTCAGGCGCAGATACTGATCAAGCAAGAAGTTCACGTCGATCTCCTTGAAAGGGATGTGACTCAACTTTTGAATACTAGCCTACTTCCCCTCAGACTTTCCAGTCTTTTTAGGCTTTTTACTACATCGGCAGAACAGGTAGCAGCCTTTGCAACTGTATTTGCATTTGACAGGCGTCAGTTCTTCGGCAATCATCCCCCCAAGATTCTGAAAGGAGGTAGCGTGCTATGATTATCGTAACCGGTGGAGCCGGCCTGATCGGCAGTGCCGTAGTGCACAGCCTTAACCAACGGGGTATCAGCAGCATCCTGGTAGTGGACCATCTGGGGCTGACTGAAAAATGGCGCAACCTGGTACCGCTCAAGTTCTGCGACTATCTTGAAAAGGACGCCTTTGAACAGCTGTTGGATCAGGATGGGCTCACAAAACGCCTCTCCGCTCCCCTGCAAGCCGTTATCCATCTCGGCGCCTGTTCATCCACCACCGAGCGTGATGCCAGCTACCTGATCAAAAACAACTTTGAGTACAGCCGCAAGCTGGCTCTGTTTGCCCATGCCCAAGGGGCTCGCTTTATCTATGCCTCCAGCGCCGCCACCTACGGTAACGGCGATCTCGGCTTTTCCGATGATGAGACCCTGTTGCCCCGCCTTCGGCCGATGAATATGTACGGCTACTCAAAGCAGTTATTTGATCTCTGGGCTCAGCAGAACGGACTACTGGGTGAGATCGTGGGGCTCAAGTATTACAATGTATTTGGCCCCAATGAACAGCACAAGGGGGAGATGCGCTCCCTGGTGCAGAAGGCATTTGAACAGATCTCAGCCACCGGCCGTCTCCAACTGTTTAAATCACACCGGCCCGACTACGCTGACGGTGACCAGGTACGGGATTTCGTCTATGTCAAGGATGCGGCGGCCATGACCCTGCATTTTCTGGACAACCGCGAGGCAGCCGGTATCTTCAACGTAGGTGGCGGCAGCACTGCCAGCTGGAACCGTTTGGCCAAAGCAGTCTTCAGCGCCATGGAGCTGCCGGTAGCGATTGACTACATCGACATGCCGGAGTTGATCCGCACCACCTACCAGTATCACACCTGCGCCGAGACGGAGAAGATCCGGCTGAGCGGTTACACGGCCCCTACTATGACATTGGAGAATGCTGTCAGCGACTATATCCGTAACTATCTGATGACCGGCAGACATCTGGGGGAAGAAGCGTGATACTGTGCCGCTTACGTTTGCCTGCACCCATGCTGCCGTTGCCCGTGGCTGACGCATAGATGCGCCGTTTTCTGATCGCGCTGCAGTTCCTGACCATTCTGCCGGTGCCGTCACCCCGGCATTACCATCCTGACGACCTGGGACGTGCCACGGCCTGGTTTCCCCTGGCCGGACTCTGCATCGGCGGCCTGCTGTACCTGACCGACCTACTGCTTACCCCCCTCTTTCCACGACACCTGACCGACGCCCTGCTGATCGCCCTGTTGGCACTGATCACCGGAGCGCTTCATCTGGATGGCGTTGCTGATCTCTTTGACGGGTTGGCCGCACGCGGTAATAGCGAACGATTTCTTTCTGTTATGAAGGATTCTCGGGTGGGGGCGGTGGGGGTGGTGGGTCTGGTGCTGGTGCTGCTACTTAAGTATGCTGCCTTGCTGGCAGTACCGATCTACCTGAAACGGTCTGCCTTGCTGCTGGTTCCGCTCTTGGCCCGCCTGACTCAGGTGCTGATTATGACCAGGGCCAAGTCGGCCAGACCCGATGGCCTGGGCGCTGCCTTTCTGAACGGCATGGGAGTCCACCAGCTCTCACTGGCCCTGGCCGTCAGCATCCCGTTGGTCTGGCTGCTGGGGCATTGGGCAGGACTGATGGCCCTGGCGCTCTGTATCCTCTGGGGCTGGATGGTCCGCTGCTATTTTACCCGCCGCCTGGGCGGCATTACCGGCGACATTATCGGGTTTGGCAGCGAAACCACTGAACTGTTGGCCCTGCTGTCCATTACCGCCGGCACAACCTTGCTGAGCCGGCTGCCGTAAATTTATACCGAAGCAATCGCCAAGCGACTTACAAGACTCACCTTCCCCGCTTTTCAGGTTTGACAATCCCGTGCTTTTCCAGACGGTACTGCAGGGTCTTGTACGACAGCCCCAGGAGCGGGGCGGCCTTGCCGATTACCCAATCAGTCCGTTCCAGGGCCTTGAGGATCAAGGCCTTTTCCATCTCGTCAAAGTTGATCCCCTCAGGCGGCAGCTCAAACGGCACTACACCTGCTGTGGCAACGGCAATGATCTCAGCCGGCAGGTCATCGGGCTGAATAATGGTCCCCTCAGCCATCAGCACAGCCCGCTCAATCACTGACTCAAGCTGGCGGACGTTGCCTGGCCAGGTGTAGTTCATCAGCAGCTTGAAGGCCGGCTTGGCGATCCCCTCGATCTGGATGCCGGTGGATTGGCGGTATTTGGCCACAAAGAAGTCAGCCAGGGTGGCAATGTCGCTGCCCCGCTCCCGCAGCGGCGGCAGCTCGATCCGAATCACGTTGAGACGGTAGAAGAGATCTTCACGGAAGCAGCCTTTTTTGATCTCCTGCTCCAGGTCACGGTTGGTGGCAGAGATGATCCGCACATCCAGCGGCAGATTGACCTTGCCGCCAACCCGGCGGATCTCCTTTTCCTGAATGGCCCGCAACAACTTGGCCTGCATGGAGACGTTCATCTCGCCTATCTCGTCCAGAAAGACGGTNNGGTGCCGCCGTTGGCCGCCTCCAGAATACCTATTTCGCGCGCACTTGCACCGGTGAAGCTGCCCTTTTCATGGCCGAACAACTCGCTTTCAATCAGCGTTTCAGGGATGGCAGCACAGTTAATGGCCATAAAAGGCTGATCTTTGCGGGCAGAGCGGTCATGAATGGCCCGGGCCACCAGCTCTTTACCGGTGCCGGACTCACCGTAGACCAGCACGGTAGAGGTGGTGGCCGCGATTTTGGTGACAATCCGGTAGACCTCTTTCATCTTGGGATGATCACCGATGATGGTGGAGATCTGCTCAATAGCTGCCACCCGCTTCTGCAGCACCCGGTTTTCGCGTACCAGGATGATCCGCTCAAAGGCCCGCTGCAGGGTCAGCAGCAGATTTTCCCGTTCCAGCGGCTTCTCCAGGTAGTCAAAGGCGCCCCGTTTCATTGCGCCAACCGCAGAATCCACGCTACCGTGGGCGGTCATCATGATCACACACTGCTGCGGATCATCGGCCATAACCTGCTCCAGCAGGTCAAGCCCACTCTGCCCCTGCATCTTCAAGTCGGTCAGGACCAGGTCAAACTCCCGCTTGGCCAGCAGCACCTGGGCCTCAGTAACACCTGACGCCTCGGCAGTGTCATACCCTTCACCCCGCAGGATCATGGTCAGAATCTCGCGCTGCCCCTTCTCATCATCAACGATCAGGATCGTGCCTTTCATCCCTTGCCTTCCTCCATCGGAAGCCGCACGGTAAAGAGCGTACCCTTACCGGGACTGCTTACCACTGTTATCTCGCCGCCGTGGGCCTTGATGATTCGCTCGGTGATGGCCAGACCCAGGCCGATCCCCAGGTCTTTGGTAGTGAAGTAGGGCTGAAAGATCTTGTCCAGATCCTCCTCTGCAATACCAACCCCCTGATCTTCGAAAGTGAGCCGTGCCCAACCCGGTTGTTCCGGGTCCAGTGCTGCCCCCAGGGTAATGGTGCCGCCACCCTGCATAGCCTGCGCCCCGTTGGTCAGAAAATTGGTGATGCAGTTGCGCATCAGTTCAGGGTCAAGCAGCAGCGGAGGCAAGTCGGGAGCGATCTGCATTTCTACCAACGCCCCCTGTTCCGCCAGCTTGGCCTGTACCACCGGCAGGGTCCGTTCCAGCAGCTCCTGATAATCCACCAGACTCTTGCGTACCTTGAGCGGCCGTCCGTAGTTCATAAAGTTGACCACCATATAGTTGGCCCGGCGTACCTCTTCACGGATCTTGTCTGCTACTTCGGTCATCTGGGTCGAGCGCTCCGGACAGTATACGCTCACTTCGGCCCGCAGGTGGTCAATGGCCAGGCTGATGTAGTTAAGCGGGTTGCGAATCTCATGGGCAATACCGGAGGCCAGTTGCCCCACCCGCGAGAGGTGCTCGGCCTCATAGAGACGCTTCTCCAGCGCCTCCCGTTCGCGTAGCTTTTCCACCATCTCGTTGAAGGCAGCGGCCAGCTCACCGATCTCGTCCTTGCTCTCTACCGGAAACGTGACGGTCAGGTCGCCGGCCGACACCTTTTTGAAATCCTCTGCCAGACGGTGGATCGGGGCGGTATAGCGCCGGGCCAGGAAGATGGTAAAGGCGATCCCTACCGTAAAGACCATGGCGGTGGCCACCAGACGCTTGATGAAG
>DKFG01000112.1 GCA_002452325.1 Geobacter sp. UBA6802
TTGATGTAGTCGGCTTCGGTGCCGGTGAGCCTGATTTCGACACGCCGGCCAACATCTGTGACGCCGGGAAAAAAGCCATTGATGCCGGCTTCACCCGCTATATGCCGGTTGGAGGGGCTGATGACCTCAAGGATGCCATCATCGCCAAGATGAAACGCGACCACGGTCTGGAGTATACCCGTGNNACGAGATCTCGGTGGCCTGCGGTGCTAAGCATACCCTCTACAACATCTCCCAAGCCCTGATTCAAGAAGGTGACGAGGTTATTATCCCTGGTCCCTACTGGGTTTCATACCCAGACCAGATCGTACTGGCCGGCGGCACACCGGTGTTCATCATGACCGACGAATCCACCGGCTTCAAGATCACACCTGAGCAACTGGAAAAGGCCATTACCCCCAAAACCAGATACCTGATCCTCAACTCACCCTGCAACCCCACCGGTTCCACCTACAGCAAGGAAGAGCTGGCTGCGCTGGGACAGGTGCTGCTGAAGCAGGAGCATGTCCTGGTGGTTGCTGACGACATTTATGAGCGGCTGATCTATGATGGGCTGATCTTCTATAATATTGCCCAGGTGGTACCGGAGTTGAAGTCCCGCACCATCGTGGTCAACGGTGTTTCCAAAACCTACGCCATGACCGGTTGGCGGATCGGTTACGCCTGCGGCCCCAAGGAACTGATGGGGGCCATGACCAAGATGCAGTCTCAGTCAACCTCTAACGCCACCTCCATTGCCCAGAAGGCCTCGGTAGAGGCGCTCAACGGCCCCCAGGATGCCGTGGCTGCCATGTGCGTTGAATTTGAAAAGCGCCGCACTTACATCGTAGACCGCTTGAACGCCATGCCCGGCGTTTCCTGCTTCAAGTCAAACGGTGCGTTCTATGTCTTCCCCAATTTCTCCGGATGCTATGGTAAGACCACACCAGGCGGCAAAAAGATTGAAAACTCAACAGACTTTGCAGCCTACCTGCTTGAAGACGCAAAAGTGGCACTGGTACCGGGTGTTGCCTTTGGTGACGACCGTTATGCCCGTCTGTCCTATGCCATCAGTATGGATAACATTAAAAAGGGTATGGATCGGATTGAAGAGGCGATCAACAATCTGAAGTAACTGACAACAGGGGACGCATGCAAGTGTGTCCCCTGCTTTTTCCCAACCCACTGCACGAGGATGCCCATGATCACCAAAGAGATGCTGATTGGCGACATCATCAGGCAACATCCTGAAACAGCCCAGGTATTTATCCACCATCAGCTTGAGTGCTGTGAATGTCAGCTGGCAGACCTGGAAACCCTTGAACATGGCGCCGGTTTTCATCAGGTTGCCATTGATGATCTGCTGGCTGAACTGAACGCAGCTGTCAGAAAATTCAATGCGGCCTGAGCAGGCCCTGCTTACATGAGCGATTACGACAAATATCTGCAACATTTTCCCGTTGGCCTGAAGGTCACCGTAGGTATTCCCGTGCCTGGCGGGGATACCTATCATGATTGGGCCATTATCCATCAGATTGATGAAGACCTTGTTTCGCTGCAACTCTCCCGCGATACGCTGCCTGAAAACGTTCGATTAACCGTTGGCACCATCTTTGATGTCAGGGCTGGTGATGAGACATCAGGCTATTCCTGTCGTGCCATTGTGGTAACCGAAGGGTACCGTCGTGAAATCCTGCTGCGCCTGATTGGTGAAATTGTCTCTTCAGAGTTACGCGAATTTTACCGGATTGATGCCTTCCTGCCGATCAGATACTTCCTCAGCGAAGAACAAAGCGAAGTAAAGCTGAAAAAGAACTGGCAGCAAAAACGTGAAGAACGGGCTGTTGCCGAGCAGGAGCGTAAAGAACGGGCTCAAAAACCATGGGAACGACTGTCCCAGGCGTCAGCCCATGAGGAACTGCCTGCAGAAGAGCAGAATATTGAAGGTTTTTTTGCAGATTCAGGAAAAGAGGACGATTTTCAGGAACAAAACCTGACAGGTAATGATACTGCTGACCATAGCTGGGATGATGTAATTCCCCTTGCCGCCAATATCAGCGGAGGCGGCCTGCGTATGCTGTTGCACCACAGGTTTCAACCCGGTTCTCTGGTGCCGCTTGAGATTTATCTGCCGGAGGAACCGGATCACCGGATCATTGATGCCGTTGGTGTAGTGGCCTTTGCCAATGAAAACTATGCCGCTGGCAAACAGTTCCAGCGTATCACCTACAACACCGGGCTCAAGTTCAAGTGTATTGACGAGCGGGATCGTGACGCCATTGTCAGTTACATATCAACAGTACAACTAAAACGGATTCGACAGATGCGGGAACAATACCTGTTCCGCAGTGGACCAGCAACCGACTCCACTTCCTTTACGGCTGAGCAACGCAGGATGTTTACCATCAAGGCCGTTGCCAGCGGAATTATCGTACTGGCCTTTATGATTGGTCTGACGCTCTACTTTAAAGACTACTCTGAAAACCGCCCAAAAAATCAAATTGAACAAATCTTTGACAAAGGGTTTGAAGATTATCTTAAAAAAATCGGGCGTGATCCTGCAGGAACACCATCCCGCTAAAAACCTGCTGTTACTGCCACCCCAGAACCTGATAGCCCTTCTCAAACAAACACAGCTCAACAAACCTTCTGAATACCGGTGAATCTTCCGGCCCTTTCATGGCGCTGCTCACCAACGCTGCAGTACCACCTGCTGCTGCGCCAATCAGACCACCCCGCAGGGCAGATCCACCGATGGCACCAACCACTGCACCGGTTGCACCTCCCACCAGTGCTGATTTGCCGGTCCGCGCCGCCACTTCCTCAGCCAGTCGTCCCTGGGCATTTGCCTCTTCAGCCAAACGGATACAGGTATCAATATCCCCTTGAGCAGCATCAGGGCCAGCCGAACGGTACTGTTCGTTGGGATATAAAACCGGTCGCTTTGAGGCGCATCCAGCCAGCGCAACAATCAGACAGCAGTACATAACAACCTGCACCACTTTATGACTCACTCGCATTCTCCTCACGAAGCTCATAAAGGCCGTCCGGTGTACACCGGACGGCCTTTATGCCATCTTCTAAAATACTGCAGCTAAAGTCTATTTCAGCTTACGACCACCGGTCTGCATCGGGTCACCTTTGTAACCCAAGGCCTTCCAGTCCATCCGCTTGGAACCCATGTGGCACTCACCACACTGCAGCGCATCCTCTTTGGGCGCTACTTCGTGAGGGGCAGACAGCCAGGCAACGGTATTCACAAACTGATACTTGCCGCTGTAGGGCAGCCCCAGATCCTGTGCGCCGTCCTTCAGTGCCTTGTCCCAATCATAGTGGTCCCACAGAGATTTGTACTGCTGGAAGGTGTTCAGATACTTGAACTTGGCATCCATCGGCTGGCTGCCCTGATAGAACTTATAGGGATAGATCTTGGCAGTCTTGTCCTTGATATCGCCAACCGGCTTGGTCATCACCACCGGTTTGGAAGGATCCTTGATCTTGTCGCCAACCATGTAGCGCTCTATTTTGCCGTTGTACCAGGCATAGGTGGGCACATAGTCCATGTTCCACTTGAAGGTGCCTTTTTTCTTGGCAAAGGTTTCTTGATCAAACTCCTCTTGCGGCTCAATCTTCTTACCTACATCAGACCACCACCAACCAACCTTGGTTGCCTGACCGCGTGAAATGGTCGGGATGTGGCAGGTCTGGCAAGCAACTGCAGCAGAATGCTTTTCGATAATTGCCTTGTTACGTGATTTCTGATGGGGAGCCTTGGCTCCGCTGTGGCAGTCAGTACACTCAACCTTACCCTGATGATGAGCCATCATGCTGGAGCGTCCGGCAATCTTGTGCTCCTTGGTTTTGTGGCAATCCTGGCAGGTCATGCCGGCACCACCTTTTTCTTTGCTGGCCATATGGACATCACGCTTCTTGTCAGCGCTCAACAGGGTTGAATCAAGACCGGGAGACTTGACGTTATCGCCACCGCCACCGTAGAAATGGCAGTAGCCGCAGTTTTGCAGGGTTGGCTTGCCAACGGTCTTGGCTGCCTTCTCAAGGTCCATGGAACCCTTCTTGATGGCAGCCATGTTGATGTCACAGCCAACAGCAGCACGCTCGTAGTTACCTTTTCCAGCGTGGCATACCAGACAGTCGACCCGGGTTTTATCGGTGTGATCAAACTTGTTGCGGTTCCAGCCATAGCCGGCATGGCATTTGTTGCACGACTCTTGAGGCAGTCCATCCTTGCCATTGAAGACCGTGGTACAGAACGAGTTGATCATGTTGCTTTTACCGTACTCCTTGGTACTCTTCTCCATCCCCTTGACATGGTTGGGAGCCCCCTTCCAGTTCCAGTGGCTGGTCTTCATGAAATCCGTGGCCTGCTTCTCGTGACACTCCAGACACTGCTTGGTTACGTCGCGGCCCTCTTTAAACGGCCCTTTGACGAAATCCGAGTGGTCAACCCCTGCAACCGCCAGAGATGCCACCAGCAGCAGTGCGGATGAAACCGCAGCCACAACCGTCCGTACACCTTTCATACTTCGTCCCCTTTCTCTCCTGAGCATAAAATAACGCCTGGACAAACACCAAGCGTGACAGACTGAAAGCGAGACATAAAAACATATCTATATCTTGATGTCAACATCTGCAACAGACCTGCAACAAGACCTTTAAAGTCTGTTTTTAATTGGCTTTTCTTGTTACCGGCAGTTGCATCAGCATCCAGACAACCACGGCAAGACCCAGTACAAGTGTAACAATAAACAGAACCAGCGGTGACCACTGCACCTGCACCGGTACGGTGGTCGGATCAAAATAAGGGGCCAGGAAGTTGCCACGCACCACGTCACGCATGAATGACATGACATAGACCAGCGGCAGGGTCAGCCAGAGTGTGGGAAATACCAGCCGTTTGAAACCGGTGATCAGGGTAGCCACGGCAAGCAGGATTCCGACTGCCAACAAGGCAGTGGCAATAGTTCCTCCCCCCATGAACCGCAACATGGTCTGCTTCGGCAGAGAAAGCAGGAACCAGCTGCCCAATCCAAGTTGCAGCAGGGTCAGCCAGGAAAAAAGCTGCATCCCCAGCCTTTGACCGGCTTCAGAGACTTCCGGATCAGACTTCAGTACCGTTGCAGCATACAACGCCGTAAACAGCCCCCCAACAGCAAGCGAACCGGTAATAATATGCAGGTAGCGCGGCATCAACGTTGGGTCAGCCAGATTCAGCAGGGTACCGGCGGGGGAGGTAAACCAGCGACTCCAGCTGGCCGGAGAGATCATCATGGTCATATTATTGGAAAAGATAAAGCCGACTGCCAACAGCATGGCCAATGCTGCCAACAGTACAAACATGGCCAGGTTGCCCAGTTTTATAAAGCTGAAATCATAAATATAGGCCAGGTAGTAGGCGATGATCAAAAGCGGAATAACTGCAAGCCAGTACAGCCCCATCAACACCGTGCTTGAGTACAGCAGGTGCCCGTAAATTACATTAACAAACAACAGAGGCGCTACTCCCAGGTTCACGGTAAAGGCAACCAGAAACGGCAACGCCTTGGCCAGCTCATGGGAAAGCTCATGGTGGGCACGCCCCGGATGCAGGTGGCTGATAAAGGCCACCAGTCCACACCCCAGCATGGCGTTCATGGCAAACAGGTGCAACGGAAAGGTCAGCATCAGAAAAAACTGAAACCAGCCGTTTGCAGCGGTCAACGTATCAGCCACAGGAATCAGGTCTACCGGATTCATTTGGCGCCTCCAATCTGTTTGGTCATGTAATCAGCCATGGCATCCTTTTCAGCCGGTGTGCCGGTGTAATCCGGCATGGCTGCGTTCAGGGCAGAGAGCCTGTCGAGCGAACTCCTGACGGTTTCGCGGGACCAACCACGCATCTTTGGTTTGATCTGCTCCATACTGTGACATACAGCACAGTTATCCTCATACAGAGTTTCGCCAGGATCTTTTGCCGATGCACCTGCACCGGGATTGTTCAGGCCAAACAGGTAACCTGCCATGGCATCCTTATCCGCTACCGGAGCAGTATAGTCAGGCATGGCTGGATGCAAGGAGGGCAGCTTATCAAGAGATGCCCTGACTGTAGCAAGATCCCAGGTTTTCATTTTTGGTTTGATACTGTCGGCACTATGGCAAACGGCACAGTTGTCTTCATACAGAATCTTGCCGCGGTCACCGGCTGCACCAGCATCATCGGTCAGCGGCTTATTGTGCAGACCGGCAGTCAGATAGGCGGCCAGTGCCTTCAACTCATTATCGGTTCCCACAAAGGGAGGCATGAAATAGCGCTTGTCATGGATAGTAGCCAGATACTTGCGCATGGCGCTATAGCTCATATTCTTGGTGCGGCTGACAATATCATTGTTGAAACCACCCACGGTATGGCAGGAAAAACACTGATGCATGAACAGCTCTCGACCCGCATCAAGTTGGTTCGTGTCCGTAACCTCTTTGTTCTTGACCCATTTTGCATGCTTCAGGAAGCCTTCCTGATTAATCCGTTCAACATCCTTTTTAAGAATACTGTTGGAATACATGACTTCGTTAATGACATAAGGCCGTCGGGCGGCCTCACGAATCCACTCAAAGGCCCCCATGTAGCCCATGGCCGAGATCATAACTAGGACGATCAGGCTGCGGGTGCGGGCCTTGGGGTTCAGCAGAACCAGGGCGATCAGCAAGCCGGCCAGAATTGCCATAGAGAAGGAGCCAATCGTTGCAGCCCGTGCAATGGTAGGGGATGCGCCGCCAACCAGTTTGCCTGCCGGCTCAGGCAGCACCGAAATATACCACCAGGCGGAAGGGATCGACAGAATCAGGGATGCCAGCGCCCAGATGCCGGAATAACGGATCATCCGGTGGCGAGTAACTTCGTCTTTCAGAAAGGTGGCAGTCAAAAAGCCGTAACATCCGGCCAGCATAAAGGCCATAAAACTGCGGAAAGCAAGGGAAGGCCAGAAAGTAGGATTAAAGAACCCGGACCAGAAATCGTTGTTGCTGAGCCATGCGCCGGGAGTAAGCATAAAATCAATAATACCGTTGATCAAAAACAGACTCATCCAGGCGGCGCCAAAATAGATCCAGCCGATGATCTGGTGTTTCTCATCATCAATCTTGCCAAAGGTGTAGAAGTAGACAAACAGGGCCACGATCTCCACCAGGAAGAAAACCCATTCAGTTGCCCAGCCAAACACAAAGGTGTGGATCAATAGTGACGTGGCTGCCGGATGGATCAGCGAGATCACAAACCAGATTGCCACACCGGTCAGTCCACCAAAAACCATGGTCAGCAGCATGAAGAACTTGGTGTGTTTCTTCACAAAGGCCATGATATCCTGACTCTTTTCACGGATAGCTTTACGCTCGGCCATCACCAGATAGAGTCCGCCACCCACGGCAAAATGGGAGACAAAGACATGCACGATTGCCACCAGGGCAATCAGCAATCCACCGCCTAACTCAGGAACATACCAGACCGGATAGTTCATATTTCATAACCTCCTGTGATGACTGCTGCAATATGCTCTGCCGATAGCCCCACCTGCTGCTGAGTACCATCAACCATAGTTTTCAGGCTGATCAAACCATCTGCCAACTCGGTTTCCCCCAGCACCATACAGTAGCGGGATTTCAGTTTATCTGCCCGCCGCATCTGACTTTTGAGACTCTTACCCTCACAATCCATCTCTACCCACAACCCGTGGTCCTGAAGCGCTGCCTGCAGGGTAAACCCGGCTACCCGTGCTGGTTCTCCCATAACCGCGATAAAGAGATCCGGCTTCTGCTCAAAGCAACGATCTCCCAGCAGCAAGGCAACCCGTTCCACACCCAGGGCAAAGCCGATTCCCGGCACCGCAGGGCCGCCCAGCTGTTCCACCAGTCCGTCATAACGTCCGCCAGCTGCCACGGCAGATTGAGAGCCAAGCAGGCCGGTCACCAGCTCAAAGGTGGTACGGGTGTAGTAATCAAGACCGCGGACCATACGGGGGTTCAGGCTGTACGACACTGAAGCAGCGTTGAGATACTCCTGCACCCGGCTAAAATGGCTGTCACAGTCAGCACAGAGGTGTTCCAGCATGGCCGGAGCACCCTGCGTGGCCTCAATACATCCGGGCACCTTGCAGTCCAAGGCACGCAACGGGTTGGTGGTCTGGCGTCGACGGCAGTCTTCGCACAGGGCATCCTGATGTTCAGCAAGAAAAGTAACCAAGGCCTCACGATAAGCAGGTCGGCAAACCGGACAGCCTAGGGAGTTGATCTGCAGTTGTGGCTCAGTCAGCCCCAGCTCCTGAAACAGACGGCTCACCATCAGCAACACCTGGGCATCCACCAGAGGATCAGCAGCACCGGTCAGCTCGGCGCCAATCTGATGAAACTGGCGATAACGACCTTTTTGAGGTCGCTCATGCCGAAACATAGGCCCCAGGTAATAAAGTTTGTTGATACTGTCCAGGGCGTACAGCTTGTGTTCAATCAGTGCCCGCATTACCCCGGCTGTTCCTTCGGGGCGCAAGGTCAGACTGGAGCCGCCTTTATCAGTAAAGGTATACATCTCTTTTTCTACAATGTCGGTGGTGTCACCGATGGAGCGGCAGAACAGCTCGGTTTTTTCAACAATCGGCACCCGGATTTCCTGAAACCCGAAACGGGCAAATACAGTACGCGCTGTTTGCTCAATAAACTGCCAGACTGGCGATTCAGTCGGCAGCAGATCATTAAACCCCTTGATTGCGGTGATACTCATTGATACTCCTTAGTAACGCGTTTATCCTGATATATTGGGGCCTGATCAGGCACCCGGTACACACAGTTTTTACCGGCAGCCTTGCCGGCATACATCGCTTTATCAGCCATGGACAACAGATCGGTCAGCTCGGTGGTGTCATCCGGGTACGAGGCCAGCCCCAGGCTGGCTGTAAGTCTGATCTGGTAGCCCTCCTGCTCCATGAAGCTATGGCTCTCGATCATTCGACGCAAACGTTCGGCAACCTGCTGCGCCATGTCCGGTTCGGTCTCCACTAGAATGACGGTGTATTCATCGCCACCATAGCGAATCACTACGTCCACCTCACGCACTGAGCAACGCAGCAACTGCCCCAACTCACGCAGCAACGAACTTCCCACCAGATGGCCGTAGGTGTCATTGACCTGTTTGAAATTGTCCAGATCCAGAAACAGAACCGAAAGTTTGGTTGCATAGCGATCAGCCCGTTTCATCTCGCGCTCAAGCGCTATCTTGAGGTAGCGATAGTTAAACAACCCTGATAGCTCATCTAGGTAAAGCATCTCCTGGGTGGCAGAATATCGCAGTGCATTATCCAGGGCACGCCCCCCATGCTCCACCAGAAATTCGATGTTTCGCTCAGATTTCAGTTCCGGCAACGGCACACCAAAGCCGTTTGCCACAACGGCCAGGGCAGCGCAGCCGCTGCGCATCAGCAATGGCACCACCAGCGCCTCACGAATGTCAGCCTGTTGGCAAGCCAGACATGCCCCATCAACGGCTATGCGGACCAACTGGCCGCGCCGGGAACTACTGCGCTTGTGCATGCTCAACAGCACTGCATCGTGCAGCGCTGCAGCAGCTTCAGCATCCAGCCCTTTACACTCCTTGATCATATATTCGTCGCTATCCTCAAGCTGCAGCAGCACCATGCCGCGTTCGGTACCTGCCTCACGGGCAAGGGCATCCAGGGCCAGATGACAGACCGAATCCAGATCAAGACTGCCGGCCAGGGTCTGGCTGGTCTGCAGCAACCCCACCATATTGCGCAGCTCAACATTCTCACTCAACAGGCGGCGCTGTTCCATGCACAACTGTACGGCGTGCAACAGCTGATCCTGATTGATCGGCTTCAGCAGATAATCCCGGGCGCCATGCCGCAACGAAAACAGTGCCGATTCCAGATCGGCATGGGCCGTGACCAGCATCACATCAATGGAAGGATCGCGTGATTTAATACGGGTCAGCAGTTCAAGACCGGAGATACCAGGCATGGACAGATCGGTCAGCACCAGCCCGAACGTGTCCTGCTGCAGACGCACCAGCGCCTCTTCGCCGCAATCGGCTGCCACCACCGTATAACCGGCGCCAGAGAGCATATCCGCGTAAAGCTCGCGAAAGAAGCGGTCGTCTTCCACGACCAGTATGCTGTCGGTATGCCGAGTGTTGTCCATGATGCCCTGTTCTGTTCCTGACATGAATACTCAGTTATTATCCCAGCAACCACTACCTGTCAAAAAAAAACAACGCAGGGATGCAAGGGTGCGATCCTTGGCAGTATAGGTACTGACAGACCAACTGGCGCCGTCGGTAGACACCCGAATCGTCCCCTGCTGATCAGTACGGTACAACCGTATCCCCTGTTGCTCTATACGGGCAACGACTTCAGGAGCCGGGAGCTTGAAATGATTGTTCGCTCCAACTGATATGAGCGCAAGCTGCGGTTGCAGTGCCTCCAGAAACTGTGGGCTGGTGGCAGTTTTACTGCCATGGTGCCCAACCTTTAACAGAGTAACCGGCTTGATTCCGTGTCTGATCAGTTCCTGTTCAACCTCAACCCCTGCGTCTGCCATCAGCAACGCGCTGAAATCATGATAGTGAAGGCGTAAGACCAACGAGGCCTCGTTGGTATCCTGATACCTTTTAGCCTCAGCAGGAGCAGAACAGACTGAAATCATAAGTGCGCCTTCATCCAGAGGCTGATCATCCGGCTGCAACGTTCGTATGATGGTTTTTTGCCGGTCAAGTGCCTGGATCAGGCGCTGATAGGCACTATCCTGCCCCTCTACCCTGCTCTGCCAGAACTCACCGACCTGAAACTGTTCAGCAACCGCCGGTAATCCGCCCAGATGATCTGGATGCGGATGGGTCAGCACCATAATATCCACCTGCTTGACCCCCAGACGATGCAGTGTCGGCACCAGATACCTTTCACCAAAATCCCTGGTACTCGCCTGAAGATACCCACCTCCATCGACCAGCATAGTACGACCGTCCGGCAGGGTTATCAGGATTGATTCTGCCTGCCCCACACTGAGAAGATGCAGATGCAATCTGCCATCGTGCCTGGGACCACCCACCAGATGATACAGGCACAGACCAAGCAACACACCACCGATAACATATCGTCTTAAACGACCAGCTGCGATGAAACTGATGCTTCCCAGCACCACCAGCATCCCCACAAAATCAAGCGGCTGTATAGCATAGCTTTGCACAACAGGAAATTGTGCAATCCAGGCTATAAAATGATTACTCAGCCCAATAAGCCATGCAGCCGGCTTCAGCAACATGCCTGCTGCCCAGGGAGCTGCCAGCATGATCGGGATAGCTGCGGTTGCCAGCACCGTTGCCCCATAACCCAGTATCGGCACCACCAGCAGATTTGACACCATCCCACTTACCGATGCCTGGTGAAATGACATTAAAACAGGCACTAGTGTTGACAAGATGGCTGCTGCCGACGCAGCAGAGACGGTCAACAGCACATGTCGCCACCCGGTCCAGCCAAAACGTTCAAAAGGCCGCATGAAAACCGGGGTCAATACCATCAATCCCCATAGTGCTACGCACGACAGCTGAAATGACAGATCAAATAGCGCTCCGGGATCAAAAAGTATCAGCAGAAAGGCAGCAGCTATAAGGGCATCAACTCCGTCAACATCCCGTTCAAACCAGAACGCCAGTACAATCACGATCAACATAAGCACAGCTCGAGCTGTGGCCCAGGCAGAACCGGTAAACAGGAGATAGGCAAGCATGATCGGTACAGCCGACAACAGGGCTGCACGTCGCAGATCAAAGCGTAGGGCCAGCCACTCGCTACGCATCAGCAACCAGCGCAGCAGATACACCCAGACCGCTGTCACAATACCCACATGAAAACCGCTTACCGACAGGATATGATTGACACCGGCCCGCGTATAGGCGGTCTGCAGAGGTGCGGGGATTTCATACTGAGATCCGGTTGCCAACGCTATCAGTACACCATGTAGATGAGGCTGCGGAACAACCTGTCTGATCAGATTTCTGCAGCGTCCTGCCAGTGTATCCAGCAATTGCTGCAGAGACCAAACCGCATTGCCTTGTATCAGTACCACACTTCTTGCATCTCTGACCCAAGCGGTGGCCTGATAGCCATGCAACGCTAAATAGCGCGGATAATTGAATTCACCCGGCAGCCCGAGCAGACGGGGTACCTTGATTCTGGCAGGGAACTTGATCCGGTCACCGGTGATCCAGTCCCCCTGCCCCTGGCCGATAGTTACCAGCAACCGGCCCGACCAGTTAACTACTTGTGATGGCGTATGTATCTGCTCAACAACCAGATCAAGACGCTGACCTTCAGGCAGGTACACAGGGCGGCTATTAAGAACTCCTTCAACCACAACCTGGGTAGCATCTAATCTCTGCAGGGATAATGATGAGCCGTCCAGATCGTATCGTGTCAACGCCAGTAAGCCCCACCCTACCCAGAACAGAGCAGTTGCGAGTCCAAAGAGCAAACCGGAACGGGTCGGCAGCAGGCAGCCAAGGAGACACAAAAGCATCGCCGGAATCAGCACTGTTACCGGTGCTGCCACGAGATACTGGAAAAGACAGCCGGTTGTCATACCAGCAAGTGACAACAGAAGTGGGCGGCTGACGATCATACTAACCTGAACTCCAAATACGGAAACAGCGTTATGTTATCAAAACTATGCACTTTTTGGGGCGACAGTACTTGACATGATGAATTCATTAGCTACAATGCACACCGTTTTAGCGTTTATCATGAATGTTTGATGTTTCTTGCCATCAGTTTTCTACATTCAGTTTAACAGGGTTTGCCCTGTCACTCCACAATGAGGGATCTCCATTATGTTTCTTCTGCCAAAAGGAAATCCGCTGGCCGAGAATGTCCCGATCTCCAAACTACATCTACCTGACGCTTTGGAAAAGCTTAAAAATGGCAAGCTCACCGGCTGCGCCACATTTGACTTTCCTGCTGCTGACTGTGGTTTGGTTTATGACGAAGGCAAGCTGATAACAGCGATTGTCCATCGGGATGGCACTGAAATCAAAGACCAGACAGCACTACAGGCTCTGGTAGAATTGATGCTGCTTGCCTCCAATGGGGTTTTCAATGTGTATGCGCTTCCCAAAGACATCGTATGCGCAGTAAGCGCATTGGTAGGGGGCTCTGTCCTGATCGACAATCAGGAGATCAAGCTGATAGATTTTAAGGCATTGCTTGAGCGGATCAAGACCGAGCAGATGACTGCAACCCTCAAACTCTACACCCCGGAACGGGTCGGCCTGATCTTTTACCGTAACGGTGCGACGGTTGGTTTTTTTCACGATACCTCCACAGGCATAGAGACCAGCGCTGGTGAGGTGCAGCAGATAGCCGGACTGCCTGGAGCACGGGCAGACCTTAGGATGATTAATGATTCTGATGGGTTTGTGCTTGATCTTGCCGGATTAATTGATATACGTGCACTGTGGGAATCCTCCAGCGGCAACATCTTTGCCACTCCGATCACAACAGCTGGCGAAACACCACAAGCCCAACCAACTGCTGCTGCAAATCCCCCAGCAGCTGATCTGGAAACGACCATCATCGAAATTGCAGCCCAATATCTGGGTAAACTGGGCAAGACCCTGGCAGAAAAAGAAGTCCTGAATATCGGCGGTGCATCAGCCCTGAAAGATCCAACAAAAATGGAGGAACTGGTCAAAGCCCTTGAAAAGGGGGCCAAACTCCTGGCGAGCGCTAACAAGATTAAAGATATGAAAGATGCAATTGCGGCACGTGCAGCGTAGTTCTAGCACTATACAAATTCCGCCCAGCAAAGAGTTCGAGGAGGCGTTATGGATTTAACAGCATTTTTTCAGGCTATCACCTCAGTCTTCCCGTTTTTACCGAAGATCTACAATCCGGTTGTTATTGACTATACCACTTTATTTACCGTGTTCTGCTGGCTGATAGCAGCATCCATCAGCCTTTATTTCAGTATAAACAACTCACGTATCTGGACCAGTATCGGTATCGGTTTCTTCCTAATGTTCTGGAGCCAATCGTTCCAGCTTAACCCATGGCATGAAACCTTTACGATAATGATTGCGATCCACTTTACCATCGGTACCATCTCGATCCTGATTATCAGTCATGGTATCCAGGAATACTACCTGTTCACCCGAACATTAGAGATCGCCGGTTCAAAAAAAACCATTTACCTGGGTACCCTGTTGATGGTCCTGGTTGCCATCCTGTTGATCAGCATCAACCCCAAGCCGTCGATGTACGTTCTGCGCAACTACCGGATGATGAACAACATGGTCTGGACCTTCCTCTGTATCCTCAACATCTACTATGTGGTTAAGATCTACATTGAGATGAAAGACTCCCCCATTGCCAACGGCATCATCTGTCTGGGAGTGGTCTTTGTTTTTGCCCTGATTTTTAAAGCCTCCGGTATGTATCTACATATGTACCAGTGGGATAAGGCCTGGATGAATATCATTGAGTTTACCGGCGAATCCACCGACATCAAACTCCATATGGCCAAGGTAGAAACAGCCCGATGGCTGTTCAAGACCTTCAACGTACTAACCAGCGTCTCGGTGGCAGGCACATTTGTCTACCTCCTCAGGCTTCTTCGCTAACATCTTGTTTAACCATACCAAACAAACGGCCTAAAGAGGCANNTGCCTCTTTAGGCCGTTTGTTTGGTCTTTTTCAGGTATTACTCCAGCTGTTACCGGAGACAAAACAAAAGGAGCTAGGTTTTTAACCTAACTCCTTGATTTTTTTGGGGTGGCCAGAGGGATTCGAACCCTCGAATGTATGAGTCACAGTCATATGTGTTCGGCCTCTTCACCATGGCCACCGCATCGGAACTACCAAGCAAAAAAATATCACCTCTTATAGCAATAACCTGACAGGTAATGCAACTGTTTTTATACCAACCAGTACGATTACCTAACGTTCCCAGATTTCTTTTTTGTCTTTACCCAGATAGGCCCGCTTAACCTCTGCATTTTCAAGCAGCTCATCCGCTTCACCTTCAAGAATCACCTTGCCGGTTTCCAACACATAGCCACGATCAGCCAGCCTGAGGGCTGCCTTAGCATTTTGCTCCACCAACAAAATGGTGACCCCCCGTTCATCGCGTAAACGCTGCAGGACACGGAAGATTTCCTGCACCACCAACGGAGCTAACCCCATTGATGGTTCATCCAGCAACAACAACTTGGGACGCGCCATCAGGGCGCGTCCTATAGCCAGCATCTGCTGCTCACCGCCGGACATGGTGCCGGCAGCCTGCTTGCGCCGTTCTTCAAGCCGGGGGAAGAGTTGAAAAATCTCTTCTTTGTCCTTCTGAATCTCTGTTTTCGGGTCACGGCTACGATAGCGCAGATAGGCCCCCAGCTCCAGATTATCCTCAACCGTCATCGGCTTGAACACCTGCCGCCCTTCCGGCACCTGTGACACCCCTAGCTTGACGATCCGGTCCGGGGCCAGTTCGCGGATCGTCTGCCGCTGGAACAGCAACTCACCGGCGGCGGCTGGTGTTACCCCGGAAATGGTATTAAGAATGGTGGTCTTACCGGCACCATTGGCGCCAATCAGAGTCACGATCTCACCTTCAGCAAGGTGCAGAGAGACATTCTTCAAGGCATGCACCTTACCGTAGTAGGTGTTGATATTCTTCAATCGCAGCATCAGTCGTCATCCCCCAGATAAGCCGCAATCACTTCAGGATTATCCTGAATCTCGCGGGGGGTGCCTTCCGTCAGTTTCTGACCAAGGTTCAGCACCACAATCCGGTCACAGATATCCATTACCAGCTCCATGTCATGTTCCACCAGTACCACGGTGATACCGCTGTCACGGATACGTCGAATTAACTCTGCCAACCCCAGAGTTTCCTGGGAGTTTAGTCCTGCTGCCGGTTCGTCCATCAGAATCATGCGTGGCTTGCAGGCCATTGCGCGGGCGAGCTCCAAGAGTCGTCCACGGCCAAAAGGCAGATTACCTGCCTCTATTTCAGCCAGGTCATCAATCCCCACAAACTGCAACCATTCATGAGCCTCATCACGAATGCGGCGTTCCTCCCTGATCGTCCAGGGCATTTTAAATGAGCAGGCAAACAGGCCGCTGGTGCTGCGGCTGTGCAGACCTACCATCACATTTTCCAGCACCGTCATCTTGCCAAACAGCTCGATATTCTGGAAAGTACGCACCATACCGAGGCTTGCCAGCCGTTCAGCCGGTATTCCACTGATATCCCGACCTTCAAAAAACACCTGACCACTGGTCTGGCTGTAGATACCAGTGACAATGTTGAACAGGGTGGTTTTGCCAGCCCCGTTGGGACCGATCACCCCTGTGATCTCCCTCTGGTTAATGTTGAACGACACATCCTTAAGGGCAGTTACCCCGCCAAAGATCTGGGTGATCCCCTTCAGTTCAAGCATGGGCACCCCCCTTCCCTTTTTTAAGGCCGGTCAGTTTTCTGAACAGCTCCGGTATCCCCCGCACCAGACCGCCCGGCATGAAGATGGTCATTATCATCAACAGGCCACCGTAGAAGACGATGTCGTAGTCATGCATGAAACGAAGAAATTCGGGCAGCATGGTCAGCAGCAACGCCCCCAGAAATGATCCATAAATGCTGCCCAGACCGCCGATCACCACCATGGTCAGCAGTTCGACCGAGATATTGAAGCCAAATGAAGGCGGGGCAATAAAGGTCATGACGTGGGCATAGAGGGAACCGGCAATGGCACAGATCATAGCGGACAGAGCAAAGACCTGCACCTTAAGCAGACGAGCGTTGACCCCCATTACCCGCGCGGCAGTTTCGGCATCATGGATAGCCCGGAAGGCTCGACCAATACGGGAGTTGGCCAGGTTTACCGACAGCAACACACAGCCCAGCACAAAACTCCAGACCAGGTAGTAGTTTTTTGTATCGCTGTCAAACACCAACGCACCAAGCTCAAGGTTAGGAATACCGGAAAATCCTGAAGGTCCGCCAGTAATATCAACCCACTCGTTGAATATAATAAAAATGATGATCCCCAGCCCCAGGGTAGCCATGGCCAGATAGTGCCCTTTCAGCTTCAGGATCGGAAAGCCGATACCAAATGCCAGCAACGCAACCACCAATGCCACTATCACCATAGCCAGCCACGGATTCCAGCTGAACGTTGTGGTCAGGATGCCGGACCCATATGCCCCCAGACCAAAAAAGGCAGCGTGCCCCAGGGATATCTGACCCGCATATCCCAAGAGCAGATTCAGAGCGATGGCCAACAGGGTATGAATCCCGACAAAGACCAACACATTCATTAGATAGCTGCCAGTAAAAAACAGTGGTGTCACCAGCACGCAAAGTGCAAACAGCATGAATTTGGACAGTTCACGTTTCATGCTGTTAGACCCGCTCACTTTCAGGTTTGCCGAACAGCCCCTGGGGTCTGATAAAGAGGATCAACAGCAGAATAATAAAGGCGATGGCATCCTTGTAGCCGGATGAAATAAGGCCAGCCCCCATTGATTCAAGTACACCGAGGATCAGCCCACCAATTACCGTTGACAGTCCGCTGGACATGCCTCCAATGATGGCAGCACAAAAGCCTTTCAGTCCCAGCATGATACCGACATCATAGGCGGTCATGGTCAACGGCGCCANNCACTGGACATCCCGCCGATAATGGCAGCGCAGAACCCTTTCAGCCCCAGCATTACACCAACATCATAGGAGGTCATGGTCAATGGCGCCACAATAATGCCGGCCAGAGAGCCCATGGCAGCACTGATCACAAAGGAAAGCAGCACCATCCGGCGCACGTCAATACCCACCAGGCCTGCTGCGCGGGGATTGTAGGAACAGGCCCGCATCGCCTTGCCGCTGATGGTATGGTTGAAAAACCACTTGTTCAGGGTAATCAGGACAATCGTGATCCCCAAGATCCAGAGATGTTGCGGCAGCAAGGTGGCACCGGCCAGCATGATCGGCTCATCACCGGAAAACGGAGGAATGGCATGGGTGTCCTTGTCCCAGATCAGCATAGCCAGACCACGGATCAGGATGGCACCACCAATAGTGATGATCACCAGTGAGATGGGTGAGGCATTGCGCAAGGGACGGATTGCCAGACGTTCAAAGGCAAGTCCGACCAGCGTGGCGATGCAGACAGCCAGCGGAATGGCCGCCCAGAGCGGCAGATGCAGGGCCTCAAGCAGAAACAGGGTCAGCATACCGCCCAGCATGACAAATTCACCCTGGGCAAAATTGATGATACCGGTGGCATTGTAGATAATCGAGAAACCGATGCCGATCAGCGCATAGATTGCCCCGGTGGATAGGCCTGACAAGAGGTATTGCAATAACTGGTGACTTAATTCCATGAAGAGGGTACCGACCTTTACAGACGTAAAGACAGGCGTATCTCAACGCCTGCCTTTACGTGTACAATACGTGCTGCGAGAAACGTGAACCTATTTCGCAAGCATCCAGTCTTTATTCCTGATTTCCACCATGACAAAGGCGTCCTTGGTCAGACCGGCATGATCAGTGGGGGAGAAGTTGAAGGTACCGCCGATGCCGTGGAAATCCTTAATTTTTTCAAGGGCGTCTCTGATCCCTTCAGGCGTAGCACCACCCTTTTCAATGGCTGTCTTGATCAGCATAATTCCATCCCAGGCATGGCCGCCAAAATGATCGCCCTCTACCTTGTAGTGCTGCTGATAATCCTTTACGTATGCCAGCAACGAAGCCTTCTGGGGGTCACTCTTGGGCAACACATCAGAGACAATCACCTTACCGGAAGGAAGCTTGACCCCTTCAGCCGCATCACCGGCCAGGGCAATGAACTTTTTAGAGGAAACGCCATGGCTCATGAACAGAGGCATCTTCAGCCCCAATTGCTTGGCATTCTTGGCAATCACAGCCGGTCCGGGATTGGTGCCCCAAACGATCAGAGCCTGGGCCTGGGAGCCGCGAATCTTGGTTAGCTGCGAGGTCATATCCGTATCTTTGGGGCCGTAGGTGTCATCCACCACTATCTGCATGCCGTATTTGCCTGCCAGGGCCTTCAGTTGCTCTCGGCCAGAGGCGCCAAAACCATCGGAAACGGTTAGAATAGCCACCTTGTTCTGCTTGTACTGTTGCAGGTACTCATAAATTTTAGTCACTGCCAGTCCGTCATTCTGGGCAGTCTTAAAGACGTAAGGCTTGACCGGATCAGTGATTTTGCTGCCGGCTGCACAGGAAATCAGCGGCACTTTTTCCTTTTCCACCACCGGTATCACGGCCATGGTCTCACCAGTGGTGCTGGGTCCGATAATGGCCACCACCTTGTCATCCTTGATCAGCTTGGTGGCCATCTGAACGGCTTTGGTGGCGTCACCGGCAGTATCGTACACCACCAGTTCCAGCTTCTGACCCTTGATGCCACCGGCCTTGTTGATGTTATCCACAACCATCTTAGCCGTATTGCGCTCAGGCTCCCCCAGAAAGGCTGGGGGACCGGTCACGGAGAACAGACCGCCGATCTTGATAGTGCCTGACGCAAAGGAGGTTGAAACCGTCACAAGCAGCAATGCTGCGGCAGATGCTAAGGTCTTGAATCGTAGGCTCATAATAGTCCTTCCTCCTTATTTCAACAGGGCCCAATCGCCCTTGGTAATTTTAACCATCTCAAAGGCAGATAGATCCAGTCCGTTATGGTCATTGGCAGACATGTTAAATACGCCAGAAACGCTGACCAGCTTTTGGGTCTGCTCCAGGCCGTCACGGATCTGGGCCGGTGTTGCACCCTTGGTCTTGATCGCGTTGGTCAGCAACAGGAAGGCATCATAGGCATAGCCACCAAAAGTAGATGCCTCAACACCATGTGCCTTTCGATATGCGGTGTCATACTCCTTCAGCAGCTTGTACTGCGGGTCGTTTTTGGGAAGTACCTCGTAAATTGCCAGCTTTCCGGTCGGCAGCATAATCCCTTCAGCTGCAGTCGGCGAGGCCAGCTCAATATATTTCTTGGAGGCGACGCCATGGCTCATATATACCGGCAGCTTGATACCCAGCTGCTTGATGTTCTTAGTGATGATGGCCGGTCCCGGATTGGTGCCCCAGACGATTAGGGCCTGGGCCTGTGAACCACGAATTTTAGTCAGTTGCGGGGTCATGTCGGTATCTTTGGGACCATAGGTCTCATCAGCCACAATAGTAAAACCCTTCTGGGCTGCCACGGCCTTTAACTGTTCACGACCAGATGAACCGAAACCGTCGGTTACGGTCATGATGGCCAGACTCTTTTGCTTCTGCTTGTCTGCGTACTGCAGGATCTTCTCCACTGCCACATGGTCGTTGGCCGGAGTCTTAAAGGTCCACTTGCGATCCTTGACCGGCTCGGTGATCTTGATACCGGCTGCGCAGGAGATCAGCGGAATCTTTTCTTTCTCGGTCAGGGCCAGTACTGCCATGGATTCACCGGTGGTACTGGGACCGATAATGGCAACCACCTTGTCGTTTCTGATCAGTTTGGTGGCCAACTGCACCGCCTTGGTAGCGTCACCGGCAGTGTCATAAATCACGGCCTCAAGCTTCTGGCCATTGATGCCGCCCTTGTCATTCAGGTCGGCCACCAGCATCTCCAGGGTTTTCTTTTCAGGTTCACCCAAAAACGATGCCGGACCCGTTACGCTGAACAGACCGCCGATCTTGANNAGGGCCATTGTTGTACTGCAGAGCAACAGTGCTGCCATACTGCAGACCATAACCAGCTTTTTCATACCCACCCCCTCCTGTAGATTACATCGAATAGAGTCTTTCTCCTGCCAGTATTGTAAAATTATTGGCAGAAAGTGCCGCAATTGCCTTATCAGTCTCATCAAAACGGAAGATGATCA
>DKFG01000179.1 GCA_002452325.1 Geobacter sp. UBA6802
CGGCCGACACCGCCGGCAGGCGCACTTGGGCGATCGCCTGCACGCCTTCGTTGGTTTTGTGCAGGCCATACCAGCCGACTCCGCCAACCAGGGCGGCAACCAGGGCCAGCAGCGAAAAGGCTCCCATCAGCTTGCCAAAAATCTTCATGACTCGCTCCTTTCCCCTGTGGCGATGGGTATCTGATTCATGGTCAAGGGCTCCAGAAATTCTCCCTGCTGACTTGAGTGACGAGAAAAAATATCACACTCGTCAAAGTGTCCTCCGCAGAAATAGATAGCGGCCTCGGCTGAATTGCTCGTCAAGTTGGCGCAGTAACAGCCGGTGTAGGGCATTTTTACCAGGGGACAAATCTTCTTTGCCCGTGGACTAACGGTTTTTTTCATCGGGTCTTCCGTTCCTGGGAAAGAGGTCTTGAGCATCGCCGCGGGCGACTCACTAAACGGACCTCCAAAAGTCATGCCGCTTTTGCTTCGCCACTTTCTCTATTTCAAAAGAACGGTTCCTAAGGTGAATAAAGGGAGGTTGCCCTGAAAATCGGGACAAAGGGGGGGGAGAGGCGGCAGGCCTCTGCGTGACAGGAAACAGGTCGTCTGTGCCATCCCCACCCTTTCAGGTCGGGCACAGCTGTGCCATGGCACAGACGGCAGATCGGATTATTCCTGGATAGCCAATTCCTCGATCTTGCGGTAGATGGTGCGCCGGCTGATACCAAGAAGCCTCGCCGCTTTGGCCTTGTTCCAGCCGCATTTTTCCAGCGCCTGGCGAATGGTTTCCGCCTCGTTTTCATCCTCCCGCAGCTGACGGCTTCCCGCCCCGGGAATATGCGTACTCAGATCCGGGGGCAAATGCTCCGACAGGATGAGGGTGCCGGGGCAGAGGATAAAGGCGTGCTCCATAACGTGTTCGAGTTCCCGCACGTTGCCCGGCCATTCATAGGACATGAAAAAGCGCATGACCTCGTCGGACACGCCCCGGATATCCCGCTTGAACCTTCCATTGAAGCGTTGAACAAAAAAATCAACCAGCAGGGGGATATCCGACAGCCTTTCCCGCAGGGGCGGCAGGGCCAGGGTGACGACCTTCAACCGGTAGAACAGGTCTTCGCGAAATTCACCGCGCTTGATTTTTTCCGGCAGATTCTGATTGGTGGCGGCGACCACGCGCACATCGACGTCAACAGGACGGGTGCCGCCGACCCTTTCCACCTTGCGCTCCTGCAGGACGCGCAGCAGACGGACCTGCATGGCCGGGGAAATGTCGCCGATTTCATCCAGAAAGATGGTGCCGCCGTCAGCCATCTCGAATCGTCCCGCCTTGTCGCGGATGGCCCCGGTAAAGGACCCTTTGACATGGCCGAAGAGTTCGCTTTCCAGAAGATGTTCTGGAATAGCCGGACAATTGACCATGACCAGCGGCTGGTTGCGTCGTTTGCTCAACTGATGAATGGCGCGGGCTGTCAGCTCCTTGCCGGTGCCTGATTCACCCAGAATCAGGATGTTGGCATCGCTGGAGGCCACCTGCAGGGTCAGATCGTAGACCTGACGAAAACGGGCTGAACAGAAGATGATCGAGGTATCGCCGCCCCCGCGCTGCAACTCTTCACGCAGGCGGCGGTTTTCATCAGCCAGGCGGCGGTTTTCCAGCGCCTTGGCCAGCACCCCCAGGATCTTCTCCTTGGGAAACGGTTTCAGCACATAGTCGTAGGCCCCCAGACGCATGGCATGTACGGCATCATCCACTGAGCCGTGGGCGGTCATCATCACCACCGGCAGTTCCGGCACTTTTCTGCGTGCCAGCTTCAACAGGTCAATGCCGCTGTAATCCGGCAGCCGGACATCCTGCAGCAGCAGGTCAAACGGCTCGTCCGGCAGCCTGCCCAGCCGCGCCTGCAGGGCAGCGCCGCTACTGCAGGTCTCGACTGCGTAGCCATGCGCCTTCAGAAGTTTTGAGAGGTAACGCAGAATGCCGTCTTCATCGTCGCAGATCAGAATACGATGCATACAGACTCCAGATCAGACAAAAAGTAACAACTTCAGACAAAAGTATACAATCACTTTGTCTGCCCTGTATACACCATACTGCCACACTGCCTGTACTAAGTTGATATCACTGACCTCTTTAGATTGGCACGGCTTCTGCTCAATTGCTGGCCGTTACAACATCTATACGGGGAGGCATCATGAGCATGACAGGGCGGTTGTTCGGTGGCGGTATCAGCCGCAGAGATTTCATCAAGACCTGCGTGGCGGCAACAGCGGTGATGGGGCTGCCGTTCGGCCTGGCATCAAAGGTCGCGGCAGCAGCGCAGGCGCCGGACCGGCCACCGGTGATCTGGCTGCATTTCCAGGAGTGTACCGGCTGTTCTGAATCGCTCTTGCGGGCCAACCATCCCACACCGGCCACCCTGCTGCTGGAGATGATCTCACTGGATTACCACGAAACCCTGATGGCCGGTTCCGGCCACCAGGCCGAGAAGTCGCTGCATGACTCCATGAAGGCCAACTTTGGTAAGTATATCCTGATTGTGGAGGGGGCGATCCCCACCAAAGAGAACGGTATCTATTGCAAGGTGGGGGGCAAAACAGCTCTGGAATCATTGCGAAGCGCTGCCGCAGGTGCAGCAGCCGTCATCTCGATCGGCACCTGCGCCAGCTTTGGCGGTATTCAGGCTGCAGCGCCAAATCCCACCGGCGCGGTGGGGGTCAAAGATATCATCAAGGACAAACCGATCATCAACATCCCCGGCTGCCCCCCTTCCCCCTACAACCTGCTCTCCACCGTACTGTACTATCTGACCTTCAAAAAACTGCCGGAGCTGGATCAGTTGGGCCGCCCCAAGTTTGCCTACGGTCGTCGGATTCACGAGCATTGCGAGCGGCGTCCCCATTTTGACGCTGGTCGTTTTGCCAAGGCCTACGGCCATCCAACCCATGCCGAAGGGTATTGTCTCTACAAACTGGGCTGCAAGGGACCGGCCACCTATGCCAACTGTTCAGTGCAGCGTTTCAACGATGTCGGTGTCTGGCCGGTCTCAGTGGGGCACCCCTGTATCGGCTGCACCGAGCCGGATATCATGTTCACCATGACCATTGCCGATAAGGTCCAGATCCATGAACCGACACCGTTTGACAGCTATGCACCGGTGGATCTGAAAGAGCAAGGCACCGGAGCCAGTCCGCTCACCACCGGCCTGCTGGGGCTGGCTGCCGGGGCCGCCCTGGGGGCAGGCGCCATGATGGCCCGTAAACTGCCGGATGGCGAACAATCGGCAGAGCAGACGGAGGAGGAGAGCCATGGGCGGAAAGAGTAGGCGCGATTTTCTCAAACTGGCCGGGCTGGCAGGGGCGGGACTGGTGGCGGCGCCTGCCCTGGCAGTGGCCGGCAGCAGCACATCCGGCCCCAACGATGAAGAGCTGGGGATGCTGTACGATGCCACCAAATGCGTTGGCTGCAAGGCCTGCATGGCTGCCTGCAAACGGGTCAACGGCGATTACAACGCACTGGCCTATGAGCAGGCGCAGTTTGACCCTGATATGCTTTGGGATGCACCGAAGGATCTGACCGGATCAACCCGTACCATTATCAAGCTGTTCAAGGAATCACCCAAAGAGTGGTCATATGTGAAGTACTCCTGTATGCATTGCCAGAAGCCTTCGTGTGTATCGGTCTGTCCGGTGGCAGCCATGGTCAAGGACAAGATCACCGGTATTGTGGATTACAAAAAGAACGCCTGTATCGGCTGCCGCTACTGTCAGGTTGCCTGTGCCTACAACATCCCCAAGTTCCAGTGGGACAAGGCGCTTCCCCAGATTGTGAAGTGCGACCTGTGTAAAAACACCTTCCTGAAATCAAACGGTACGTCAGCCTGTGCCGATGCCTGCCCCACCAACGCCATCATGTTCGGCAAACGCAAAAATCTGCTGGCCGAGGCAAAGAAACGGCTGACCGAGCATCCCCGGCAGTATGTCAATCATATCTACGGAGAATATGAGCTGGGCGGCACCAACCACCTCTATCTGTCTGCCCTGCCGATCAAGAAACTGGGGCTGCCTGAGCTTCAGAAGGATGCGCCGGCAGAGTTCTCTGAAAAGATCCAGCACACCATTTACAAAGGGTTTATCGCGCCGGTGGCTCTGTACGGCACCCTCTGCTTCATTGCCGTCAGGAACATGAAAAAACAGGAATCTGATCATCAGAGCAAGGGGGACCAACCGCATGAGCCATGATGAGTTTCAGGTCCACCGGGCCAAGATCCTGACTCCCTCGTTCTGGGTATTGCTGACCCTGACCCTGATCGGTTTTGCCCTGATCGCGGTCCGCTTCATCTGGGGGATCGGCGCGGTCTCCAACATGAACGACGGCTACCCCTGGGGGATCTGGATCACCTATGACGTGGCCACCGGCACCGCTATTGCCTGCGGCGGCTATGCGGTGGCCATTCTGGTCTATATCCGCAACAAGATGCACTACCATCCCCTGATCCGTTCAGCCGTACTGACCTCGCTGTTCGGCTACGGCCTGGCCGGTCTGTCGGTAATGGTAGACGTGGGCAGACCCTGGAACGCCTACAACTTCTTCATCCCGTCACAGTGGCAGATCAACTCGGCCATGTTTGAGGTGGCGTTGTGCGTGATGGCCTACACCACCGTACTGGCAATTGAATTTCTGCCTGCCGTGCTGAGCCGACTGCAGCAGACCAACTGGAACTCGGCACGTACCTTTCTTGACCGGCACCATGGCCGCTTTGGCCTGGATACCGAGATCATACTGGCAAAGCTTGAAAAACTGCGCCAGTGGGCACTCTGGGTACAGCCAAAACTGGACAAGGTGCTGATCTTTATCATTGTTCTGGGTATCACGCTGCCCACCATGCACCAGTCATCGCTGGGTTCGCTGATGCTGATCGCCTCCACCAAACTGCACCCGCTCTGGCATACCGGCTTTCTGCCGCTGTTATTTCTGATTAACTGCCTGTTCATCGGCTACTCCATTGCCATTCTGGAGTCGATCATCTCCTCCTACGCCTTCAAGCGGCCCTTTGAGAGCGAACAGCTGACCGGTCTGGCCTCGATCACCCCGTATCTGACCACGATCTGGCTTTCGGTCATGGTGGGCGACCTGATCTGGCGGGGACAACTGGGAAATGCACTCAGCCTCGATTTCTACTCCGGTTTCTTTCTGCTGGAGTTCGGGCTGGTGGCCAGCGGCTCGATCATCCTGCTGTTCCGCAGGAACCGTCAATCAATGCGCTGGCTGTTTGTGACCGCCGTACTGATCGTGCTGGGGGGCGCATTGTACCGCTTCAATGTCTATCTGATCGGCTTCAACCCCGGCCAGGGCTGGCGTTACTTTCCCTCACTGGCAGAGCTGATGATTACGGTGGGGATTGTGGCGTTCGAGATCCTGGCCTACAAGGTGCTGGTCAAGCTGTTCCCGGTTCTGCCGCGGCTGCATGGCCATGAAGAACCGGCATCGGTAAAAGCTTAATGGAACGCGGATAACGCGGATTGAGCAGATCTGCGCGGATACGACAGTTTTTTATCTAAAAACCTGGAAGTTGATTGTTAAATCAGCGTTAATCCGCCAAATCCGCGTCATCAGCGTTCTATTCAAAACAAATAAATCTCAGATTACAGGAGAACATACATGGCACGTATCACGATAGACCCGATCACCCGCATTGAAGGACACCTGCGGATCGATGTTGAAGTTACTGGCGGACAGGTCAGCAAAGCCTGGTCATCGGCCCAGATGTGGCGTGGCATAGAGACCATCCTCAAGGATCGGCCGCCCCAGGATGCCTGGATCTATGCTCAGCGTTTCTGCGGGGTCTGCACCACGGTGCATGCCATCTCCTCGATCCGCTCGGTTGAGCATGCCCTCAAGGCAGAGGTGCCGCTGAATGCCCAGTACATCCGCAACATCATCATGGCTCAGCACTCGGTACAGGATCATATTGTCCACTTCTACCATCTCTCGGCCCTGGACTGGGTGGATATTGTCTCGGCGCTGAAGGCTGATCCGAAAAAGGCTGCGTCCATTGCCCAGTCGGTCTCTGATTGGCCCGGCAACAGTGAAAAGGAGTTCAGCGCCGTACAGAAGCGGCTGAAGTCCTTTGTGGATTCCGGCAAGCTGGGCATCTTTGCCTCCGGTTACTGGGGGCATCCGGCCATGATCCTGCCGCCTGAGATCAACCTGATCGCCACGGCACACTACCTGAAGGCATTGGACTATCAACAGAAGGCAGCCCAGGCGGTGGCTATCCTGGGGGGCAAAAACCCCCATATCCAGAACCTCTGCGTGGGTGGTGTGGCAACAGCCCTGAACATGGAGAACATGGCGACCATCAACATGGAGCGGATCGCCTACCTGCGTGCCCTGATGGAAGAGACCCGCGAGTTTGTCAAAAAGGTCTACTATCCTGATCTGCTGGTGATCGGCAAGGCCTACAAAGAGTGGTTCAGGCACGGCAAGGGGATAGTCAACTATCTGGCAGTGCCGGAGTTCCCGGAAGACACCAAAAACAACAGTTTTGCCCTGCCAGGGGGCCTGATCATGGGGGCCGATCTGGGCAATGCCCGGGTGATCAGCACCCATCAGGATCAGCAGCTGATCGGCAGCATCAAGGAGTCGGTGGCCTGCGCCTGGTACGAGGGAAAATCAGTGCTGCACCCCTGGGATGGCGAGACCAAGCCGGACTACACTGACTTTAAGGAAAACGGCAAGTACTCCTGGTGCAAGGCACCACGCATCGATGGCAAGCCGATCCAGGTGGGGCCGGTGGCCCAGCTGTTGGCCGGCTATGCAGCCGGCAACCAGCGGGTACGCGCCCTGGTGGACAGCACCTGCAAGGCTGCCGGGGTCGGGGTGACCGACCTGCACTCCACCATGGGCAGGTTGGCTGCCCGTGGCATCCGTGCCCATCTGTTGTCAGACCTGTCGCTTGAGTATCTGGACAAGCTGGTGGACAACGTGGGCAAGGGGGATAAGGCTTACGCCAACCCGACCGAGATCCCCTCCGGCGAGCATCGTGGCGTCGGGTTCCACGAAGCTCCGCGGGGTGTGCTGTCTCACTGGATGGTGATCAAGGACAAGAAGATCAAAAACTATCAGGCCGTGGTCCCCTCCACCTGGAACGCCTCACCCCGTGATGAGCAGGGTAATCCTGGTCCCTACGAGGCCTCACTGGTGGGCAACCCGGTGGCCCTGCCGGACCAGCCGCTGGAGGTGCTGCGTACCGTACACTCCTTTGATCCCTGCATTGCCTGCGCAGTGCATACGATTGATCCGGAAGGCAACGAGATCACGAAGGTGAAAGTGATGTAAGCCAACCCCTCCCGGCCTCCCCTTGTCAGGGGAGGAGCATAACAGAGGAAACCTAAACTTCCGTCCTGACAAGGGGGGACAGAGGGGGGTTGTTTTTTGCGGCCATACATGAAAGCAGGTACGTATGAAAGTTCTGATTTTTGGTGCAGGTAATCTGCTGCTGTCCGACGAAGGGTTCGGGGTCCATCTGGTCAAGTATCTGGCGGACAACTTCAGCTTTGATGACAGTGTGGAGTTGTATGATGGCGGTACCCTGGGATTCATGGCCTCCCACAAGCTGGAAGAGGCTGATCGGGTCTACCTGGTGGATGTGGTTACCACCCCCGGCGAACCGGGGGCGCTCTTCCGCTTTGAAAAGGATGCCTTTATCGGCCGCACCATCCCGATCAAGATGTCGCCCCACCAACTGGGGATTCAGGAGATGCTGCTGCTGTCCGAAATCCGTGGCCGCTGCCCGGATCAGGTCACCCTGTTCGGGATAGTACCCAAGAGTTATGAGGCTGGGATTGAGCTATCACCGGAGCTGGCAGTGCGTCTGCCCCAGCTGGCCAATATGATCCAGCAGGAGCTGCAGGCAGAAGGGATTAAAATGGAAGCCCGCTGCTAACGCCATAAGCCTGACCGGCCTGTTTTTAGGGGCGGTCTTGGCGCTAGTTGATTTCATTTTGAAACTTTCTCTTCAAGGCTTACCATCAAAGCATCGAAGGAAGATCGCTTGTGTTCATTTAGTGCTAATTCTGGGTTTTTTGAAATACAGTCTGCAACTGTATATTTTACCTTTGACTCCATAGATTCAGACCATCCTTTGGCCTGACTCAAAAATGTTTCTCTCATCCTGTTTGACCACTTCTTGTTATTGCGGAAGCTTGCTGTATCTAAATTAACTCCATATTCTAATTGAATAGCATCTTTATATAATTCAAAGTTTAGGCAATCTTCAAATTCAGCATCTGGCATTCCGTTGCAAATTACTAAATGATAGTCCCTAACCTTGAGTAATCCATCATCCTCGGCTTTTTGTATGGCTTTACGACCAGCATCGTCATTATCAAGATAAGCATGTGTCATACAAACAGTAGCATGATACATAGAAGCTTTATAAGATAGATTACTAGCCCCATTTAACGTATCTATTATAAATAGCCCAGTCTTGATAGCATTTTTTAATGGCGCAGAATGAAAGTTAAATAAATCAGTTAGCGATTTTTTATCTTCATCTCCTTCAACAATAAGTACAAGCTTCGCATGAACTAAATTGTCAGACGCTTTTACGCCAAGAATATCTCTTATTTCACTTATCTTCCTTGCTGTTTTTGCGGTATTTTTTGAAATAAGAATATTAGTTCCAATGTTAACTCTATCGACGAATAATGGGCAATGTGTTGTGATAACAACTTGATGTTCTTTAGATAATTCATCAATGACTTCTTTCAATCTATGGATTGCGCTCGGGTGCAAATGTGACTCAGGTTCTTCTAGTGCTAGAATTGATGCTCGACCTTTTAGTTTTTCACCTCTAAGCAGACTAATAGCTGCAAGACTTTTTACACCGTCACCTTTTCTTTCGATTGAAGTAGGTATGCCATCATCAATAATGATTTCACATGAACGCCTTAAAGCTCTATATCTGGCCTCTTCTGATATTTTTACCTCTATGTTTCGTATTTGAGGTAGGAACTGCTTTAGCGGCTCTGATATTCTTTGAGATATTTTTTCCAAAATTGGTTTTTGTAACTCTGCGACATCATTTAATGCTTTTATAAGCCTTTCATCTTCTTCAAGAGTGGCAAGTTCATCCTCAAGCATTTGCTCAACAACACTAACGGCAGCCTTTGCTGTTCTGACGGCAGGGATATAAATAAAGTCAATTTTTTTACCAATGAAATTAGCTATCTTAGAGCTTTTTTTAGAAAGTGTTGTACCTCCAGGACCCTTCTTTAACACTTTAAATGCAGGCAAAAGCTCTTCGCCTATACTAATTTCTATGGGCAGCGTTCCGTTTAAATTACTTTTTATTTCAGTCTTAAATTCAGTGATATCATCAACAGTTAGTTCAAATTCAAGTCTGAAAATAGAATTTTGGCTGGTTTTTTTGCCCTGCAACTGAACCGGAAAATCCCTTTCCCAGTCATAAAGATTTCTTAGCCTGTGCCTTGGTATAATTCTTGTCGTATTTGAGGCCCCATAGAAACGTATTATTCCCATTGCTGTTGTCAACGCATTCAATATGTTTGATTTGCCTTCATTATTTTGGCCTATAAGTATTGTTGAACTATTTATCGGGAGCTTATGGGCCATCGTTATGCTTCTATAATTTGTAACTGAAAAGCCGATGAGTCTCATTTGTTCTCCTTAAATCAACTCTTTATTCACCGGTTCACGCGCGCACGCGCGTGAACCGCTCATCCTCCCAAACGGGACATTTCTTCAGGTCATTTTCAGTAAGCCAGTCAGAACAAAGATGTACCATGAAATCCCGAACGTGCAATGATGGTGCAGCATCTCAATAAGAGTGGGGTATGTTGGAGGCCCGCTGCCAGCAGACCTCCAACACCATTTGATTGACAGAAAAAACTGAAATGTTGCGATTACTGGCGGGATTTCTTCAGGTCGTCGTAGCACTTCCAGCGTTTATAGTTGTTATCGTACTGTTCGTTCCAGAAACAATCCACCGTCTGTTTGTCTGCCTTCCACTGTTTATAGCACGCAAGCCCCTGGGGATTTGAGCACTCTTCCACTAGGGTGCAGCCGCAATCCTCCGGTGTTGGACCGCATTTACGGTCAAGGAATGCAGTCATGGTCTCCTGGCCTTTGGGACAGGTGAAGACCGGGCCATTTTCCATGCAGGGGCCGATTGCCACACCAGGCCCAAACTGCAGATCTTTACGGGACCAGCAGGCTGCAGCCTGTTTACTGGCCTTGCACTCTTCCGGTTCAACCGTGCCGGACAGCCCGAATCTGGGTTTACCGTATTTGGCACAATCAATCATTTTGGTGGTGGTGCCGATCCGCACTTCGCATTCTTTTGTGCTGCCACGACGACAACAGACGCTGGCTTTTTCAAACAGACGGCAGCCGCACTTCTGCAGTTCAACCACGTCATAATCCCAGCAGGTACCCACCGGAGTCAGATATTTTTTACCATTCAGCTCATTGGTGGGGCGCTGTCCACCCCTGCTTTTCAGCTCCAGTACCCGGCCTTTGACATTATGCTGTTGCTCCCAGAGGCCAATGACCTGTGCCTTGGTCGGCTCTGCAACAGCGGGTTGAGCAAACATACCAACTGCGGTGAGTACGCCGCATACCAACAAGAATAACAATCTCATGGTGCCTCCTGTCATGCTTCAAGAGAGTATCTGGTGCATATGCTGAACTATAGCGGAGAATTCAACTGCCGCAACCTGCTGCAGAAAAATTACCGTAAAACCCCTCCCGACCTCCCCTTGTCAGGGGAGGAGAAAACAGGGCGTCTTTAAAGGCCTCCCCCCTGACAAGGGGGGATAGAGGGGGGTTGATTTTGGCTGTTACGCAGTACTCCTGTCTGACCACCTGAGCCGGATCAAAGCCCTGTTGTTTGGCCCGCTGCAGAATGGCGGTATAGAGGGTGTCATCCATGCTGCGGGTTCTGCTCAGAATCCAGAAGTATTTGCGGTTGGGGGTGCCGATCACGGCATACTCGTACTCCCTGCCCAGCTCAATAATCCAGTAGTCACCCCGGAACGGCCAGAAGAAGGAGACCTTCAGCTTTGCATTGCTGGCACTGTCCACCACCCAGGCATGGCCCTTTGCCTGGCGCTGTCTGCCATCTTCGCTATCCTTGCAGCGGTTCAGCACCTCAATATCGCCGTCATCCCGCAACGTATAGCTGGCGCTGCTCTCCAGGCAGTTTTTTTGAAACCAGTTCGGATAGCGGGCTATCTCATACCATTGCCCAAGGTAGCGTTTCAGATCAACCTGCTGCACGGTCTGCAAAGGTGGCAGACCGGCGTCAGCCTGCGTCGGTTGTCTGCTCAGGCAAACTGCTGCTATGGCAATCAGTGCAAAAATCAGTGTAACTTTCATGGTATTCCCTACTTTCTGTTGAACTTCCTGGCATCTACTGGTACTGGCTAAACTATTATCACAGCAGTATAACCCTAGAAAAAGCAGTTGCCACAGAGGTCACAGAGTTCTCAGAGGAAAAACAAAAAGATACAACGCACGACCTGTTTCCTTTTTAGTGAGGTACTAATATCTGTTTTTCTTGTAGTTCTCTGTGCTTCTCTGTGACCTCTGTGGCTAATTGCCGTTTTAGGATACCAGATTTTCAGCCAGTACAGCTGTCCAAACGAGGGAACCATGCCAACCATCCAGCAACAGGCCGCACGTAACCTGACCAAACTACGGGAAACCAGACCGCTGATCCATAACATCACTAACTTTGTGGTGATGAACTTCACCGCCAATATCCTGTTAGCAGCCGGTGCCTCGCCGGTCATGGCCCATGCTGAAAATGAGGTGGAGGAGATGGTGGGGTTTGCCAAGGCACTGGTGCTGAACATCGGTACCCTGACCGATGACTGGGTGGATGCCATGGTCAAGGCCGGTAAAAAGGCCACCAGCCTGGGGGTGCCGATCATCCTTGACCCGGTGGGGGCTGGTGCTACAGCGCTGCGCACCAATGCAGCCAAACGGATACTGTCAGAGACAAAGGTCAGTGTAGTGCGGGGCAATGCGTCTGAGATCCTGGCCCTGGCCGGTGCCCAGACCAACACCAAAGGGGTGGATGCTGCTGATTCGGTTGATCAGGCAACAGTTCAGGCGATCCGGCTGGCTACAGAGTTGGGTGTGCCGGTGGCCATTACCGGGCCGCAGGATCTGATTACTGATGGTAAGCGGGTGATCCGGGTCAACAACGGCCATGCTTTGATGAGTTGCATCACCGGCACCGGCTGCGGCGCCACTGCCATTATTGGGGCTTTTAGCGGGGTTGATCCTGATCCGGTCTCTGCTGCTGCCACAGCCCTGGCTTACTATGGGCTGGCTGGCCAGCGGGCAGCGGTTGATGCCAATGGTCCAGGTTCCTTTATGATCCGCTTTCTGGATGCCCTGTACAATCTGACTCCAGAGGAGCTTGAGCGGGATGCACAAATCAGTGAGTAGCAGGCTGTTGCTGCATCTGGTGACTGACCGCTCCCTCAGCCAGGAGCGTCCGTTGGTGGAGGTGGTGACCGAAGCCGTTGCTGGCGGGATCACCTGCGTACAGTTGCGGGAGAAAGCCTGCAACACCCGCCAGTTTCTGGATGAGGCATTGGCGCTGAAAACGCTGCTGCAACCGCTTGGGGTGCCGCTGATCATCAATGACCGGGTGGATATTGCCCTGGCTGTCGGTGCCGATGGTGTGCATCTTGGCCAGAGCGATATGCCGATCAGCCATGCCCGGCGCCTGCTGGGGCCGGACTGCCTGATCGGGATTTCAGCTGAATCGGTTGCGGATGCCATTGAGGCAGAACAGCAGGGGGCAGACTATATCGGCATCAGCCCGGTCTTCAGCACCCCCACCAAGACCGACACCGCCCCGGCCCTGGGGCTGGAGGGGATACGCCAAATTCGAGAGCGTGTACGGATTCCACTGGTGGGGATCGGCGGTATCAACCTGACTAATGCACGCCAGGTGATCGATGCCGGTGCTGATGGGGTTGCGATAGTCTCAGCCATCATGGCGGCGGAATCGCCACGGTCGGCGGCAGAGGCTATCAGGGGGGCGGTGGGGTAACGAGAATAGTCAGCGCATGCTCAAACCAGTTATTTCACAATTCAGACCATCAAAGCAGACGCGGTACCAGCTTGAGCCGCTCAACCGCTGCCAGGTTTTCTGCACAGACCAATCGGAACGATTCAGAGATTCTTGTATCAGCCTGCACACGCCCCCAGAACAGACAGGCGCAATCAAACGCAGCAACCCATTCCTGGGGAGCGCCGGGGATTGCAGCAGGCGGCGTAAAAGTACGGACTGGTGCTGCGCCATCCATGGGGCGGTACAGCATCGGCAGCAGATCATAGGCCGGTGCAAGGGCAAACCGCTTGCACCCATCCGCCATAATCAGGGATACATTGCCAAAATGCTGATCATTGTTGGCAATCAGGCTGCTGAAGACCGATAACCAACGTAATGCCGAGGCATCATGTGCTGAGAGCCGGCCATCACTTTCCATCCGGTTGGCAGCATTAACCCAGTTATCCTGATAGCCGTACCATTCATTATCCACCGCCCGCAGCGAGATAATCGGCAGGCGACCATGCAGGCCGGTCCGGTCAAAGCGAAGCACCTCAAGAAACAGACGTCCACCAGCCTCCAGAATTGTACTTTGTGCAGCGGCAATGCCTGCCTGTTGCGTAATCTGCAGCGCATGGTGTTCGCACACCAGCAGGTCTGCCCAGCGCCTGCCCTCTGCACTGCCCATTGGTGGAGAAAACTTGACCAGCACGTTCTGCACCATACCGTCCTGTTCAATGGTGGCAGTAAACTTTGGCTGTTCACCCCCTGCTGATGATCCAGCCGGTTGCCCTTCCATCGCCTCATGAGCCAGCCGGGGATAAGATTCTGACCTGGCTTCTGCGGCGATGGCACACCCCGTTGTCTGCACCATGCGAAAATAGCGTTCAAGGGATTCCTGCCCCACCACCAGATTACCCATGGTGTCTTCACCACGTAGAACAAGCGCAATCAACGCATGGTCTTCCTGCCAGTCATTGCTGCGCGGCGGCAGGCCTAGCTCTTGATGGCAGGTGCGCACAAAGGCCCGGCCCACAAACCCTTCCGGGTGCAAGTCTGCCAGAAACCAGGGCAGGCTCTTAAAGAGCTGTTCACGACCAACAACCGGTTGCCAGAGAAAGTCAGTTTGGGCCACGCAGCACAGCGTCCCCAGCAGCCGGGCATTACCCTCGCCATCAATGGCATAGACCGGAAAGGTACCACCCAACCCGCGCAGATCACGCAACCTGCTGTAACGTCGTGCGCGTGCCTTGCCGATCACGAGCACACGGTCACCCAGCTGGGCAATCAGGCGTGAGACAACCGGCTGGCTGAAGCCGAAACGCTGCTGTATTTCTGGCGAGGAGTAGATGCCGGTTGCCAGAAAGGCCAGCAGTCGCTCCTGATTGTCCATGGTGTTGGTTTGCATACTTACAATCCTGTATGTGAATAGATACTGAATAGATAATACATGGATAGTCTATAGAAATATTACAGTTTAATCAATAATCTAAGTGCCTAGGTGAAATTTATTGTGAATAGATAGTTACGATGATTCAGGAAGGCAGTTTTGATGATCAGCTCTTGGTGGTATCAGTCCCTGATCAGGTTGCGCTGCCGGAAGATCGCCTCAACCTGGGCACGGATGTATCCTGCTTGTAGTGGACACTCCTTCTTGAAAAAAATTAACCATGAAAATTCGAACTTGGAATCCGAATTTTCATGGCAAAAATCTGCCGTGGTGATGTTCAATCAGTACAACAGGCTATTCCCCGGCCACCCCCATGGCCCACTGCAGGTTCACCTGAGCTGACAGATAATCGCGGTTGGCCCGGGCCAGGTTGCTCTGTGCCCGCAGCAGGTTGGTCTGGGCATCGTCTACCTCAAGCCGGGTTTTAACCCCGTACTCAAACCCTTTCTCAGCCATCTGCAGCAACCGTTCCGCCTGCTTGACCGTGCCGGACAGGGCAGTGATGATTTCGCCAGCCTCAGTCAGCCTGTAGTGGGCCGAACGCAGCTCAAGGGCAATGCTGTCCCGCAGTTTCTGTTCCTGCAACTGGCTGGTGCGCAGCTCACTGCGGGCCTGCTGGGTGCGGCCCCGGCTGCGCAGACCGTCAAAGAACGGAAAGGTCAGATATACGCCGGCATTCCAGGCCGGACCGTCTGAACGACGGGTGGGTCCCGGATTAGAAAGCTCCAGCTGGTGCCAGCCAGCCGAGCCTTTCAGGTCAAGCCGCGGTTTGTCATCGGCATTGGCAATGGTAATCAGCTCCTGGTTGATACCAATCCGCAGCTTCTGATCCGCCAGCTCGGGCCGCTTATCCAGGGCAATCCTGAGTGATTCATCAAAACCTGTGCCCTGCTCAAGCCTGGCCTCCATCCTGCCCACCACATCAAGTTCCTCCTGATCTGCCCCCAGCAGAAAACGCAACCGTTCCCGGCTGATGCGGATGCTATTCTCAGCGCGGATCAGTTCCGGCCGGGCATTCTGCAGCTCCACCTCGGCTGCCAGCAGATCATAGTCAGTGGCAACCCCGGCCTCAAACTTGCGTTTGGCTTCGGTATGGTGACGTTCTTTCTGGGCCAGGTTTTCCTGGGCCAGGCGGTGCAGCTCCTTGGCCAGCAGCACGTCATAAAAGGCGATGGAGACATCCCTGAAAGCGGCCTGACGAAACAGGCGTAACTGCTGATCTGCCGTCTTCAGCCCCACCTCGGCAGCCCTGAGGGCCGCGCCGATCTTACCCCAGGTGTAGAGCGGCTGGGACAGGGAGAGATCCACGGTACGGCTGTTCTGCAGCTGGGCCGAACCGTAGAGCGCCTTGGTGCTGTTGTCCTTGCTGTAGCCAAACCCGGCCTGCAGACCCAGTTGCGGCAGGGCTGCTGCCCGCTCTTCAACATAGCGGCCCTGGACATAGTTGGCATATTCCCTGGCCTTTTGGATATCCAGGTTCTTGTCCGAGGCGATGGCCAGGCAGTCCTCAAGGGTCAGCAGACGGGGGACAGCCAGGGCCTGTTGGGCGTCTAGCAGACCACACAAAAGACACATTACGGATAATGACTGTTTCAGACTTGAAACACGGAGGCACGGAGGCACAGAGAACAGCAATAAAAAGTTACAAAGCCACATCCAAAGCTGCTTACAACCAGCTAACCATAGGTTTTGTCTGATAATTGATGGCTGTTTTTTTCCGTGCCTCTGTGTCTCCGTGTTAGAAATTTTCAATCGAATCACGCTGAAACTCCTTTCATTAGCTCGGCCCGCAGCCAGCCACGCACACTGTTGATCAACCAGATCTCTTCAGCCCGCTGCAGATCCTGCGGATACAGCACCCGTTCCGTAATGAATCCCTGCTCCAACAGCTCCTCACGCATCACGCCGGGCAGCAGACCGCAGGCAAGCGGCGGCGTGACCAGCCTGGTATCCAGCTTCAGCACCAGATTGGTAAACGTCCCCTCGGTCAGCTCACCCTGACTGTTACAGAGCAGCACTTCATCCGCCTCTGGCTGTTCCTGGCGGGCCTGTTCGTAGCGCTGGCGTTGTTCAGTTTTGAGGTACAGCAGCAGATCTGATGATTCCACCGGCGTTGTTGCTATGGCTAGTTTAAGCGGTTGTATCAGCAACAGCAGGGGGGATGATTCGATCTGACAGCTGCCATCGACTGCCAGCAGCAGCCGGGTCTTGTGCTGCCCACCCTTGCCTGCGGCATGTTCCAGCAGGGCTTGCCTGATTTGTTCCCGGTTGCAGATGTAGCCCAGCCTGTGCGCTGACCAGCAGAGCCGGTCAAGGTGGCGCTCCAGCAAAGGATAGCGCTCCTGCTCCAGCAGCAGTGACTCCAGTAGCCGGGGCTGTGGCTGCGGCTTGAGAAAGGCGGCCTTGTGCAGGCACTCGGCATACTCGGCATCGGGCCGGGCATCCCAGGTAATGCCGCTGCCCACCCCCATGCTGATCCGCTTGGTCTGTTGATCCAGCAGCAGGGTACGGATGGCAACTGAAAAGGCCATTTCACCTCCTGGCGCCAGATACCCGATGGCGCCGCAGTAGATACCGCGTGGTTGACCTTCAATCTCGGCAATCAGCTCCATACTGCGGCGCTTGGGTGCGCCGGTGACCGAGCCGCAGGGAAACAGCGCCCTGAACAGCTCCAACAGACTGACATTCCCCTTCAGCCTGGCTGTGATGGTGGAGGTCATCTGATGCACCGTGGGGTAGGACTCTACCTCAAACAGTGTCTCGGTCTTAACGGTGCCGGTCTCTGCTATCTGCCCAAGGTCATTGCGCAGCAGATCCACGATCATCAAGTTCTCGGCCTGCTCTTTACTGCTCTGTTGCAGCTGTTCCTGCAGGATCTGGTCTTCAGCAGGGAAGCGACCGCGGAGGGCTGTGCCTTTCATGGGTCTAGTGGTTATCAGCCTGTCCTGAACACAGAAAAACAGCTCTGGTGATACCGAGATGACGGCATGGCTACCGATATCCAGAAAGGCCCCAAAGGCCGGTTGCTGGGCATCCAGCAGGCTGCGGTAGAGCTGCAGCGGATCACCCTGCCAGCTGCCTGCAAGTGGGAAGGTATGGTTTATCTGGTAGGTCTCACCCTGCTCAATGGCAGTATGAATCCGGCTGATGGCTATCCCGTAGTCAGCCTGGCTACAGGTCGGTACAAGCTCCAGAGCTGCTGGTGCACCAGCAGGCAGACCAGCCCCGACAGCAACCTTGTAGCGTTCACCGAACAGGGCAAACCAGGCCAGCGGCAGGCCGGGTTGCGGAGCAAGGCTGGGCAGGTGCGGGTTCAGGGCATGGGCTGCCTCGTATGCCACAAAGCCCACGGCATACAGCCCCTGCTGGGTGGCTGCCTCGGCCTGCTCCAGCACGCCAACCGCCTGATCAGGAGTGGCGGCAACCAGGGTACGGAGATACCCGCCAAAGCGCCATGAGGCGCTGAACTGGTCAGGGGAGCAGGAGTCCAGCAGTATGGTGGGAGAGGCCTCAGACACGCTTAATCCTGCGTTTCAGATCATCGTAGACGCCTTCAAGGTTGTGCATGATTTCGTGGTTGGTATAGCGAACAACCGTAAGACCATATGCTTCCAATATTCTGGTGCGCTCAGTATCGTATTCGAAGGTCTCTGCGTGGCTATCACCATCAATCTCGATCACGAGTTGCAGATCAGAGCAGTAGAAGTCAACAATGTAGCCATCAATCGGTTTCTGGCGAATGAATTTGAGGTTGAAAAATTGTTTATTGCGTAGAAGTTCTTGCCATATTTTCTGTTCAGCCGCTGTCGAGTTCTTGCGGTTATTCCGTGCAAGGGCGGTAAGCGTTGTCTTGTACTGCAGGAAACCCACCCCCCGCCCTCCCTTGTCAGGGAGGGGGCTTGTTTCTTCCTGTTTTTTAGTCCTCCCCTGACAAGGGGGGTTAGGGGGGTTAAGCATTTGACTTTCCCTTCCACTTCCGCTTCAGCCAGACACTGAAATCATCCAGATAGGTGTACATCACCGGCACCACGATCAGGGTCAGAAGCGACGAGGTAATCAGCCCCCCCACCACGGCGCGGGCCATGGGTGCACGACCTTCGCCACCGGCGCCGATCCCCAGAAACAGCGGCATCATGCCAAAGATCATGGCCAGGGTGGTCATAACAATCGGCCGCAGACGGGTGCGCCCTGCCTCAATCACTGCTGCGGTGCGGGGCAGGCCGTCCCGTCGTCGCAGCACCTTGGCGTAATCCACCAGCAGGATTGCGTTCTTGGTCACCAGACCCATCAGCATGATCAGGCCAATTAACGACATGATGTTGATGGTATCGCCGGTGATCCAGAGCATTCCGGCCATGCCGACAATGGAGAGCGGCAGGGAGAACATGATCGCCAGCGGCTCGAAGAACGATTCAAACTGGGCTGCCAGGATCAGGTAAACGAACAGAACCGCCAGGATCAGCGATTCAAACATGAAGCCGAAAGATTCGTCCATGTCCTCGGATTCGCCGGAAAAACCTATACTGTAACCTGGTTCCATACTGATCTTTTTGGCTTCAGCAGTTACCAGTTTCACTGCGGTGCCTGCGGGCAGGTTGTCCAGGTTGGCAGAGACGGTGACCAGACGGGAGAGGTCGCGGCGGTTGATCTCAGTGGGAGATGCTGCTGAATGCTCGGTTGTTACGCTGGCCAGGGGGATCAACGTGGTGCCACCGTTTCCATCCGGCACCGTGATCTTCAGATCACGGATCTGGGCCGGATACTGGCGCAACGCCTCCGGCAGCCGTACCCGCAGGTCAACGGCATCGCCATCCTCATCCTCATAGCTGGTGACCGCCGTGCCTCCAACCAGCGTCGAGAGCGCCGTCACAATATCATTGCTGGAGACCCCGACGGATAACGCCCGTTCCCGATCCACCCGCAACCGGTATTCCGGGGTGTCATACTCCAGGGTGGCTGAAATATCCACAATGCCGGGAATGGTGTACATCGCCTCTTTCATTTGCGCCGCGTACTTCTTCAGCAGGGCAGTGTCATCCCCCTTGATATCGACACCGAGCGGCTTGGCCGAAGAACCGACCCCGCCCACCTCTTCGATGGAGAAGGTGATGCCGGAGATTGAGCGCAGACGCTCCCGCACCTGGCGCTGGATCTCGAACTGTCCCCGCTTACGTTCATTTTTCTCCTTCAGCTTGATGTAGAGCAGGCCGTCCCGCACCGTGCCGCTGTCTCCTGCCCCGATGGTGGCGTAAGTGTGGCTGATCTCCGGAATATCCTTTACCTGGATCAGCACCTGCCGCAGCCGGTCCTCGGTCTCCTTGATCCCCGCATCCGGGGCGGTCTGGATGGAAATCTGGAATTCGCTCTTGTCCTCGTTGGACATGAAGGAGGATTCCAGGGTACTCATGATCCCCAGGCCGATGATAAAGGCTACTCCTGCTGACAACATCACCTTGCGCCTATGCCCCAGAGCCCAGGCGATCAGCCCACGATAGCGGTCAGCAGTGGCATCAAACCAGTCGTTGAACCGCTCCAGCCAGCGGGCGATCCCTTTGCGCTTGCCCCGCATATGGATAGAGGGGTCGTGCCAGCGGGAGGAAAGCATCGGATCAAGGGTGAAGGAGACAAACAGCGATACCAGCACCGCGAAAGAAACGGTGATTCCAAAGGGAAAGAAAAATTTACCCACAATCCCCTGCATGTAGGCCACCGGCACAAACACGGCCAGAATGGACATGGTGGTGGCAAAGACCGCCAGGCCAATCTCGGCGGTGCCGAAGCGGGAGGCTTCCATATGGTCCTTGCCCATCTCCAGGTGCCGCACGATGTTTTCCCGCACCACGATGGCGTCGTCGATCAACAGGCCGATAGTCAACGACAGCGCCATCAGGGTCATCACGTTCAGGGTCATCCCTAAGGCGTTCATGACGATGAAAGAGGAGATGACCGAGATTGGCAGGGTGATGCCGGTGATTACGGTGGAACGCCAGGAGTTGATGAACAGAAAAACGATCAATACCGTGAGGATACCGCCGATAATCAGGGTTTCCTCCACATCAGCCAGGGAGTGGCGGGTCATAATGGAGCCGTCACGCACAAGTTCCACCGTCACCCCGGCCGGAAGCTCCTGCTGCACTGAGGCGATCACCTTCTTGACATTATCAACCACCTGCACCTGATTAGCGCCGGATTGCTTGTAGATATCCAGACCGATGGCTGGCTGACCGTTAATCAGCGCCAGCTTGCGCCGTTCCTCTACCCCGTCGGTGATTCTGGCAACTTCACCCAGTGTCACCGGCCTGCCGTTCTTGCTGGTTATGACCATCTGCCGGTATTCGTCGGTATGCTCCGGCTTGCCCTCAATCCGCATCGGATACTCGGTGCCGTTTTTGTTGATCCGGCCCAGCGGGGTATTGACGTTCTCCCCCTGCAAGCCATTGACCAGATCATTGACCCCCAGCCCGAGAGCATCCAGCCGCACCGGATCAACCTCTACATTCACCTCACGCTTGGCCCCGCCCACCAGTTCCACCTTACCCACACCGGCCACGCTCTCGAACCGCTTCCTGATCTTCTTGTCCACCAGGGTGGTCAGATCCCTCAGGGAAAGGGAGGTGGACTGCACGGCAATGGCCGCAGAAGGCATGGCATTGAAGTCCAGCTTCTGGATGATCGGCTCCTCAACATCCTTGGGCAGTTGGCCCCGGATGGAGCTGACCTTGGCCCGGGCCTCCTGGGCCACCTCATTGATCCGCTCCTCCAGCCGGAACTCCACCACCACCGTGGAGACCGATTCCCGCGAGTAGGAGTAGACATGCTTGACCCCGGCGATCTGGTTGACCGCCTCCTCCACCCGCTTGGAGACCTCCCGTTCCACCGTTTCCGGCGAAGCACCGGGATATTTGGTGACAATGGAGATCACCGGCATCTCCACATTGGGGAACATCTCCACGGAAAGCCGCTTGTAAGAAAATAGGCCCAGGGCCACCAGGGCCAGCATCATTACCGTGGCAAAGATGGGACGTTTTATGGACAGGTCTGAAAGGATCATAAGGGTTCCTGTTGTGTTGTTTGGTTAAGGCGATGAAACATTGACGGTGGTGCGTCAAAAGCGCTACACTTTGTATAAGGAGAACTAAATCATGCCAGCTAAAAATCCCCGTATCAATGTGGTCTGCGAACCACCTCTGTATTATGAAATAAGCCACCTTGCCGAAGACACGGGGGCCTCTCTCTCTTCGGTAGCCAGTGACCTGATCCGTGAGGCCTTGGAGTTGCGTGAAGATCGTAGCCTGGCTGCTCTTGCCGACCAGCGTGCTGCCTCCTTCGATCGTCGGGAAGCATTATCCTTAGATCAGGTCTTTGGCGAATGAGCTTTACCGTTATCTTTCACCCGGATGTTGCTAAAGATATTGCCCGGCTGAATACAGACCTGAAGCAGCGGATCAAGACGGCTATCACCGAGCGCCTCATGACGGAACCAGCCTTGTACGGCAAACCGCTCAGGGCAACGCTCAAGGGATACTGGAAGCTGCGTGTCGGCGACTATCGCATGGTGTTCAGTGTGAACGGCTTCGAGATCATCGTCTTTGCCGTCTGCCATCGAAAAGAGGTCTATGACCTGATCCACGGCAGAATTTAAACCCCTCTCTGGTACTCCCCATGCGAGGGAGGGGTTACTTTTTTTCTGCGCCCTGCACCGTAATCCTGTCACCATCCCGCAGGGTAAAGCCGCCACGGGCCACGTACTTCTCACCTGCTTTCAGCCCATCCCTGATCTCCACCAGATCACCGCTGACCGCGCCGGTTCTGACCTTGCGCTGACGGGCCAGTTGACCGTCAGCAACAAACAGGGTTGCAGTTTGTTGAACGGTGTCATAACTGCCCAGCACCGCTCGGGGGATCTGAACCACACCACCCCGCTTGCCGGTTACGATCCTGCCTTTGGCAAACAGCCCACCCTTCAGCAGTTCTGGTTGATTTTGTACCTCAGCCACCACCTTCAGGGAGCGGTCTGTCGAGTTCAGTTCAGGGTTCAGAAACATTACCTTGCCGTTAAAGATCTTGCCCAGCAGGGCATCAACGCTGAATTCAAGCGGCTGACCGGTCTTGACTCTGGCCGAGTCAACCGAAGGCACAGTTACGGTCAGATTCAGCACCCGGTTATCTACCACCCGGAAGATCGGCTTGCCTGCTGCTGCATCACTGGCCAGATCCCCCACATTGACATCCCGCAGCGCCACTACACCATCCAGTGGTGCTGTTACCAGCCCCTTGGCAAACCGGGCACGGGTCTGATGCACCTCTTCTTCTGCCACCCGGATCTGGGCCTTTGATGAATCAATCCGCGCCCTGGCTGCTGCGGTTTCGGTGCGGCTATCATCCACTGCCTGCTGGGTGGCCAGACCGGACTCTTTCAGCTTCAGGGAGCGGGCCTCTTCCCGTTCTGCCCGTGAAAGCGTGACCTGAGACTGGGCCAGCTGTGCCCTGGCTGCGATTACCGTGGCCTCAGCCCGCCTGGTCAATGCCTCGGCCTCAGCCACATCGATCCGCGCCAGTGGCTGACCCTTGCGCACCCGCACCCACTGGGTCACGTAGACTTCCTTGATCAGGCCGGGGATCTGGGTCTTGACATCAGCACTGAACTTTGGCTCCAGATTGCCGGTTACCTCAATCCCTTCGGTCAGCTCGGCGGTTGCAGCGGTTGCCAGCTCCACCGCCACCGGCGGTTTGACCACGGTCTCCTGCTTTTTGCTGCAACCGGCCAGCAGGGCACAAGCTACTATCATTATGAGTGTTGCCGAATATCGTTTCATGTTCTGATCCCTTCAAACAAAAGTGCTAAAAGCCGTAGCAGGCCAGAGCGATCAACCCGTACCTGTCTGGTCTGCGTAAGCTGTTCTTCCATGGTGGTATTGAGTAGTGCCACAATGGCCCAAGCCGTGTCCTGTGGGCAGACCTGCCTGAATTCACCGGTGCTGATCCCTTCGTTGACCAACTGTTCCATATGGGCCAGCATGGTACTGAAGGAGGCCTCAAAATCGATATGGGGCGCCCCCTGGGGCGGGCCGTAGTAGATGGCGTAAATCAGTCGCGCCACCGGTAACCGTTCCACAAAGATATCCAACAGCGCGGTGCAGTAGCCGCAGATCCGTTCAGTTACACTGCCCGGCGCAGTTCTGGCCTGCTCTGCCACCTGGAAAAAGTATCCCAGTGCATCTCCCATCAAGGCAAGATAGAGCCCTTCCTTATTTTTAAAATAGTAATACAACACCGGCTTGGTGACACCGGCGGCCTCCACCAGCTCCCGCACTGAAGTGGCGGCATAGCCTTTGGTTGAAAAGAGCTGCAACGCCGCATCCAGCAAGCGTTGACGGACATTGGCAGATGTATCGGGAGTTGACATGACACCCTTTCAGGAAACAGTGCTTACCGATCGGTATATAATAGTTAGCGCAGGTGTCGTCAAGCAAAACCTACCGATCGGTAAGCCGACGATACTAAAAAAGCCCGCAGCAGGAGCAGCGGGCCTTGAGAGCTGGATGGCAGACAAGCTTACTTCCAGGTCAGTGTTTCCCCCACCTTCATCTGCTGCATCAGGAACTCCA
>DKFG01000133.1:0-576 GCA_002452325.1 Geobacter sp. UBA6802
CCGGCGCCGGGATGCTGGATTGCAAGAAGGCCCTGGAAGAAGTGGATGGCAATATGGAGCAGGCAGTTGATTACCTGCGCAAAAAAGGGCTGGCTGCAGCATCAAAGAAAGCCGGTCGGGCAGCTACAGAAGGTATGGTCGTGGCTGCTGTTTCAGCAGACGGCAAGAACGGCGTTCTGGTTGAAATCAACAGCGAGACCGACTTTGTTGCAAAAAATGACAAGTTTCAGGACTTTGTCAAGCAGGTGGCCGATCATGTCCTGCAGCAACAGCCGACTGACCTGGAAGCACTGCTGGCACAGCCGTTCTGTGGTGACAGCTCAAAGACCGTTCAGACCCTGCTGACCGAAGCGATCTCGGTTATTGGTGAAAACATGCAGATTCGCCGTTTTGTCAGCTATGCCGGTGCTGCCAACGGTCATGTTGGCTCGTATATACATGCCGGCGGCAAGATCGGTGTGCTGGTAGAAGCAACCTGCAATACTGCTGCTGACGAACGACTGACAGGATGCCTTAAAGATGTTGCCATGCATATTGCAGCGGCATCACCTGCCTACCTGCAGCGCAGCGAAGTAC
>DKFG01000133.1:608-1473 GCA_002452325.1 Geobacter sp. UBA6802
GAAGGCCAGGTCAACAAGTTCTACGCAGATATCTGCCTGCAGGAACAGGCCTTTGTGAAAGATCCGGACAAATCGGTTCAAAAATATATTGATGAGGCCGGCAAGGCCTTGGGAAGCCCCATCACCCTGACCCGCTTTACCAAGTTTGTGCTCGGTGAGGGTCTTGAAAAGAAAGAATCGGACTTTGCCGCCGAGGTAGCGGCAGCGGCCGGACTGAAATAAGCCAGAAGACGCCGGCCCCTAAAGCCGGCGTTTTCGTATCAAAAAAAGAGGGGGGAGTATGGGGCGTAAGGCCTTTAAACGGGTACTGTTAAAGCTGTCCGGTGAGTCTTTGGCCGGTGAACAGGGCTACGGCATCGATCCCTGCACCATTAAGACCATAGCCGCCGAGATCAAAGAGGTGGTTGATGCCGGGGTTCAACTGGCTCTGGTAATCGGTGGCGGCAACATTTTCCGTGGTCTGGCGGCCTCTTCCAAGGGGATGGATCGCGCCAGCGCCGATTATATGGGGATGCTGGCCACGGTGATCANNTGCAGGATGCCCTGGAGAAGATCGGGGTCACCACCAGGGTCCAGTCGGCCATTGCCATGCAGGAGGTGGCTGAACCGTACATCCGCCGACGTGCCGTACGCCACCTGGAAAAAGGACGGGTGGTTATCTTCGGTGCCGGTACCGGCAACCCGTACTTTACCACTGATACTGCCGCAAGCCTGCGAGCCATGGAGATCAACGCCGAAGTAATCCTGAAAGGCACCAAGGTTGACGGGGTCTACTCTGCCGACCCCAAGAAGGACCCTGCTGCCACCCGCTATACTGAGCTGTCGTACCTGGAGGTGCTACAGCAGGGATTGCAGGTGATGGATG
>DKFG01000133.1:1530-7301 GCA_002452325.1 Geobacter sp. UBA6802
TCGTACAAGGAGCGTAACCATGTACCAACCTGTTATTGCTGAGATGAAATCCCATATGGAAAAAACCGTGGAGGATCTGCGCAAAGAATACCAGAAGATCCGCACCGGTCGGGCCAGCACTGCCTTGCTGGACGAGGTCAAGGTGGACTATTACGGCAATCCCTCCGGCCTCTCACAGGTAGCAACCCTGGCAGTTCCTGAACCGCGCTCCATCACCATCACACCTTGGGAATCCAAGATGATTGGCCCGATAGAAAAGGCGATTCTGAACGCCAATCTGGGACTGACTCCCGGCAATGACGGCAAGCAGATCCGCTTGAACCTGCCGCCCCTGACCGAGGAGCGCCGCAAGGAGATCGTCAAGGGTCTCAAAAAAATGGATGAGGAACATAAGGTGGCGGTTCGCAATATCCGTCGCAAGGCGATTGATGACCTGAAAAAGCTGGAAAAGGACAAGGCGATTACTGAAGATGAACTAAAAAAGGCTGAAAAAGAGGTGCAAGGTGTCACCGACAGCCTGATTGCCAAGCTGGACGAGACCCTTGCTCATAAAGAAAAAGAGGTTATGGAAGTCTGACATGACCGGGCTCGACTTAACACGATTGCCCCGTCACCTGGCCATTATTATGGACGGTAACGGTCGCTGGGCTGAACAGCGGTTGCTGAAACGGATCATCGGACATCACCGTGGCGCCGAAACGGTTCAGATGGTGGTGGAAGAAGCTAATAATCTCGGCATCGGCTACCTGACGCTCTTCGCCTTTTCATCTGAGAACTGGTCACGTCCCAAGTCTGAAGTTACGGCGCTGATGTCTCTCCTCAAAAAATATGTACGTGCCGAGTTACGCCGTATGCTGAAGAACAATATCCGCTTTAATGTTATCGGCAACCGTATTGATCTGCCGACAGAGGTAAATCAGATCCTTGATGATGCCCTGCAGCAGACCGCCGCTAATACCGGCATGGTACTGACCCTGGCGCTTTCCTACGGTGGAAGACAGGAGCTTGTCAGGGCTGCCGCATGCATTGCCCGGCACGTTGCAGACGGCAGCCTGACTCCTGACCAGGTCACTGAAGAACTGTTTGCCAGCCACCTTGATACCAACGGCCTGCCAGACCCGGATCTATTGATCAGGACCAGTGGCGAGATGCGAATCAGCAACTTCCTGCTCTGGCAGCTGGCCTATACCGAACTGTACTTTACCGAGATCAACTGGCCGGACCTGACGGTCAACGCCCTGCATCAGGCTCTGGCCGACTACCAGGCACGGGAACGCCGGTTCGGCATGACCAGCGCCCAGCTGAATCGAAGGAGTTAATCATACAACGCCTGCTGACCGCCTTAGTCCTGCTGCCGCTGGTACTGCTCACCATCATCAAGGGTCCGCCTTGGCTGTTTGCGCTCCTGCTCGCACTGCTCTGCCTGATTGCCATGCAGGAGTTCTTCAACATGGCCTTGCCTGATCGCAAAGGGGAACTGCTGCCGTTCAGCCTGCTGGCAGCCTTGGCCGTTGTCACGCCACTACTGGCTGATGGTCGTCTCTTCATCATGTCTCTGGCAACCGCCTTCCTGTTGACCGGGTTTCATTTTCTATTCCGTCTGCGTGATATCACCAGGACCTCTCAAGAACTTGCGCTGGTTGCTACTGCTTTCCTGTATATCCCGTTTTTGATGGCTCACCTGCTGATGATCCGCCTGCTACCTCAGGGCACCAACTGGCTGTTGCTGATCATGCTGATTGTCATGACGAATGACTCCGCTGCCTACTATGTCGGCAGTGCCTTTGGAAAGCACCGGCTTTACGAGGCGGTGAGCCCCAAAAAGAGCATTGAAGGCGCCTTGGGCGGCCTGGTTGGCAGCCTGGGGGGAACGCTGCTGGCTAAGTTCACTTTTTTCACTACGCTCGGGCTGGCTGATGCGATCATAACCGCACTGGTCATCGGCACGGTCGGCCAGATCGGTGATCTCTTTGAATCACTTTTAAAGCGCAGCTTTGGCGTCAAGGACTCCGGCACCCTCTTCCCCGGTCATGGCGGTGTACTGGACCGGATGGACAGCATCATCTTTGCCGCACCGGTAACCTATTATTATGCAGTCTACCTGTTTGGAAGGTTCTGACATGAAACAGATCGCCATCCTTGGCTCCACCGGCTCCATTGGGGTCAGCACGCTTGAGATCGTTGCCGCTCACCCCGACAAATTCCGGGTCGTTGCGCTCTCAGGCGCCAGGAACCTTGAACTGCTGGCACACCAGATTCGTATCTTCAGGCCCAAGCTGGCAGCCGTTGCAGATACTGCCGATATTCCGCGCCTCAAGGGACTGCTGGGCACCACCGAAGTTCAACTGCTGGGAGGTACTGACGGTCTTTGTTCGGTTGCAACATACCCAGGGGTTCAGATGGTCGTTGCTGCCATTGTGGGAGCAGCAGGTCTGCTGCCTGCCGCCGCCGCCATCAAGGCTGGTAAGGACCTGGCCCTGGCAAACAAGGAAACCCTGGTGACCGCCGGTCACCTGTTTATGGAGCTTGTTGCCAAGCACGGAGGCAAACTGTACCCGGTAGACAGTGAGCATAGTGCCGTATTCCAGTCGATTGAAGGACATCGCAGCCAGGATATCAGTAAGATCATCCTGACTGCTTCTGGTGGTCCCTTCCGTGCCACGCCGCTTGAACAACTACAGCAGGTGACCATTCAGGATGCTCTCAATCATCCCAACTGGAGCATGGGACGCAAGATTACCATTGATTCTGCCACCATGATGAACAAGGGTTTGGAGGTGATTGAGGCCCGCTGGCTCTTTGATGTCCCGCCTGACAAGATCAGCGTCAATATCCATCCACAGAGCATCATTCATTCAATGGTGGAATATATCGACGGCTGCGTCATTGCCCAGCTGGGCACACCGGACATGAAAGCGCCCATCGCCTACGCCCTTTCCTACCCGGCACGGGTCTCCACCGGTGTGAAACCGCTGGATCTGACTGACCTGTCAGGCCTTACCTTTTTCAAGCCTGACCTTGAACGTTTCCCCTGCCTGGGTCTGGCCTACCGTGCCATGGGCGAGGGCGAAAGTATGCCCACCGTCATGAACGCCGCCAACGAGGTGGCCGTAGAGGCGTTCCTGCAGGGTGAACTATCCTATCTGCAGATTGCGGCACTGATTGAAAAGACTATGGACAGCCATCAGGCCCACACGTTGGGCTCCATTGAAGAGGTGCTGGAGGTAGACCAATGGGGTCGCACCACCGCACGTGAACTGAGCAAAACGCTCCACACAGGCAGGTCGCTATGATCGTTGTCAACTTTATTCTGGTGCTCGGCATTCTGATCTTTGTCCACGAACTGGGACATTTCCTCGTCGCCAAATGGTCAGGGGTCAGAGTAGAAAAGTTTTCACTCGGCTTTGGCCCAAAACTGTTTGGTCGCCAGATCGGTGAGACTGAATATCTGATCTCCGCCTTTCCCTTGGGCGGTTATGTCAAGATGTACGGCGAAGGCGGGTTCAGTGAGATCGAAATGATCGAGCTGGAGTACGAACGGGAAGGAGCTGCAGCAGCGCCGGTTGAGCCTTACAAACTGACTGAGGCCGATAAGTCCCGCTCCTTTGCCCACAAAACCATTGCACAACGGATGGCGATTGTCTTTGCCGGGCCGCTCTTTAACATGGTCTTTGCCTGGCTGCTGTTGATCCTGCTCTACCTGGCCGGCATGCCGATCATGAAGGCTGCTGTCGGTGAGGTGCTGCCTGACAAGCCAGCAGCCCGGGCCGGTATCATTTCAGGAGATCTGATTACCGCCATCAACGGTCATAAGGTCAGACAATGGGAAGACTTTTCCGGGCGCATGGTCGGCGTGACTGACTCCGTGACCCTCTCGATCCTGCGTAACGGACAGCCGGTCACGGTACAGCTGCAGCCACAACTCGGTGAGACCAGAAACATGTTCGGAGAGACCATCAAAAAACCGATCATCGGCGTATCCCCGTCCTACGAGGTTGTCACTGAACGTTTTGGCCCGATTGACTCCCTGAAACTCGGCAGCGAAAAGGCTGTGGAGATCACAAAACTGACCGTGCTGTCACTGGTCAAGCTGTTTCAGGGGGTGGTGCCGCTCAACAGCCTGGGTGGCCCGATGATGATTGCCGATATGGCCAACAAGGCAGCCCAAACCAGCGGAGCAACCTTCTTCATGCTGCTGGCGGTGGTGTCGATCAACCTGGGCATCCTGAACCTCTTGCCCATACCAGTGCTTGATGGCGGCCACCTGATGTTTTACACAATTGAAGCCATCATTCGCAGACCGGTACCGCAAAAGGTACGGGAATACGCTCAGCAGGCCGGAATGATCCTGCTGGTGGGAATGATGGTGCTGGCGTTTTATAATGATATCATCCGCTACTTTTTCAGCGGAAGGGTATGATCACCCTCTGTATTGAGACTGCTTCCGCGCGGGCTGGTATCGCCCTTACCCGCAATGGCCAACTGGTAGCAGAGACGCTGCAGGATGCCCCGGGCGGCCTGCAGAATCGACTGTTGCTGCCGTTGCTCAAGCAGCTTCTGTCAAACAGCAGCCTTAGCATTGCCGATGTTGACCTGTTTGCCTGTGCCGCAGGCCCCGGCTCCTTCACCGGTATACGTACCGGCATTGCTGCCGTCCAGGGGCTGGCGCTGGCCTGTAACAAACCCTGTGTAGCTGTATCAAGCCTGGCCATGCTGGCCATGAACCTTCCCCACATCGGCCTGTCGGTCTGTCCAATGCTTGACGCCCGCAAAAACGAGATCTACACCGCCCTGTATCGTGTAACTAACGTCCCCGAGGCCGTGGTGAGCGACTGCGTGACAGCCCCCGCTGATTTCCTGCGCCACCTCACCTCACCCACCGTTTTTCTTGGCGACGGCGCAGCCCGTTACCATGACCTGATCGTTGAGCATCTTGGCGCCAACGCCAGTTTTGCACCATCATTTCTCTCTGCCCCCCGTCCTGCTGCCGCCTGCCGGTTAGCCGAGATTCAGTACCTGGATTTAGGCGCTGTGCAACCAGAGCAGCTACTCCCCACCTACCTGCGACTCTCCGAGGCTGAATTGTCCCGCCAACAAAAAATTTAGCCGTACAATATATTTTTATCAGTAATAAAAAGAACTTGTAGTCCGGCTGAAGACTGGTATAGTATTCTGTATACACACTCCCAGGGAGGGAACCATGAATATCCACGAGTACCAGGCAAAGGAAATTTTAAGTACCTACGGTATCCCGGTACCCCGCAACATGGTGGCGTTAACCGCTGATCAGGTTGAGCGGGCCGCCAAGATGATGGGGGGCCACTGTGTGGTTAAGGCCCAGATTTATGCAGGCGGAAGGGGCAAGGCCGGCGGGGTGAAGATCGTCCATCACCCTGAACAGGCTGCCGATGTTGCCAAGGAGCTGTTTGGCAAACGTCTGGTCACCAAACAGACCGGACCGGAGGGGCTGAAAGTTCGGCGGATTCTGGTGGAAGAAACCGTTGAAATCGCCCGCGAGTTCTACCTTTCCATCACCCTGGACCGGGAAACGTCACGCTACTGCCTGATCGCCTCGGCAGAAGGAGGCATGGATATCGAAGAGGTTGCTCAAAAGGCGCCGGAGAAGATCCAGATGCTGACCATTGACCCGTTTACCGGACTGCGGACCTATCAGGCCCGCAAGATCGCTCTGGCCCTGGGTCTCACTGGCGCTGTCTGCGAAGACTGCGTGGAGCTGATCCTCAACACCTACAAATGCTGTCTTGAAAAAG
>DKFG01000307.1 GCA_002452325.1 Geobacter sp. UBA6802
AGAGATGACCGATTCTGAGGAGGCAAGCTGTTCCAGTACGATGTCGGCCACATCAAGGCCGGCCCGGTTACAGGATTTGACGATATTCTGAGCACTGGCAACGGCCCCGGTAACAATATGNNCCAGACGGACGCCGCTCATCCCCAGCGGCTCACGGATACCGTCCTGCTCATCGATAATAAACTCCTGGGGCAGGATATGGATCACCTCCCGATCCATCGGTATGGCAATCGCCTTGGCCGCATCAATCACCCGCTTGACATCCTCTTGGGAGACCTCGCGATTTTTAATGGCGATCACCCCCTGGGAGTTGATCCCCCTGATGTGACCACCGGCAATGCCGGCATAGACCGACTTGATCTCACACCCGGCCATCAGCTCGGCCTCTTGAATCGCCTTTTTGATGGAGGCCACGGTACTCTCAATGTTGATCACCACCCCCTTGCGCAGACCGGTTGAAGGGCTGGAACCAATGCCAACGATCTCAATGCCGTCTTCAGTGACATTGCCGACCACGGCGCAGATTTTGGTGGTACCGATGTCGAGTCCGACGATCAGGTTGTCTCTTCTGGCGGACATGTCTATCCCTCCTGTGTCAAAGCTGAGCAGTAGCTCAACTCTTCTTGACCACTATCCGGTCACTGTAATCAAGGTCGATGTACTGCAACCCCGGTTGTTGCGTCATGAGATTCTGGTAAATGCGGGCAAAACGCAGCAGCTTGTTGTCGAAATCTTCGTTTCCTATTTTAATCGGCAGGGCACCGGAGGTGGTGTACAGGCTGAATCCGTGTGCCTCATCGTAATGAATCTCAGATACATCCGCAAGGATAAATGAGCCGTGCTGTTTCAGGGCGTCCAGCAGCTGACAGGCCGTCTTAAGCGCCAATCTGGTAGTAATCGGATCGGCGTTCAACTGCTCTTCCTGGAAGCCGGTCACCACGGGAAAATCCAAGGCATCACCAAAGTTAAGCGGCTTGAATGGTTCACCGTTTGCATCCAGATAATACAGCAACCCCATGTTGATCACCGCTACCGGCTGGCGCTCCTGGATGCTGAGGGACAGGGTGCCTGGATAGAAACGCTGCACCTTGACCGAGGCCACCCATGGGTTCGATGAAACCTGCTGCCCGATGGTCTTCAGACGCAGAGTCAGCAGGTTCTGTCCGATCGCGACGCCGGTCAGCGAAATGATCTCCTCGCGGCTCAAGCGGTTAATGCCTCGCACTTCAACCTTTTGCAGCGGTAATGGCGTTGACTGCAGCAGGCGGTGGGCAGCCCCGGCCAGCAGTGCACCCACCAACACAGCCAACCCAGCCCGGCTGCCGATCCTGATCAGCGGCAGCAGGTATTTACGCAGGTCAACCGGTTCCTTTTTGACCTTGAGCTTGTTCGACGCCACCTTCTTTCTTCCAGAAGGTCCGCCGATATGCCGCAGGTCAGTCATCATGCTCCCTGATGGATCTTAAGCCGCGCTGACAGCAGGATTCGTTCAACCAGTTGGGGGAACGACAGTCCAGCACCCTTCTGGGCGATCTCGGGCAACAGCGAGAGAGCAGTCATGCCGGGCAGTGTGTTAACCTCCAGCAGGTAGCAATCACCGCTCTCGGTCACCAGAAAATCGACCCTGCAGTAACCGTCACAGCCAAGCGTCTGATGCGCCTTCAGGCCAAACTGCTGTACCTTTTCATACAAGGCTGCATCAAGACGGGCCGGGAAGAAGTGCTCGGCCATACCATCGCTGTACTTGGCCTCAAAGTCGTAAAACTCTTTTTTTGGTACAATCTCAATCGCTCCGATCGGCCGGTTATCCAGAATGCCGACCTGCACCTCGCGACCTTTGACATACTGTTCCACCAGGACCAGTTCATCATACTGGAACGCCTGATCCAGGGCGGACTGCAGCTGGTCAGGCTGCCTGACAATGGAAACCCCCACTGATGAGCCTTCCTGGACCGGCTTAACCACCACCGGCAGGCCGAACGGCACTGCGGCTGCGTCAACGGTATCCCCGCGCCGCACAGCCAGATACGGAGTGATGGTCAGTCCGGCAGCGGCAAAGGCCTGCTTGCTATACAGCTTGTGCATGGCCAGGGCGCTGGCCAGCACCCCTGAACCGGTGTACGGGATCTGCAACAGCTCCAGCAGCCCCTGGATGCAGCCATCTTCACCATAGCGTCCATGCAGGGCGATAAAGGCCACCTCAATCCTTTCATCCCGCAGCATGGCGGCAACTTCATGGCGCACATCGATGGCGGTACTGTCATAGCCCAGCCCCAGCAGCGCCTGGTGTACGGCCAGACCACTTTTCAGCGAGACGTCCCGTTCTGCGGACAGACCACCCATCAAGACCGCGATTTTTTTGTCCTTCATAGCTCTTCCCCCACGATGCGCACCTCTTCTTCCAGCACTACCCCGGTAGCTGCCAGAACCGCCTGTTTGACCTTGGCTGCCAGGGCAATGCAGTCGGCTGCGGTGGCAGTGCCCCGGTTGATCATGAAGTTACTGTGCAACTCCGCCATCTGCGCGTCCCCCACCTGAAAGCCACGCATACCGGCGGAATCAATCAGTTTCCAGGCAGCCTGATCAGGCGGATTCTTGAAAAATGATCCGGCACTGGGATAGCCGACATTGTGTTTTGTTCGACGCAGCTCCAGATCTTTACGAATCTCCTCCTCAGTCACAACGGGATCGACGGGGGTCAGCTGCAGTTCAACTGCCAGGATACTATCACCGGGCAGCAGCTCAAGGTACCGATACCCATAATGGATTTGTTCTCTTGGCAGCACCACCATCTGCCCGGATCGTAACAGCGTCAGGCGTGTCATCCGATCAAGCAGGCCGTTTCCATAAGCGCCGGCATTCATCCTGACTGCCCCGCCGATAGTGCCGGGGATGCCGGAGATAAAACCGATGCCACCCAGTCCGTGCTGTTGAGCAAAGCGGACTACCTGCAGGTTTTCTGCACCAGCCCAGGCCTTAACCTTGCCTCCATTCAGCAGCTCTCTTTGGTTTATACACTCCAGCGACATCACGGCTCCTCGAATGCCGCCGTCCCGTACCAGCAGGTTGTAACCACCGCCGATCACCATTCTCGGTAGTCCTGCCTGATCAAGCTGTTTCACCAGCAGTTTTAGATCGTCCAGATCAGCCGGAATCGCGTACAGGTCAGCCGGTCCTCCCACCTTGAGTGAGGTATGACGGCTCATCGACTCATTACGGAGCAGTGTGCCGCGGAACCCCGGATAATCCTGAGCAAGATCTCCCACTACAGCCTCCGCACCAGCTCTTCCCCGGCCTGCCAGATATTACCGGCCCCCATGGTAATAACAATATCCCCCTCTCTGACCACGCCGGCCAGGTGTTCTGGCAGCGCCAGTCGGTCGGCGATGTAGGTAACATCCCGCTGTCCGTGGCGCGGTACTTCCTCGGCCAACCGTTCTGCCGATACCCCCTCAATCGGCTGCTCACTGGCGGCATAGATATCGGTCAGCACCAGGAGATCGGCGTCATAGAAACAGGTGACAAACTCATTGAACAGCTCTTTCGTGCGGCTGTAGCGGTGGGGTTGGA
>DKFG01000003.1:0-4404 GCA_002452325.1 Geobacter sp. UBA6802
TGCATACCGGCGATGTGGCGGTGCGGGATGAGCTGGGCTATGTCAAGATCACCGACCGGACCAAGGATGTGCTGAAGGTCTCGGGGGAATGGGTTTCCTCACTGGAGCTGGAGGATATCATTGCTCACCATCCCGGCGTGGCGGAGGTGGCGGTAATCGGCCAGCCTGATGAAAAATGGGGTGAGCGTCCCCTGGCCCTGGTGGTGGCCAAGCCGGATACTGCGGTAACCGAGAAGGAACTGACCCATCTGGTGCGTGAATATGCCGACAAAGGGGTGGTAACCAAGCAGGTGGTGCTGCTGAAGGTCAGGCTGGTGGAGGCGATTGACAAGACCAGTGTGGGGAAGGTCAACAAGGTGGCGCTGCGGGAGAAGCATCTCTAAACCTTGAAAAAGCATTTAACACGGAGACACAGAGACACGGAGAAATAAATACAGCGAGATAGAATAAAAATCAGATGCTATTCTTACTCACCAGACGGGTTTGCCTTAATTCTTGTTAAAACCCTGTGATTCCTATGTGTTCCCCGTGTCTCTGTGTTTCAACTGTTTTTCTGGATCTACCCGAAGGTGTCTTTGGTGATGCTGGTCTGCCAGTCGCGGTAATGCTGGGTGTAGCGTGCCTCACGACCACTGGAGGCGCTGCCGGCCGCCTTCACCCCCACCAGCTTCTTGGCTGTGGCGTCATACAGGAACACACCGGTCACGTAAATCGACTCGGTATCGCTGACCTGACTGTAGCAGGAGTTTTCCAGCGATGGCAGCTGGGGCTCCTTGCCCTGCAGCAGCGCTACCACGGCAGCAGCAACGGTCTTGCCCATGGAGCTGGCCACAAAACCGGAATGGGGCATTGAGCCGACCTGATCCCGGTCTGCCGCATCCCCCACAACATGGATCCCTGTATGGAGCGTGGATTCAAAGGTGAGCGGACTGGCAGCTGCCCAGCGCCCTCCCTTGGTCACCAGCCCTGACGCAAACGCCAGCGCCCCGGCCTTCTGTTCCGGTATGATATTGATGATATCAGCGGTCAGTTCCCCCTTGTCAGTGGTCAGACGACGCTTTCCTGCATCCACCCCCTTCAACGAGACATCCGGGGTGTATTCGATGATATCTTTGTACAGGTCGGCCCAGGCAGACTTGAACAGCTTGGCCTTGGAGACCACATCCGGGTTGGCATCCAGTACCAGCACCTTGCCCCTGTTGTTGGTACGCTTCATAAAGGCAGCCACCATGCTGATCCGCTCGTATGGGCCGGGGGGACAACGGAACGGAGCCTCGGGAATACTGATCAGAAAGCTGCCCCCTTTTTTCAGGGCGGCCAGCTCCCGTGCCAGCTGCACGGTCTGTTCACCGGCCTTCCAGGCATGGGGAAACTTTGCCCGGGCCGCAGCATCCATACCAGGGATCAGGTCAAAGGAAAAATCTACCCCCGGCGCCACCACCAGCCGGTCGTATGCAATCTTGCCCTTGCTGATCTCCACATACCGGGCCACCGGATCAATGGCCGATACGGTGTCCTGCACCACCCGGATACCCTGCCTGGCCAACCGGTCGTAGCTGTGGGTGATGGCTGGCATCTTCAACAGGCCGGAGATGACCAGATTGCTGGAAGGGCAGGTGACGTACTGCCTGAGCGGTTCAATCAGAAACACCTCAAGCCCGGGATCGTACAGTTTCAGGTAGCGGGCAGCGGTAGCGCCGCCAAAACCACCCCCCACCACCACGACCCGCTGCTTTTTCTTGGGAAACAACTCCGCCGCCCGAACAGAGACTGCAAAGGGGCCAAAACAGGCCAGGCCAGCAATACCCAGGGTGGTACCGGTAATAAAATCTCGTCGTGAAAGCATCGGTGGCCTCCTATTTCTGCCGTGCATAGTATGCAGCCATCTGATTCAGTTCCTTGTCCTTGAGCCCCTTGAACATCTCCATGGCTGCCGAGTCTCGCTTGCCTGACTGGTACTCTTGCATTGCCTCCAGCAGATAGGCCCGCGTCTGACCGGAGATGCGCGGGCCTTCAGCGGTTCCGTAGCCCTGATCGCCATGACAGGCAGCACAGGTGACATAGTCAGCGGGCTTTTTGACGGCCCGTTTGGGGGCATGACTGCTGTTAACCCACTTCCAGCCGGCAATGGTAGTGGACATCTCGGCTACCTGTTCCTCGCTATACCCCTTGGCAAAGTTGGCCATCACACTGCCGGGGCGCTTGCCAGCCGCAAAATCCAGCATGGATTTTTTCAGGTAGGCCTGCTGTTGTCCGCCGATCACTGGTGTCAAACGACCGGGTGATGCCCCGTACGTTCCATGACACCCGGCGCAAGGCGCGGCCAGAACAGTCCCCTTATCCGGCGGCTCTGCGGCAAAAGCGCTGGAGGCTGCCAAAAGCAGCGCCAACCAAACTCCCTTCATCATCATAACGGTCTCCTGTCCGGCCCGCAGGCCTGCATAATATCAGATGCAGCCAAGCCTATCACGCAATCTGCTGTTTGCAAGCAGCACCGGTACAATCGTTGAAGGCAACTCATATCTCCAGAATCACCGGCAGTAACATCGGCCTGCGTTCAATGCGCCTATTAACGACAAACTATGTCTCTCTTCTGAACAAAACAGTGGCTTGACTTTAGAGCAGGGTGATATAAGGAGAACGTTTTAACGGCGAAAGGTGGTGTACAAAAATGCTCAACCATGAATCTCGGCTTTTTACTGCACTGGTACGGCTGGCTCACGGTGGTGTTACTCTCCTGCTCGTCATGCTGATGACCTCCAGTCAGACGGTTTTTGCTAACGATCTGACAGTGGGAAGTGAATTGAAAGCTGCCGGAACACGCCTGCTGGATGAATCCGCTGACTTTGCCGTCACGCCTTTTACCCTCAAGGACGGCAACCTGTTCTGGACCATCGGCATCGCTGGGGCGGTTGGTCTGGCCTATGCCTATGATGGTGACATTCGCGACAAGCTTCAGGGGAACATCCGTAGCCGCGGCATGGATAAGGCCACAGATGCCGGGGAGCTGATCGGCAATCCCTATCTGCACCTGGGTGTCGCAGCCTTGGTGTATGGCGGCGGCATAGCGGCCGACTCTCCAAAATGGAAAGAAACCGGTGAGATGATGGCTGAAGCCTTGGTACTTGCTGATGGTGCCACTCTGTTGATCAAGGAGGCCGCAGGACGTGGCAGGCCCTCGGTATCGGTACACAAGGGAGATTACAAGCCGTTCAGCTTCACAAACGATTACGACTCCTTTCCCTCAATGCACACCGCCAGTTCTTTTGCCATGGCCTCAGTAATAGCCAGAACGTCGGAAAGCATCCCGGTGGCGGTGCTCTCTTACACTGCAGCCGCCTTTGTCGGTTTTTCTCGTATATACCAGAACAAACATTGGGCCAGCGATGTCCTGCTGGGGGCGGCGATTGGCGAGTTAGCTGGACGGGTGGTGACCCACTACCATGCCGACAGAAACCGCAGGGTTGCTGTGCTGCCTGCATTCAACGGTGAAGCAGTCACCATGAATCTGCTTTACCGTTTCTGAGATGATCCGCTTTCTCGTTGCAGTTCGAGCTGCTCTGGAAGGGGTGGTCTATGGGCTGAAGACACAGCGCCACCTGCGCTTTCACCTGCTTGCTGCAGTATTGGCTGTTACTGCTGGAATCTGGCGCGGCCTGACGCCTGGCGGCTGGGGGCTCTTGATTCTGCTGATCGCAGCGGTGATTGCCGCCGAACTACTGAATACCGCCATTGAAGCGGTGGTTGATCTGGTGTCGCCTGATTACCACCCCCTGGCCAAGGCTGCCAAAGATACTGCTGCTGGGGCAGTGCTGATTCTGGCCATTGCGGCGCTGCTGGTGGCAGTGGTGCTATTTATTGTTTGATCAGTTCGGCCCTCCTACATCTCCAAGATCACCGACAGCACCATCGGCCTGCGCTCAATACTCTTTTTGAAGAACCGCTTGAGGGTCTGGCGCACCAGCTGGCGCACCTCATCCCGGTCGGCCAGAAATTCGATACTCCGCTCTTGCAGCGCCTCGCGGACCAGGTCCTTGGCCATCTGCAGATATTCCTGGCTCTCGTCCTCAAAGACAAATCCTCGGGAGACAATCTCAGGGCCGTAGATCAGTTCTCCGCTGTGCTGGTTGATGCCGATAATCACCAGCACCATGCCGTCTTCAGCCAAGTGACGACGATCCTTCAGCACCACCTCACCCACATCACCCACCCCTTTGCCGTCCACAAAGACCCGGCCAGTCTCCACGGTCTCCTCAATGCAGGCGGTGCTGTTATAAAAACAGACCACCTCACCGTTGACCGCAAGCAGGCAGCGTTCCTCCGGTATGCCCACCTTCATGGCCAGTCGGCGGTGCAGCACCAGGTGGCGGTACTCGCCATGGATCGGCAGGAAGAAGCGGGGCC
>DKFG01000003.1:4465-4984 GCA_002452325.1 Geobacter sp. UBA6802
GGCGGTAGAGGTGGTTGATCAGCTCGGAGATGGTCCGCTCATTACCGGGGATGTTGCGGGAGGAGAGGATGACCGTGTCACCCTTTTCCAGCTTGATCTGCTTGTGATCGTCCATGGCGATCCGCACCAGGGCCGACATCGGCTCCCCCTGGCTGCCGGTGGAGATGATGCAGACCTGTTCCGGCGGCAGATGATTCAGTTCGCGGATATCCATCAGCTGATCATCGGCAATCTTCAGATAGCCCAGATTACGGGCGATTCGCACGTTGTTGACCATGGAGCGGCCATTCAGCAGCACCTTGCGGCCAGTGGCGGCAGCCACATCGGCCACCTGCTGCACCCGGTGGATATTGCTTGAAAAAGCGGCCACGATGATCCGTCCCTTGCACTTGGGAAACAGATCAGCCAGGGCCTCTCCCACATACCGCTCAGAGATGGTGTACCCTTCACGCTCCACATTGGTGGAATCAGACAAGAGCGCCAGCACCCCTTTATCGCCGTAGCGGGCAAAGGTGGCCA
>DKFG01000089.1:0-3683 GCA_002452325.1 Geobacter sp. UBA6802
ACCCGATTCACGTCCTCAACTCCGCCCTGATCGGCGCCGACATCGCTACCATTCCTTTCAGTGTGATGATCCAGCTGGCTAAACACCCCCTGACTGATGCCGGCATTGCAAAGTTCCTGGAAGACTGGGAAAAGGTACCAAAGTAGCGCCGACAAGACCGCCGACCGGGGCACCACGCAAAGAGGTGCTCTGACGACGGCACAATGGAGGGGCCATGGCAAAGCAGTTGGGTGATATTCTGGTTGATACCGAACTGATCAGCAGAAAAACGCTGGAAAAGGCGCTGGAACGCCNNGGCAGGTGCTGGAGGAGATGGGGGTCATCACCGAATCTGAGCTGATGGAGGCCCTGCTGCGCCAACACAGCCCATTTGCCGATTCCCAACAAAAGAAGCAGCTGGGCGATATTCTGGTTGAAGCCAAACTGATCACGGAAAAGACCCTTGAGCGGGCACTTGAACGCCAGAAGCAGGAGGGTATCCGACTGGGGCAGGTATTGGAAGAGATGGGAGTCATCACCGAGCAGGAGCTGGTGGACGCCCTGGGACGCCAGTTTGATTTCAAGACCGTCAGCGACTTCAGCAACCGCAGCTATCCAAAGGAACTGCTGAATCTATTGCCGACCGAATTCGTGATGAAGCGGGTCATTTTCCCGCTCAAGCAGCGCGAAACCATGCTGGCAGTGGCCATCACCGACCCTTTTGACAGTGAAACCAGTGACATGATCGCCCGGATCACCGGGCTGCAGGTGGTACCGGTCATTGCCACCCGCACTGAGATACTTGACGCCATCTCGCGGCACTATCTGGATGCCCCCCCCGCTACTGCCGATTCAGATATCACGATTCTGGTGGTGGAAGACTCGCCAACGGTTGCGGCAGTACTGCAGGCAGCACTGGTCAGGGAGGGTTTTCTGGTGATTCAGGCCACAGACGGCCTGGAGGCGCTGAAGCTGACCCTCTCCCATCGCCCCCAACTGATCATAACTGATGCGGTCATGCCCCGCCTTGACGGTCACGGCCTGCTGCGGGCCATCAAGGCCAACCCCATAACAGCCACCATACCAGTTATCATGCTAACCGGGCGCGCCTCAACTGATGAGGAGCAAAAGGCTCTGGCAGCCGGTTTCTTTGATTTTATCCCCAAGCCGGTGCAACCGGTGCGGGTGATTTCGCGGGTCAAGCGAGCCTTGGAGCTGTCACGGCGGTTGAGAAGCTGATCAACCCCACCCCTGCTACCGTTTGCGGCCCCGCCTGAACTCCCACGGAGGCTGGGGGTTGGGATCGCGCCACAGACCGCGGCGCAGCCGTCGGGCCTGTTCTTCAAGACGGATATAGGTTGAGGTGTAGGGACCATCCAGAAAGCTGCGGTAGGCCCAGGCCTGCCCCTCTGCCACCATTTCGGCGTTGATATCACGGCCATCCAGCAGTACCACACCCACACCACGACCATACTGATCGTACTCACGCAGCTGTACCGTCACCTCCCGGCCCAGCAGTTTGTACATCAGTATCCGCCTGGCCTGGCTTGAGTATGGCTGCCCAGGCCGGTCCTGCTTGGTGGTTTCCGGCGCATCAATGCCGTAGAGCCGCACCGTCAACCGACCGAGGCCACGCCCCACCAGCACTACGGTATCACCGTCATGTACGGTCTTGACCATGCCGCGCAGAGTCTCCTCCGCCGTAGCTGTCCCGGTTATCAGCAGTGTCAGCAACAGAATCAGGCAGGTAAACCGATGAGTCACGCCAGACCCCGCTCGTAGTTGAACAGCGTGCTGCCCGGCAACGGACGATCGGCACGAAACGCCTCAAGGATCTCAGCCCGACGTTCAGCTGCTGTTGCCGACAGATCCAGCATAAAAGAGCGGCACCCCATCCGGCGCAGCTCTGTCAACCGCCCCAACAGTGAAAACGGCGTGGTGGCGCTGATATGGGTCAAACCGTCGCGGCCCCGAATCCGATAGGTCTCGCCCCGGTCTGACTGCAACGGCGCGCTGCTGCTGATCTCCTTGATCCTGACCCGTGTGGCCATCACCTCCACCGGGCTGTAGACCAGCACGGTCAGCGGCGGCGGCAGCTTCAGCAATGCAGCCAGATTATCGCGATCATCCTCAATGTAGAGCGTTGCCCGCTGTATGCCTTGCTCCTGCCAGAAGGCCAGGGCCTGGCTGTTGAGGGTAAACAGCCGGTAGCCCGCTGATAAACGCACCCCTTGGTGCTGCTGCAGCATGGGGAGCTGTCCCGGATTGGTCAGATCAAACTGACAAAATCCGGCGCGACAGAGACCGGCAACCGCCTCAGCAACAAACGTCAGTTCATGGTCAAACAGCATGAACGGCAACTGCCAGATAATCCGGTCGGCATCACCACCCAGCCGGTTCAGATAGCGCGAAAGTTCATGGATCGCCGCACGATGCAGGGGGACCACCACCTGATCAGCCCCCTGCGAAAGTGCCCAGCGCACCTCGGACGGCCCATCCACCTGTATCAGCAGTTCTTCTCGCTCTCCTTGACCCTTGATCCTTGGCCACTTCGACAAGCTCAGTGCGTGGCCTTGCCCCTGCAGTTCACTCAGTGCTGCTGTCTTTGCCGCAGCAATCCGCCGTCGCTCTTCAGCCGTACCCTCCTGTTCCAGCCGCTGGTACAGCTCACGCCGAATCTCTTTCAACCGGGCGGGCGGGATAAACAGGGCCGGAAAATCCGGCGCACTCAACTGCTCCAGACGGAACGGTGTCTCACCGGTCTCACTGAAACGGGCGGTCAACACACTCTCCATATCGCTGGAGCGGGACGGTTTCAGCTCCCCCAGAGGAAATGTGTATGAGAAGGTAGCCGCTCCAAGCCGGGCTGAAATACACAGGGTCAAGGGGCAAGGGGCAAAGGGCGGTTTGTAGACCTCTGATTTTTCTTGACCCTTGACCCCTGCCCCTTGACCCTCGCAGGTGATCTCCAGCCGCACCGCCATCCGGTCCGGTCCGGCAGCCTGCAGCCTGCGGTTGGCCGCCTCATCACTCATACCAAAGGCATTGGCGGCCCCCACCTTAAACAGCGCATCGCCCGGCTGTGCAGTAAAAGGACAGACCACCTCCACCAGCTGGCCACCCTTGCAGGTATGAACAGGGCTACGGTTGACAAAAAGCTCCCGCAGGGTCCAGGCCTGCCCGGCCTGATCCGACTTGGGCTGCAGTCGCAACCGGTCCCCCACCTGCAGGGCATCACGGGTTTCAAACAGCAGTCGCCCCTGGCGGGCCTGCCGGATCTCACCGGTAAACCGCCCGGTTCCGCCCCGCAGCCAGGGGTTTGCAATATCGGCAGGGTTGGTAGAGGCCAGAAAACCCTTGGTAGGTGCCCGGCCAAAGGAGTCCTTCAGCAGCTCTTTGGCAGCGGACAGAGCCCCCTTTCTGTCAGCCTCATCGCTGTCCAGCACCAGACGATACGCCTTGACCACCTTGGCCACATAATCAGCCGACTTCATCCTGCCTTCAATCTTCAACGACGCCACCCCTGCGGCTGCCAGCTCAGGTACCAACTCCAGTGCTGAGAGGTCGTTAGGGGAGAAGTAGTACCCTTCCTTACCGCGATGGCTGTAGAGTCTGCGGCACGGCTGGGCGCAGCGGCCCCGGTTGCCGCTGTGCCCCCCCAGTAGAGATGAGAAGTGACACTGTCCGGAGACACAGAAACAGAG
>DKFG01000089.1:3708-5298 GCA_002452325.1 Geobacter sp. UBA6802
GGGCCAGCACCACCCGCTCAAAGCCATACTCCTCCAGCAGTTTGACACCGGGCAGGTTATGGATGGTCATCTGGGTGGAGGCATGCAGTGGTATGGAAGGGAAATAATTTTTAACCAGCCGGGCAACCGCCATATCCTGCACAATCACTCCGTCCACCCGCATCCTGGCCAGTTCTGCCAGGGTCTCCACCAGTTGGGGCAGTTCCTGTTCTTTAACCAATGTATTCAGGGTGATATAGATCTTGCGACCACGATTGTGAGCATAGGCCAACATTTTTCCCATTTGCCCGAGGGTGAAGTTCTTGGCACGGGCACGGGCGGAAAACTCACGCAAGCCGGCATAGACCGCATCTGCACCGGATTCCATGGCAGCAAAGAAGGCCTCAAGGGAGCCGCAGGGGGCCAGGATCTCGGGTGCAATCGTTTTTGCCCGGATAGGTTCGTTGATTGTTGGTTGAGCCACTGAAGCCTTTACAGGCTTAGTATGATCTGCTGAGCGTTTCAAGCTCACTCCTTTCAAACTGGTACTGCTGTTTGCAGAATTCACAGGTGACCGATGCCTCGCCCTGCTCGTCGATAAGTCGCTTCAGTTCATCCGCACCCAGCGACAGAATGGCCCGCTCCACCTTGTCGCGGGAACAACCACAACGGAAAAACAGGTCGGTTGACTCAAGTGGATGATGTTCTATCCCCTCCAGCAACTGTTCCAGCAAATCCTGAGGACTCTTGCCATCCTGCAGCAGGGTGGTAAGCGGTGGCAGTTTCGCAATAGCCGCCATGATCTTTTCTACAGCAACCAGGTCCGAAGGAGGCAATGATTGGATCAAAAAACCACCGGCAGCGTTTATCTGACCATCCTCAGCCAGACTCACTCCCAAACCCATGGCTGATGGGGTCTGCTCGGAGTCGGTCAGATAGTAGGCCAGGTCTTCTGCAATCTCGCTGGTGCAGAGCTGTACCGTGCCACTGTAGGGGCTTTTCATGCCCAAATCTTTGCTTACCGTTAAAAATCCGGCCCGTCCCAATGCCGCCGGGACACTCTCGGCAACTGCATCCGGTACCGCCACCGTCCCTCTGATGGCTCCGTCCCACTCCACCTCGGTAATCAGCTTCTTAAGTGGCCCGCTCCCTTCAAATTTCAGGGCCATCCACTGGCCCTGCTTGAGGGTGCTTCCCACCAGAGCTGCGCCGGACAGGGCACGGCCCAGTGCTATCGATGCAATCGGTGAGGTGCCTTGCAGAAAACAGATATCATTGGCCAGCTTGGTGGTGACGCAGGCCACAGCGCGGATCTTGCCTTTAACCGCCATGGCGCGGGCAATATGATCATGCATGATAGATACTCCCTGTGCAGATAAAAAAAGCCCCGCGGAAACCGCGGGGCTGAATTGTAGCACTTTTATAAGGTTGGAGACTACTTCTTCTCGCAGCTGTCTTCGAAGCTGAGTGCTGCCAGCTTCTGGTAGTAGGCAAGGTGTGCCTTTGACCACTCACCGGCCTTCTTCATCATCGCCTCTGCCCCTTTGGGGTTGGCCTTCTTGAGCATCCGATAACGGTTCTCGTTGTTGGTGTACTCTTCGAAGCTGATGG
>DKFG01000039.1:0-27166 GCA_002452325.1 Geobacter sp. UBA6802
CACCCCTGCCATAACAAAAACAGGCACTTGCGTTACTTGCGCAGGTGCCTTTTTTGTTTGCCTCCCAGCGTCAATAACGCTATTCTGCCCCAATTATGTCCTGTATACGCCCAATGCTTGTTGAAGATCTGGATCAGGTTCTGGCCATTGAGCAGGCCTGTTTTCCCAGAGGTTGGAACCTTAGCCATTTTCAGGCAGAGCTGGCTTCCGAGCGGGCGAGCTGTGTGGTGGTGGAACAGGATGGCCGGGTGGCAGGCTACCTCTGCCTGACCGTTTTGCTGGATGAGGCCGAGATTCTGGACGTGGCGGTTGATCCGGCCCTGCAGGGTAGAGGGATCGGCGCGCAACTGGTGCAGTGGGCCTGTGCTGAGGCGGTCCAGCGTGGTGCCTGTCTGCTGCTGCTTGAGGTGCGGGCCACCAGCCAACCGGCCATTGCCCTGTATGAGCGGTTCGGATTTCAGCGCTCCGGTCTGCGTAAGGCCTATTATGAAGATACTATTGATGCCATTTTGATGGATAAAATCCTGATGAAGGAGGATGTTGATGCAGTTTAAGGCCATGATTCTGGATAATGCCGAGGTTTCTCCCGGTTACTGGCGGATGCGGATGACCGCACCGGCAGAGATGCTTGCCGCCAAACCGGGCCAGTTTGTAATGGTGCGGGTCAATCCGTCCATTGATCCGTTGATTCGCCGTCCCTTTGGTGTGTTTGATGTGGGTACGCTTCAGCCTGCCTACACAGGCGCAGTGCCCCAGCCCTATCTGGAGATTCTCTACCGGGTGGTGGGCAAGGGAACCGGCATGCTGTCCACCCTGCATGAGAATGACATCCTGGATATCCTCGGCCCATTGGGTACCGGTTTTGAGAACGGTCCGGCTGGTGAGGAGAAGCTGATCGTTGGTGGTGGTGTTGGCCTAGCCCCGCTCTATCTGCTAGCAAAAGAGCTGGTTAAGGATTCACCGGTGAGGCTGTTTGCCGGCGGCAGAACCAAGGACGATGTGCTCTGTATCACTGAGTTTGAGCGCTTAGGGGTGGAGTGCTACACTGCAACCGAGGATGGATCGCTGGGTGAGTGCGGTCTGGTTACCAAGGTGCTGGAGCAGCGTCTGGATGCAACCGCCAACAAGGGACAGATCTTTGCCTGCGGTCCCCATGGCATGCTGAAGGCGGTGGCAGCTATTGGAGCAAAGCAGAGTGTAAAAACCCAGGTCTCGCTGGAAGGCTATATGGCCTGCGGTATGGGGGCCTGTCTGGGCTGTGTCTGTCAGGGGGCTGAACACAGCAATGAAAATCCTGACTACCGTTGCGTCTGTACCGAAGGCCCGGTCTTTGAGGCGGCTGAACTGAAATGGGAGGGGAACTGATATGAAACCTGCCATGTCTGTTGAGATCGGCAGCCTCAAGCTGCGTAACCCGGTCATGACCGCCTCCGGCACCTTTGGCTATGGTGAGGAGTTCAGCCAGTATGTTGATCTGGAAAAGATCGGTGCCTTTGTCACCAAGGGACTCTCCCTCAAACCCCGCGCCGGTAACCCGACCCCGCGGATTGTAGAGACGCCCGGCGGTATGTTGAACGCCATCGNNAGATCGGTGCCTTTGTCACCAAGGGGCTTTCGCTGAAGCCCCGGGCCGGCAACCCCACGCCCCGCATCGTGGAAACCCCTGGCGGGATGCTGAACGCCATCGGCCTTCAGAACGTAGGTATTGACGCCTTTATCCAGAAGAAGGTGCCGTTCCTGCGCTCGATCAACACCCCGGCCATTGCCAACTTTTTTGGCTACACCCCGGATGAGTATGCCGAGCTGGCCAGCCGTCTGGATGCCATCCCCGAGGTTGCTGCCCTTGAGGTGAATATCTCCTGCCCCAATGTCAAACAGGGTGGGATCGTGTTCGGCACTGATCCGGGCTGTGCTGCCAGCGTAGTTACTGCCTGTCGTGCTGCCACGAAAAAGACCCTGATTGTCAAGCTCTCCCCCAATGTGACCGATATTGTAGAAATGGCCCAGGCCTGTGAAGGGGCCGGGGCAGATGCCCTGTCCGTGATCAACACCCTGACCGGCATGGCCATAGATCTTGAGCGTCGCAGGCCGGTACTGGCCAATGTCACCGGCGGTCTTTCCGGTCCGGCCATCAAGCCGATCGCCCTGCGGATGGTCTGGCAGGTGGCCAGGGCGGTCAAGGTGCCGGTAATCGGTATCGGCGGTATCATGTCCGCCACTGATGCACTGGAGTTTATCCTGGCCGGCGCCACAGCAGTGCAGGTGGGTACGGCCAGCTTTGTGAATCCATCAGCAGCGCAGGAGATTGCTGAGGGGATGGAACAGTGGCTGGCAGCGCGGGGCATTGTCGATATCAAGAGCCTGATCGGCGCCCTGGAGGGGTAGGGATATGGCCGTCACCACCACCACACAACCGCTGCAGCAAGACGTGCTCTCGCTGGTTGACCTGAATTTCTTCCTGGTCAATAAACTGGTGGTGCTGGTGGTGGTGATCTTGTTCTTTGTCGGTGTCACCGTGGTTCGGCGGGTGCAGGGCAAACCGCTTTCCCCACTGGCGCCAACCGCTTTGAAGCTCTCGTTGTTAGGGTTGGTGCTGCTTTATTTTGAGGCCACCTTGGCCGGGTATCCCAACTATCGGCTGATCCTGGCGCGGTTGCAGAGTGTGATCGTACTGATCTGTCTGGCCAAGTTGGCGATCTATATTCTGGTGGATATGATTCTGACCCTGCGGCGGCACGGTGAGGTGCCGATGCTGCTGCGGGATGCCATCCGGCTGGCGGTCTATCTGATTGCGGCCATTGCCTCGCTGCGGCTGGTGTTTCAGATAGACCTCTCAACGGTGATTACCACCACCACAGTACTGACGGCAGCCATTGCCTTTGCCATGCAGACCACCCTCTCCAACGCCTTTTACGGGTTTACGGTGCAGATTGATCCGTTGATGGCCCACGGCAATTGGATCAGCATCCCGGAAAAGGGGCTGTTTGGTGAGATCGTCAATGTGGGATTTCGTTACATCACCCTGCGTACCCTGGATAACAACCAGGTGTTGGTGCCCAACGCCGTGGTGGTGCAGAGCATTGTCACCACCCACGGATCACCCCAGGCAACGGCTCAGGAGCGAGCTGCCACCACCCTGACCATCGGCCTGCCCTATGAACTGCCGCCGGAACAGGCCAAAGCGATCCTGAGGCAGGTGCTGCATGAAGAACCGCTGGTGCTGCCGGAACCGCCCCCGGCCGTCAGATTGCAGTCCCTGGCAGACAGCAGCATCAGTTATCTGATGAAGTTCTGGCTGGCTGACCCGGCCCAGCGTAATCTGGCCCTGTCTGAACTCCAGACCAAGGCCTGGTATGCTGTGCATCGGGCCGGTTGGAGTTTCCCGTTTCCCCACCGGCAGATCGTCACCACGCCGGCCAAGGAGCCGTTTCCCAACCAGCGGGCCGTGATTATGGCCGGACTGCGCCAATCGCATCTGTTTGATGTGTTGTCTGCTGAAGAGGTACTACTGTTTGCCGACAGCGCCCTGGTGCGCCCCTATGCCCCTGGCGAGATCGCTGTGCAGCAGGGTGATCAGGGCAGCTCGCTCTTTTTTGTGCTGCAGGGTGAAATGACGGTTGAGATGAACGGCCGGGAGGTGGCCCGGATGGAGCAGGGCAGGATGTTTGGCGAGATGTCGCTGCTGACCGGTGAGCCCCGCAGGGCAACGGTGCGGGCCTGCAGTGAGGTGTTGCTGGCCGAGCTGCCCAAGGCAGCCATTGCCGATCTGATAGATAGAAATGACAAGCTGATGGAACGGTTGAGCGAGGCGTTGACCAGACACAGTGTCGGCAGCCGTGCACAGCTGGATCGTCAGGAGGATGAGGCTGCTGCTGAGCGCAGCCCGGTGGAATATCTGAAGCGGTTAAAGGCCTTCTTTGGAAAGGGGTAAGCCATGCTCGCGGTAGAAGATCTGCTCCGGCAGTACTGTACGCCTCGTACCGTCTCCATTCTGATGACCCACGGCACCATGGTGGCCGGCAAGGCGCTGGCTGCCTGTGCAGCGGTTAATGCGGATTCCGATACCCGCCGTCTGGTGATTGAGGCGGCCTATCTGCACGACATTGGTGTCTGCAAGGTGGCTGCGCCGGAGATCGGTTGCCATGGTCAGGCACCGTATATCTGTCACGGGTTGTTGGGACGTGAGATTCTGGAGGGGGAAGGCCTGCTGCCGCACGCCCTGATCTGCGAACGGCATACCGGTGTGGGTTTGACCATCCAGGATATCGTGGGCCAGAACCTGCCGCTGCCGCAGCGGGATATGGCCCCGGAGACCCTGGCAGAGCGGATCGTCTGCTACGCGGACCTGTTTTTTTCCAAGAATCCTGATCGGCTTGAAAAGGAAAAATCAGTGGATAAAATCAGAAAAGGCCTGTCTAAATTCGGACCGGACAAGGTGGCGATCTTTGATGCCTGGCAGCGGGAGTTTGCAGGCTGACAAGCATCAGCGTGCCAGGGTTACCTCGTACAGCGTTCCGTTTTTTTCAAACCGCACTGCCTGCGGCCTGATCTCCACTATCTGGGCACCGGCAATTACCGTGCCTTCACCTGCCAGTATGTCGTTCACCACAGCCCTGCGCATCTTTCTGTTCTCCTGCCACGCAATACCGGTCAGCTTGATCCCTTCCGGCGTGCTTGTCTGCACCACCCTGCCGGGCGCTGCTGCTGTTGAAGCAGCAGGGGTGGCAGCGGCTGTATGCTGCTGCCTGCGGCGGCGGTCGGCCCTGGTGTCCTGATCTTCTTCATGTTCAGCCTGCAGTGCTGTTGCAGTTGCTGCAGAGGCAGCTACCGGAGGTGCCGGTGCCGGGGGGAGGGCAGCAGTCGTTATGGGTGCTGCAGTTGGCTGTTGGGCATCAGTTACTGCCTGTGGCGCTGGAGCAGGTGCCGTAGCCGGTTGAAGCGGCTGTGGCTGGGACAGCGGTGGTGCCGGGGCTGACAAGTCGGTTTGGGAACGATGCGCAGGCTTCAAATAGTTCTGTACGATCACGGCAACGATCAGCAGGAACGCAACGGTTCCGCCCACCAGCAGAAAGCGGCTGCGGCGCGGTTTTTGTGCTGTGGGGGCATCCAGCAAGGCACCGCCGGTAATGGTGGTCTGCTTGAGCTTGGCTGTCTTTTCTTCCTGTACCTTCTGCAATGCATCAAGAATATGGCTCATGGTTTATCTTCCATCCCGGTGATCGATGGTGTTGGTCGTTCTTTTGATACGCGGTACAGCCGCATCAGGGTCAACTCACCGGCGGTACCGGTTGCCTGTATCCCTTCTTGCTGCTGAAAGCGTCGCACCGCAGTGCGCAGGTTGGCATCAGAATAATCAAGGTCTCCAGAACTCCAGACATTGGCGGCTAACAGCAGACGAACCAGCGCCTGTCGCTCTGCAGCACTGGCTGAATAACGCAGCGGCACAGGAATAGCAAAGAGGTTTCGCCAGGGGATCAGAGCCTTGCCGCTCCAGACCTGCTCAAGGCGGCTGATCGGCAGGGAAAGGCGCCCACCATCGGTAGCAGCAATGCTTGTGTGCTGTTGATCGATGCCAACCAGCAGCAGATAGCGTTTTGAGGTTGCAGCAGGCAGGGAACACTCAAGCAGCGCCGGATATCCCTGCCGCATCAGACCACCCAGGTTGCCGCTGTAGCTATGCACTGAAAAGCCTGTCTGTTGCAGGGCCTGCTCCAAGGTGGTTGCCGTGCTGCTGCCCGGTAACGGATTGCCCCAGACAGTGCTAAGGAGCATCATAATCGTCTGCAGATGTTCTGATTCAGAGGCAGCCGCCACAGCGGCCAGCTGTTTTTCGCCGGCTGCGGTTGTTGCTGTTATTGGTGGGGGTGCTGCAGAACGGTTGAGATGCCAGCCGCCCAGGATCAGAACGGTTGCAACCAGAACCAGCACAACAGCCTTGATCACGGTTTTGTAGTGGCCCTTAGACTCTTTGGCAGCGCGGGTAACGTCAATAATTGCCTTTTGGGCAATGGTTGCATCAATCTCTCTGGTACCTTGATTAAAGGCGATCAGCAGGGCCCGATCAGCGGCCGCATTGATCAAACGCGGCAATCCGCCGGAAAAACGATGCAGGCGCTTCACCGCAGCTGCCGAAAAAACCGCTGCAGCTGCATTACCACCAGCAGCGGTCTTGATCCTGTGCCGCAGATAGGCATCGGTATCGGTCTGCTCCATGGGAGTCAGATGAAAGCGGACTGTTATCCGCTGGTTCAGCTGGCGCAACTCTGTGCGGCCCATCAGAGCTTCAAGCTCAGGCTGCCCCACCAGGATGATCTGGATCAGTTTGTCAGTGGTTGTCTCCAGGTTTGAAATCAAACGCACCTGCTCAAGCACCGCCGGGTCCATATCCTGGGCCTCATCGATCACCAGCACCACTTTTCGTTCCGCAGCGATCTGCTGCAGAAGAAAGCGGTTGAGCGCCTCAACCATATCAGACGGTTCGTTGCAATCGGTTGCATCTATACCAAACTCCCGCAAAATAGCGCGCAGCAAGCCGTCGGCAGAGACCATCGGATTCAGGATCAGCGCAGTGGCGTGGCTTTCAGGCTTCAGCTCAGTCAGCAGGGTGCGGATCACCGTGGTCTTGCCGGCCCCCACTTCGCCGGTCAGCATGATGAAGCCGCAACGGTTTTCAATACCGTAGATCAGGTGAGCAAACGCTTCCTGGTGGGCCCGACTTAAAAAGATAAAGGCCGGATTGGGAGTCAGGGTGAAGGGGCGTTCGTGGAAGCCGAAAAATGAACAGTACATGGTGACTAGTTATACTTGATTTTTTCAGCAGGCACAACGGTTGAGGCGGTTTGCTTGGAGCTGTCGGAAACCGCTCTTTCAGAAGGTATCCGGTTTGGCCAGTCTGCAAGTCACCAAACGGACGAAGCGGCATGTTTTTGTAGTTAAATGGTTTTAGTTGCTAAAGCTGGCTTTGTGAGAGTAGCTGGCCTTTAAGGATGAATGCCTCATCAACTCAAAAAAAGCCGCCCTCCTGAGAGGGCGGCTAAGAAGCGCTATTAGCATATTACAGATAGATACCTATTATTTGTGTATTGCTTGGGCGTCGACGGCCTTGTCGGAGCCGTGACAAGAGATGCAATTGTTCATGAAGCCGCTATAGTTGGCATGGGCAACAGCATTGGTGCTGTCATGGCAGGTTATGCAGGCATTGGTCGTGGGGGTTGTGCGCCAATTGGCAGCATTTGTCGGTGCACCAGTCCCTTCGACATGGCACATCTGACAGTTTTTCAACAGGCCCGGATAGCCCAGCTTGGTGTAATCATGTGATCCGCCTGTTGCACTGTTAATACGGTACTCACCGCCTGCCTTGACGCTTGGCAAGTATTTGCCCATATGCAGTTTGTGCACAAGGGTCTGCAAATCAACAGACTGGCCAGTAAGTGAGTCTTTTGTGTCTTGTGTGTGGCAAATTACGCAGACTTCAACCTGATATGCGGCATGCAGCTTTTTGCCGGCATGGCAGCTGACACAGTTATTCATAGTCACAATGTTGCGGGTTTCAGTAACTGCTCCGCCAGTCGGCACAAAGTCAAACCAGGCATTATTCGCATCGACATTCGGGGTGCCGACTTTCTGGAAGGTCATGGCCACACGATGGGTCTTGGTCGGTTCGTACTCGACAACATTGGGCCCCTGCGGCCAATTGGCCGGTGTATAGGTGTCGGGTACCAGGTTTGTTGCAGAGGCGTTGTGGGCGTGGGTGATGGTTCTGATGTCGCCTTCAACATCGCCGTTTCTCAGCGTGAATTTGTAGCTGAAACTGCCATCCGCATTGGCGGTGAGGGTGCCGGTATTTTCAGTGCGCCCCTGAAGAACCGGTGCCATGTTTGCATCCTTGGTGCGATAATTGGCTGTGTAGCTTACCCACTTATAGGCGCCGTCAGCCCCTTTGACCAGTTTAGTCAAACCAAAGGAAGGCTTGGTAAATTTGGTCATATCAGTCACGACAGCATTGCCGTCCTTCACCGTGAAATTAACGGTAACGCCGCCATTTGCATCAACGGTAACGCCGTTGATGGTTGCGCTCATGGTGCGCTTGGCGGCGTCTTGAGCAACCGTTATCTTCGCGGCGTGCATGGCAACACTGTCAAACAGTGCTCCTGGACCGTGGCAAACCTTGCAGTTGACGTCACTGGTCTGCACGGCGTGGGGTTTTGCTGGTTCCTTCAGGTTGACGCCAGTTGCAAAGTTGATGTTGTCGTGACAGGAACCGCAAGCCTGACGGCTCGGTCGATTCTTGTAATTATCTGCCTGGGGGGCCGATTCCGTGTTGTGACACTTGGTGCAATGAAGTGTGGTCTGAGGATATTTGACATCATTAAATTTAATGCCCCAGAAATTGTAGTTCTTTTTGGTAAGTGAGGTTCCTTTATGAATCTTGTGCATCATGATAGGGAAATAACCGATAACCTCGTTGTCAGCAACTTGGACCGGTGTGTTCGGATCAGGGAATACGCCATTCACGGAAGCAGTATTGGCCTCAAGTGCTCCACCTTGCTTGGTGTGGCACATGATACAGAAACGTACGTCACCGCGTCCCCTGCTGTGGGTGCCGCCACTCTTCGTCAGAACGGTGTTTAGATCAGTGTGACATTCGTTGCATGATGCGGTACTGGCAATATCACGCAGAACGCTTGGAGTGCCGCCAGCCGGGATAAAATCGTAAATAAACGGCAGCGAAGTGATGCGGGCTACAGCGCCGACAGGATGGCCGTCAATAGTAAAGCCGATGCGATGGGTCTGGGTGGGTACATACTTGACCGCTACGGGGTGAAAGGTGGTTTTCCCATGAGGGACATCATCTCTGATGCTTGTCCCGAATGCATAGGTATAGCTGCCGTCACCATTATCGGTCAGCACGCCGGTGCTGTCGTCACTGGTCGGCCAACCATTGGAGGCATTGGTATTTTTTCTCTGCAGATAGTTCATCCACTCATCCGGCCCGTTGTTGGTTCCCGGCACCAGTGTGGCGATAGTAAAGCGAGCAAGATACCCTTTTAGGCCGGATATATTCCTAGCATTTTGTGTTGCTGTTTTTGATGCGTTTGCCTCAGTGCTGTTTTGGGCGGTGATGCTGAATGAGACCACCGGTTTGCCGTCTGCCGGTATGGAAACATTGGTAATGGAGGCCTTGAATGTCAGATTTTTGATTTCATCGGCAGTAAGGGAGGACGCTGCAACGGTTTGAGTCGGTGCAGGCGGAGATGGTTGTGGTGTGTCTCCGCCTCCGCCTGAGCTGCCGCTACAGCCGTTTAGCATAAAGGCGGCGCCGATCGCCAGACAAATGCTTTTTAAATACGTTTTAATCATACTCATGGTCTCCTTTTCGATACGGTTTCATACAAATGTACTGAAATTTAAACTGGTTGGCGTGAGCCGGTTGCTTGTGGCCTCCTTGTTTTGGGGTTAAAAACAGAACTCATTAAGATTGCAAAGCAATGTCTGTGCCACCAATTAATACGCCGTGATATCAATAGGTAATAGGATTACGGGGAGGTGTGGCATCGTTGAGATGTGAATAATCTGGCGATAGAAGTTCGCAAGATTTACCAGTTATCTTGCAAGATATTGATATGTATTTAAAAAATTGCGTTATGCGGTTTTGTTCAAAATCTGGCGATAAGGGCAAGGCGGCCTGTCACGTGCACAGGCCGCTGATGGTAACTCTCTGAAATAAAACCAGATATTCCATTAAGCGGCGCAAAGCCCCTGCACGAGCCCTGCCGGTTGTTTTCCGGCATCTTTCCGACAGTATCTCGCGCCCTAATGGAAAATCTGGGATTAATGCTGCAGTGTCAGGAACCTTTTTGAATATGGTAGCGTTCCATCTTGCTGTAAAGGGTGCCGCGGGCAATGCCAAGGGCCTCAGCAGCATGGCTTAAGTGCCAGTGTTTTTCTTCAAGCACGGTTCGGATCAGGGATTCTTCAGCAGAGGCAAGTGAGCTGTCATACAGCGTCAGAGAAAAATCATGTTCCGACTCGCTTTGTAGTTCATCCGGCAGATGCTCCGGAAGGATCTGGCGGCCCTGGCAGAAAATAACCGCCCGTTCAATACAGTTTGCCAGTTGACGCACATTGCCGGGCCAGGGGTAGTCACACAACCTAGCCAGGGTAGGCCCGTTGAAGCTGGAAATCCGTTTAGCCGACTTGTGTTGATACAGGTCGAGAAAGAAATGTGCCAGCAGCGGGATGTCGGACTTGCGTTCTCTGAGTGACGGAGCCGTCAGCGAGACAACATTGATCCGGTAATACAAGTCCTCACGAAACTTCTTCTCCTTTACCGCTGTTGGCATATCCTGATTGGTTGCACAGATTACCCTGACATCGACGTTGATCGTCTCGGTGCCGCCTACCCGTTGGAAGCTGCCCATCTCAAGCACACGTAACAGCGCTACCTGTGTCTGAATCGGAATATCACCGATCTCATCCAGGAAAATGGTCCCCTTGGAGGCGTATTCAAAAAAACCAATTTTCTGCGCTGCTGCTCCGGTAAAGGCGCCTCGTTCATGGCCGAACAGGGCACTGTTGATCAGGGATTCAGTCAATGCAGCGCAGTTGACGCGTACGAATGGTTTGTCGCACCGTTTGCTTCTGGCGTGGATTGCCTCGGCTATCAGTTCCTTGCCGGTACCGCTCTCACCGCTGATCAAGACCGTTGCCTCGCTTTGGGCCACTTGCTGGATCTTTTCAAAAAGCTTAAACATGATCGGGTCTTTGCCAACCATGTTTTCAAAGCGGTATCCGTCTCCGGCAGGCGGTAAGGCCTCCTGCAGCAGCTGGCGATGCTGCAGGATTTTTCCAAGTTGCAGCCGGATCATGGCGATATCAAGCGGCTTCAGGATATAGTCGTAGGCGCCTGCCTTCATCGCCTTTACCGCCTTGTCGGCGGAATCAACGCCGGTCAGGATCAGCACAAAGATGTCGGGCCGGCAGCGCTTGATCTTTTCCAGCAGGTGCAGGCCATCCATGCGGGGCATCAGCAGGTCGGTCAAGACGATCTGGATGGGGCAGTCCTGCAGGATACGCAGGGCCTCTTCACCACTGGTTGCGGTGATCACACTGAAGCGGTCGTCGTCTTCCATGCCGCGGGAAAAGAGCCGTCCATAGGCCGGTTCGTCATCCACATACAGTATCAGGCACTTTTGAGGGGTCATGATGGTTTCACCTGTTGAGTTGTCTTGTTGACAACTTCAGAAATCAGTTTTTGCAACTCTTCTGCCCTCCATGGTTTGTGCAACACGGTCAGCAGCCTGTCCTGTTCCAACGCACCCTGCACCACCTCAAGGTCGGCAAAACCGGTAAGTAGAACCCCTGCGGTGGTCGGCCACCGTGAATCTATCTGCCGGAGAAAATCAAGGCCGTTCATGCCGGGCAGTCGGTAGTCGGAAATAACCACCTGTACCGGTTGCGTACGTATCAAGAACTGCAACCCCTCCTCTGCCGAAAGAGCGGTATGTATTTCCAATTCCATGTCGCACAACTGTCTGCGAATGACTTTGAGGATGTTGATCTCATCATCCACACAGAGGATATGAATGGCCTCAGGCATGGTTGGCATCCTCACGCTGAAGGTCGTGCTCAAGCGGTAGCCGTACCGTAAACACCGTTCCGCAGCCTGACCGGCTTGTGACGGTTATCTCGCCGTGATGTTTTTTGATGATCTCCCGGACAATCGACAGGCCAAGTCCGGTTCCCACGCCTGATGCCTTGGTGGTAAAAAACGGTTCGAACAGGCGGTCGCAATGTTCCTCAGGAATGCCGCAGCCGGTGTCGCTAATGGCGACAAAGACATTCTTCTGGTCGGCCCAGGTGCGGATGGTAATCTCTCCCCAGTTCTCAATAGCCTGCGCTGCGTTAATCAGCAGATTCATAAAGACCTGATTCAGTTGCTGCGGAAAACACACCAGTTGCGGTATGTCTCCGTATTCCTTTTTGATATCGGCCTTGTAGCGCAACTCATTGCGTACGATATTCAGGGTGCTCTCCAGGCATTCGTGAATGTCCGCCAGGCGGGTCTCTTTCTCGTCCAGGCGTGCAAAACCCTTCAGGTTCAGCACAATCTGGTTGACCCGCTGGGTCCCTTCAAGCGATTCATCCAGCACGGCGTTAAACTCATCAAGGACGTAGTCCACTTTCAATGCCCTGCGTCGTTCATCAATGCGCTTTTTTACCTCCGACGAGGGGAGATGCTGCAGTGCGTTGTCCTGTTCGGCAATAAAGCCGGTTAGTTTGTGCCAATAGTTTTTCAGCACCTCGAGATTGCCATAGACAAAACCGATCGGATTGTTGATGTCATGGGCCACACTGGCCGCCAGCTGACCGATACAGGCCATCCGGTCCTGTTGCAAGATCGTTGCCTGCTGTGCCTGAAGATTCCTGCAGGCTGCTTCCAATTCGCTGTGGCTGGCCTCAAGACGCTGGTTCGACAAATCAAGCTCGGCAGTGCGTTCCAGCACCCGCTGTTCAAGTTCTTGGTTCAGGTTAAGCAGGTCTGTCTCGGCCCGTAAACGTTCGCCCATCTCAAATGCGAGCTGTTTGTTGGTCTGGGCCTGTTTTTCAAGTTCATTGTTGAGTTGCTCACGGCTCTCGTGGAGACGGCAGTCCATTATTCCCAAGACTCTGAAAGCATAGATGAAAAGAGCGGAACACAACAGCAGACTGAATGCTGCAATTTTAATGATGAAAAGACGAAATATGGTGGTTTTGTCGGTCAAATCAGTAACAAGAACAAATTTCCCGACTTCCTTGAGGGCAGTATCATGCAGCGGAAATCCTCTGGCGCTGTAGGTCTTGTTGCTGATATGTAACAGCTTCATCGTTTTTGGGGAGGTTGCGCAGCTCTTCAATAGTGATGTCATGACGCGAAGGGGGATAGCAACGGTCTGGTTGCTGACAACCCAATCGGCGAGCCCATCCCAGTCTGCAGGACGTCCCAGCAATGACATGCCGTGTTCCCAGAGCGGGCGATCAAGATTTGTTTTGTTAAGGACTACAGCAAAATCGGTGCCTGTAATGGAATGCAATTCCTGCAGTATATGGTCGTATTCCTGACCGAGCTCAATGTAGCCGATCAACTGGCCGCGTATCTTCCATGGATAGACTACCCGCAACGTGAAAGTTCCATTACGTCCCAATTCCAATCCCGAGGCGGTCTCTCCCCGTGTCATTGCTAGCTTTCGGGTCAGACGAACCGGAGATGCGCTGCGGTTTGTTGGATCATATACCCGCAGGACAAGTTGGCCGGTTCGATCGTAAAAATAGAAATGAGTGATCTGTTGATGACCGGTTAATCTCTCAAGTATAGGTGTGCCGTGCTGTAACAGGGCATGGCGATTGTTATTGAGCATCGCATCCTGAAATCGCTGCTCATCAGCAATAAATTCAATTGCTGATTGCATGTAGAGCGAGTGATCTGCAATCAGGCTCTTGAGGATGTGTTGGACCAGGGTATGGCGAAGCGTGGTGTCCTGCTCATAATCTTCCTGTCTGATATGATAGCTGGTGTAAATAAAGGAGCAGGTAAGAATAAAAAGGGTGAGGGTAAGCGGCAGCAGTACCTTGTTTCTAATGCTATCATGTAGCATGTCTTCCCTTTCTGAAGTAAGACCTGCTTACCGTTTCTGCCGGTGTTTCATCACTTGCAGGACGTTTTGAACAGAATGCCGCCCTGTTAAACAGGACGGCATTCTGTGGAAGAACAACAGGTATACAGTGTTGATGTTACGGACGGGTTGCAACACCAGACGCGTTGGCACCAAACCAGGTCCGTGCGTTCGGATAACCGGCCGGGATGGTGATGGTGTTGTTAAATGCACCATTATCCATCCAGTCGATTGAATCAAAGAGCAGCCGCTTGGCATAGACGCTGTTGTGGGTAAAGGCACCCTGCTCTTCAGCTGTTAACATTGCATTCTGGAATGCACCGTAGGCGTTGTCGGCAACGGTATTGTAGTTGCTGCTGGTAATGGCAACAGCCAAGTAATTGGGGATCGTGTTGCCTACGTACGCCTTCAGTAGTTCGGCGGTTTCAATGTAGCCAAGACGCAGAACTTCCATGTTGGCCGGTGTGACAAAGGCGACCGGGTGGCACTTGAGGCAGACCGTTTGGGTCGGCAGCCCGGTGATGGCGCCGGTACTGTTCTTAGTGGCAGCAGAGAACTTGTGGCTGTTGCTGCTTGCCATATGGCAAGTCACGCAGGGGCCGCTGGTGCCGGTATTGGGTACTGCAGCGGTGCCGATCTTGTCATGGATGAAAGAAGTGGCGTTGCCGTAAGACTTGGTAGCGAATTCATAGCCGACATGGGCTGATGAGTTGAAAAGCGTGCCGGCTGCCGGTGCATGGTGGCCCTGGAAGCGCGTACTCTTTGCCGTCTGAGTATTACCGCGACCGGAGTGGCAGGTGATGCAGAGGTTTGATGCGCCATAGCTGCTGAACTGCACCGGAGCGCCGTTATAGGTGTACATCGCCTTGACTGCGGCCACATTGCGGATCCGGTTCTTAAAGTTGTAATCGGTGTGGCAGGCCTTGCAGGTCAGCACTTCATGGGTGCCGTCACCAGGGGTTGCAAAGGTGGCGGTGGGTATGGAAAAGCCGCTGCTGACGTAGTTGATAAAGCCGGTGGAGGTATGGCAGGGAGTACATTCGCCGGTGCCATAGAACTTGAAATCATAATAAGCCCAGCCAGCACCGCTGACATCGCCATGTCCCGATTCAGCCCAGTCTTTATGCTCTTGGCCGGGCTTGGGTTGATGTGAATCATGGCAGCTGCTGCAGGAGTTCTGGTAATTGGTGCTTACGTACTGGGCATTATGCTTGCTGGATGCGGCGTTGTAGGTGGTAGATGCCGGATATACCGCATAATGCTTGCTGTCCAGAGAGTTCTTGTGGCAGGCAAAGCACTGTCCCGAGGCATCAGGGTTGGCATACTGGATCGGCCCAATACCGTTGTGCTGTGAACCGCCGCCATGACAGTCCTGGCAACCCACCGTGTTGACATTATTGGTAAAATGTTTTGATGCAGTATATTTGGTATAAATGGTGACTGAAGGATCAATCTTGTCAACCGACTGAGCGTGGCACTGGGCGCAGGACGTTTCTGCAACCCTTGCCGGTGCTGTGGTGCCGCTGCCTTCTTTGCTGCTTGAGCCGCAGCCGTACATCAGTACCGCCATCGGCAGGGTACAGAACAGCATGATGGCTAATCTACGTATCCGCATACTCTTATCCTCCTTTTTGAATGTTTCCTGATTAGAATGTTCCCGGCAAATGGCACTTCAAGCACATCTTGCCGTTGGTCTTGTCTCTGAAATTACCGGCCTTGAAGTTGCGCGGGTGTGGTCGCACCTTGCCGCTGCTGTGGCAGCGGATGCAAACATCTCCAGATGGATGGCAGGTCTGGCAGGATTGCAGATTTCTGCGGGCTTCAGTGCTGTGATCTGCTGCCCAGTACTTCTGGCCTCTCGCCCCCAACGGATTGTGTGATTTAATCCGCAAAGAGCCCTTGGGGAAACGAGCATGACAATCAGTGCAATAACGCTGGTTATGGCAGCGTGTACAGGTCTGCGGACTATCTTTTGCCTTGATCGGATGGATGCTGATAAAGTCGCTGCGGTGGTTTTTGGGCATGTAGTTGCGCTTAAACGTTACCTTGCGCAGGTCTACGTCAATACCGCCGCCGGTGTGACAATCGCTGCAGAATGCCTGGGTGTGGCAATCGGCACAGTTGCCGCCGGCCTTACCGGCCAGTGTCCGGTGTTCGCCCATCCAGTCGGTGTTCTGGTGGTGCTTGCCTGCCCAATCATTGTCATGGGAAAGGGGAATACCCTGGGCCTTGTGACACTCATTGCAGTCTTGTAACGGCATGTTTGCATACTCTTTGTGCGACATTTTTTCTGCACGGGACTGCTGTTGCTGGAAGACCAGCAGGCCATAGACGAGTAATGCGCAGATGAAAAAAACTTTTTTCACAAAAGATCCCCCCTTTCTAGAAGTCGTAGTTAAAGGCAACCCGACCGGACCAGTCGTGCTTGAACTTCCAAACATCAACATTGTCTTGTACACGCAGGTCAAACGACATGTTTTTGTCGAATTTATAGCGGGTTCCCAGCCAATAGTTCTGAGAAGTGGTTCTGTTGGTCATCCGGTCTTTGATGTAGACATCATATGACAGGCCGCCAGCCAACTGCAGGTTAGGTGTGTGGTCATACTGTACATCCAACGTAAAGCCGTCAAGATTGCCGGCGTATCCCTGCCGACGGTCGTATGCCAGATCAATCATCAGGTTGGTGATGGGGCGTATTTTCAGGCCTGCCTCAAATACGTCGCCGACTGTGTTTTCGCCGAAATCTTGCCTCTTGTAAGCGCCGCGAATTGCGAACATGTGGTTGATTGTATAATCAGCCCGGAAGGACCCTTCCTGGTAGCGATCAACCGCAAAGATTGAATAGATGGAGGTGTAGTCAAAAGTGGGATAGCTCTGGAACCATTCACCGGTTACCACCAGATTTTCGTTCACAAAGTACTTCACTCCACCAAGCACCTCTTCAAAGGTCTCGCTGGCCGTATCAAAACGAACATTACCGTACATTTTCAATCCGCCGAACAAGTATTGGCGGAACATGGCGCCGATCGTCTCCCGCGCTACTCCGTCACTATCCTGTTTCAGAAAATAGCTGATTTCGGCGTCGGTTGCCGGGTAGCCGACCAGGGTAGCAGCAGCGCCGAAGACCGTATCGCCAGCGCGGGTCAGTTCGCGGTCGATGCCGTAGAGGACATTGCGGCCCCCCATGACTGAAAATGCAATCGGACCGACATTTTTCAGGTCAACCATGCCGCCGTCAACCAGGGCACTGCCTGCTGCATAATTGACAAACTGGCGACCGGCCCTGATGTCGATCTTGTCAAACAGGTCGCGATAGTCTGCGAAAAAGTAAAAAAGGCGACTGTCAAAACCGTCACCATTCATTACATCCTGACTCACGCGACCATAACCGTGTACTGAGAACTTCTTTTCTTTATCGATATCGGTCAGGGCAAAGCTAAGGAGTTGCGCAAATTCTGCCTGTTTCTTACCGTTAAAGACACTGTTGAACCAGAGATACTGGGTAGATGACCGGCCGTGAAACTCTAAGGCCCAGCTGGTGCTGGTTACGGTCAGGAGTGATACTCCTAGTAACGGAATCAGCAGTCGTTTCTGTATCCGTACCATTCAATTAACCTCCTTTCTGTAGGGTTCATGAAATATCATTCAGTCTCCGCCACCCTACAGAAGCCAAGGGGGGGATGGTGATGCAAAAAGCTTGGGTGCCAAGAAGTGCCTGTAGGGGCACGGCAAGCCGTGCCCCTGATAAGGCGTACTATTTTACATCCGCTTACTTCTTGTGAACCGTTGCTGCATCAACAGTCTTGCCGGAACTGTGGCAGGCCGCGCATGAATCTGCCTTGGCTGCACTGCGAGCAGTACCTGCCAACGTGACACCGCCCATAGAGATACTGTGATTACCTGCATTACTGCTGCCATGGCATGAAAGACACGATGCCGTGTATGCAGGAATAGCCAGGTCAGTCGCATTAGGCATGCTGGCGCGATTCTGGGCAACGGTACCAGAACCCAAGGTTACGCTGGTACTCAGCAAGGCGTTTGATGGAGTGCTGTTATAGGTGCCTGGTACGTGGCAGGATTCGCAGTTTTTCAGTACACTTGGAAACTTGACTTTGCTCCAATCGTAGAAGTAAACACCGCTGGTACCGCGATCACGAACAAACATGTAGGGGTTACCCTCTGCCTTGCGCATGGAACCGGCATGGATGCCGTGCAGCATGTCTTTCAGGTTGTTGGAGGCCTCGGGATAGGCAGCCGGATTATCCGGGTCAACCCCTGATGCTACCATCTTGGCCCGCTCTGCAGCAGTCAGGTTAGCAACGTTTGCGCCGCGTCCACTGCTTGAAAGGTTCGGATTGTGACAAACCACACAGAGCTGTGTGTTGTACGTTCTGCTGCCGCCGTGGAATACCAGCATGTCATGACACTTAAAGCATTTTTCGTTATCTACGATGGTGCGTCGTGGAGTATCGCCAGTTGCTGTTTTTGATACACCTTTAACGTAACGAACGGAAGATGCGCTAATACCCTCGGTGCCGGCACTTTGTGTAACATTGCCCTGCATCAGCACAGTGCGCATGGTTGCACCTGCCGGGAAACGTGCAGCATTTGCCGCGCCGCCGTTCAGTACGGCTGTGTAATACCCGCTTGCATCCGGTCCAGTCAGTGAACCATTGGCATTGCCTGCTGAACCTGCAGCAAGCAGGTTGGCGAGCGTAACACTTGCAGGCTGACCAGCTGCTTTACCCAGGTTGTTAAAGTCATTGGGCTCTGCTATGCCGTCTTGGGCCATTGAATAGGCAACAATAAAGCTGATTGAGTTGGTGAAGCCGGTAAATGAACTGAAGTTAACCGGAGTTGTAAAGCTGTTGCCCCTTCCCTTCATCACTCTGAACGTTACCACTGGCTGGTTGGTGCTGTTTACGCTAACGTCTTTAATCTCAAATGCAAAGTCAGCGAGTCCGGCTTTTTGAGCAGGGCTGAACGGGCTGTAGAACTGGGTGGAATGGTACTCAGTAACTTTTGCTTCAGTGTGGCAGGTTGCGCAGTTTGCGTCACTGGTCTGGATGATGTGCACCGGCTTGCCTGCCTTGCTGTTGGCGCCGGTAGCGAAATTGAGGTTGTCGTGGCAGGAACCACAAGCCATACGGCTGGGTTTTGCCTTCCAGTTATCGCCTTGCGGTGCGGCATCAGTCTTGGTGTGGCACTTGAGGCAGTTTTTCTGTTGAGCTTCCCCATTGGGGGTACCAATCATAGAATAACCGATGTCGTTGTACTTAACACCGGCATAGTCGTAGCCAGTCTTGGTCAGGCGGTTGCCCATATGGATCTTGTGAACCATGACGGCAAAATCACCCTGCACTTCACCATCGGCAACATACGTGGTGCCGGTGAATGCGCCACCTGATGATGCAGAGTTGGTACGGCCGATTTTACGTTGGTCAGTGTGGCAGACTACGCAATAGCGGGGATCGACGCGGCCTGCGTGGGGAGATGTTTTGAAGTAGTCACCGTGACATTCATTACAGGCCGCCATGCTGGTGACTTCTTTCTTGGTAACAGTGCCGCCTGCAGGTATCCAGTCATAGATAATGTTGGCCGGATTTTTCAGGGCTACAGTGGTGCCGGGGATGTTACCGGAGAGCTGGATGGCAAGACGGTGGGTCTTGGTGGGCTCATAGGTGACACCACCGGTCTGAGCCGGGTCAGTGATGTCTTTAGCAAAGGTGTAGGTGTAGGAACCATCTCCATTATCGACTAAGTTGGCTGGTACGCTCTCTGTAGTCGGACGGGAGGTAGCGGTTACCATGTAGTTAATCCACTGGTCAGGCCCGCCATTGGTTGCCGGTACCAACTTGGCAATGGTGAAGCGAAGGTAGTTCAGGGTGGTTGCGGTGGAGGAAGCCTTTACTCCCATCCCTTTGATCGGGTTGCCGTCAGTGGTCAGCAGTTTGAAGGTAACGACCGGCGGGCTGTTTATGGCCACCTTGATGTCACTCGCTTCGAAAGAAAGCTTGGATAGGGTGTCATTACTCATGCTAGCTGCATCAACAACCGGTTTTGAAGGTGTTGGAGCTGGTGCGGAATCGCCGCCCCCTCCGCCGGAGCAGCCGGTGAAAAGCGTTGCTGCAAACAGCAGCAGGCATCCTGCGGCACTGATCATGTTTCGTTTCAGCATGTTCTCCTCCTTATGAAATATTGTTTTCCTAGACAGTTACGGCTTTCTCTAATTGAACTCGAATTGAAGGTTTGTTTCGGTCTGGTGTTTTACCTCCTCTGATTGGTGGATTTGAGATTTTGTCGGTTATGCAACCACAACCGGCTTCAAAAGAGTGCAACAGACAAAATCGATATATTCGTCAACGTTATGAGCCGGTTCCAGTGCCAGATCCTGCATGATCTGCCGGGTCATGAAAAAGTAGTTGATCATCCCCACCATTGACAGGGTGACATGGCGCGGGTTGGTCGTGGGTGCAATCACGCCGCTCTGCATACCGTCCTTGATCATGGCAACGCATTTTTCAGAGGCTTCTTTGATACAGGGTTGGATGATTGACTGGTATGCCGGTGATGGGTTGGTAAGTTCTCTGAAATAAAGTATGAGCCAGCAGGGGTTTGAGCTATGAAAAGTCGCAATTGCCTGACAGGCAGCACGTATTGTTTGGCGCATATCTCCTTCAGTTGTAAAAGCTGAAACAACTGTTTCTCGATAAGCCTGAAACTGTGATTCCAGAACCGTGTTGTATAGATTTTCCTTGTTTTTGAAGTGGTAGGAGATGAGGGCACTATTGACGTGGGCTGCAGCGGCGATATCACGGATAGAAATGGAATGGAGACAGCGGGTCTTTAACAGGTCCAGAGTCGCCTCAATGATCCGATCAGCAGTTGAGGTGGTAGTGTCCTCGTTGCCTGACTCAAGGTGGTGTTGTCTGCCCGTTGTAGAAAAATCTTTTGCCATGATTCTCATTTCATATTGCATGTAACGGTTATGTACACTTCATTAGTGTCTGTTTAATGAATGGATGTAGTTGGTGCTTTGATTTAATTAATCAGTTGAGCAACTTGTGTGCCTGTTTTTATAACAATCCGTAATCATTTTGTTAATTTGTGTAGAAGGTTTGCCTGGGATGGTTACGAATCAGTGTCGCTTACGCTTTATTCTCTAATCTGTTCAATATTCGACACCTAATGTGGGGTTGTTGGGGGAAGGGGGGAACTTTGTTAATGATTTAAACGTGGTAGTGCTGTTGACGCATGTGTTCAAATTTCGACACATTGTTGGCTGGCGCCGGTTTATAGGCAGTTGCTGCAGTATGTTATGAGTTTCAACGGGTGATTGTTCGTTTTTCGACAGTGAGGTAGGGCAGGTTTCAGGTTGGTTTGATGAGCTGGTATTTCTCCATTTTTCCGTAGAGGGTGCCGCGGGCGATATCCAACGTCTCAGCCGCCTTTTTCAGGTTCCAGTTTGTTTCTTCGAGTACCTTTTTGATGAGGGCTTCTTCAGCCTCTGCCAGCGTTGATGAGGTGAGGTTGAGCGTGAGACTTGCGGTGTGGCCTTCAGCGGGCCTGATCTGGACCGGCAAGTTATCTTTGTCAAGCACGCTGCTGCGGCTGAAGATGACGGCATGTTCGATGATATTGGCAAGTTCTCGGCAGTTGCCGGGCCAATCATAGCTGCAGAGCAGGTTTAATGCCTCGCGGGTAAAACCGTTGATCTGCTTGTGATTGACTGAGCTGTAGCGTTCCAGAAAGTGCTGGGCAAGCAGCGGGATATCTGATTTACGATCACGCAGCGGGGGGGCATGCAGGGAGACCACATTGAGACGGTAGTACAGGTCTTCTCGAAACTGTTTTTCACGCGCAGCAGCGGCCAGATCACGGTTGGTTGCACAGATCAGGCGTACATCGGCCTTGATGGTCTCGCTGCCGCCAACCCTTTGAAAGGTGCCCAGTTCAAGAATACGCAGGAGTGAAACCTGGGTGGTGGGAGAGATGTCGCCGATTTCGTCCAGAAACAACGTGCCGCCGGAGGCTTGTTCAAATAGCCCTTTTTTTCTGCTGACCGCACCGGTAAAGGCACCCTTTTCATGTCCAAAGAGTTCGCTGCTGATCAGCCCTTCGGTTAACGCCGCGCAGTTGATCTGGATAAACGGTTTGTCCTTGCGACCGCTTTTGGCGTGGATGGCAGAGGCGATCAGTTCTTTACCGGTGCCGCTTTCTCCGGTGATCAGGACCGTGGCGCTGGTCTGGGCCACCTGACTGATCATTTCATAGATCTCGAACATCTTGCGGTCCTGGCCAATCAGGTTTTCAAAGCAATACTGTTTTCCACTCAGACAGTCCGGACATTGTCCGGCCTGTACAGCGGCCCTGTGTGACAAGATGGTTTCTATGGAACGCTCTACCATTTCAAAATCAAAAGGTTTTAACAGGTAATCATAGGCTCCGGCCTTCATCGCCTTGACCACTTGCGCGGTGCTGTCATCACTGGTCAGGATCAGGATAAAAACCTGGGGATACCGTTCCTTGATCTCCGTCACCAGCTCGATGCCATCCATCAGCGGCATGCTCAGGTCGGTGATGACAATATCAGCCTGAAAGCACAACAGGCGTTCCAGTGCTTCAGAGCCGCTTAAGACAGTCTCTACTTGAAAGCGCTGATTAGCGCCGATTCGTTTGTTGAAAATGCGGCAATAGGCCGGTTCGTCATCGACAAACAGGATACGGGTGGTTGGAGTCATCAGGCTGTTCTTTCTGCGACCGTTTCGGTCTGGTACTGGTCAGCTGCTGATTTGATCAGGTTTTTCAGGTCATTTCGTTGCCAGGGTTTGGGCAGAAAACCGAAGATTTCACCGCGCTGCAGTGCCTGGGCAACCATACCAGGCTCAATAAAGCCGGAAAGCATGATCCTGACAATATGGGGCCATCTGGTCTGGACGTCATGCAAGAACTCAAGCCCGTTTTTTTCAGGCATCTGATAATCGGTGATAACAATCATGACCGGTTCCCGTTCCAGTATGGACAGGGCTTCTGCGGCTGAACCGGCAGTCAGCAGGGTGATCCCTTCGTTATGGCAGAACCGCTCAAGTGTTTTAAGGATATGTTCCTCGTCATCAACACAGAGTAGTCGCAACGCTTCAGGCATCGTTAACCTCGGGCCGTAACGGCAGCTTGATGGTAAAGGTGGTTCCTTGATTCGGTCGACTTTGCACGCTGATCTCGCCATGATGCAATGATATGATATCATTCACTATGCTGAGCCCCAGGCCGGTCCCTTTGCCGGCTTCTTTGGTGGTATAGAACGGTTCAAATATCTTTGACAGCTGATGTTCCGGAATGCCGCAGCCGCTGTCGGAGATGGCGATGTAGACATATGCGGTATCAGCCCAGCTTCTAAGCGTGACATCGCCACGTTTGTCAATGGCATGTGCTGCATTGACCAATAGATTCATGAAGGCCTGGTTCAGTTGCTGCGGGCAGCAGAAAACAGCCGGAATTTCTCCATACTGACGATGGATCTGCGCTTTGTGCCGGAGTTCATGCTGCGTTATCTTGATGGAGCTTTCCAGGCATTCATTAATATCAGCCAGTTTAAAAGAAAAATCGTCAACACGGGAGAAGCTGCGCAGGTTTTTAACAATATCACTTACCCGGCTTGCCCCCTCCAAAGACTCGGCAATTAACGCCTCAAAATCATCAAGTATGTATTCAATCCCCATCTGATTCCAGTCTTCACGCAGCTTTTTCAATTCATCTGGTGGAGCACAGGTCTGGACGATAGTGTCCTGATTTCTGATATAGTCGTGTAGTCGTGTCAGATAGATGCGGAGTTCCTCCAGGTTATTGCTCACAAAACCGATCGGGTTGTTGATGTCATGCGCCACTCCGGCTGCAAGTAGGCCAATACTGGCCATTTTATCCTGATGCAAAATCATTGCCTGTCTTGCCCTGAGTTCTGAAAATGCCTTTTCAAGATCACTGCGCCCCTGTTCAAGTTCTCGCGTTGTTGCCTCAAGGTGCCGGGTTCGATCGGCAATACGCTTCTCAAGGTGGGTGTTTAAGTGAGACAGCGCTGATTCTGCCTTTTCTCGTTCGGCAATTTCTATCTGAAACAGACGGTTTGCCTCTGTTACTTTAGAAACTTCAGCTGCCAGTTCATGTTGGGTTTGCGTGATGGTTTTTTCAATCTGTCCCAGTATACGCCAGGCAAAGGTGAACAGTATGAGGCACACCATGACGCTGGATAAGAGGGTGATCGTGATGAACTGATGGAATTTCTTGTTTTGTTGTGTGGTGTCGTACAGAAGAATGAATTCACCGATTGCTTGTCCACTGGTTTCTTTGAAGGGAAATGATTTGAGGGCATACTGTTTATCGCCAAGGATGGCAGTCTTCCAGGACCTGATAGACAGTGAGCTGCTTTTGGAGTTTGCAATCAGACGGCTTAGTTCTGGAGGAACCTGATCTATGGATTGTGCTGTGATAATCTTGTCAGGGAACTGATCCCAATCTACCTGTTTTCCCACCCATTGATATCCGGTGGCATAGTTTTTTTTGTTCAGGAGCGCTTTGTTGACGGTAATCAGAAAATCGATGTTGTTCAATATACTGATGTCATCAAGAATGTCGGTAATTTCAGTACCAAGTTCCAGGTAGCCCAGCAGGCCGGCCCGGTCGCTCCAGGGAATCACCAGTCTGAGGGTGAGGGTGCCAAATGGCCCCAGTTCCAGTCCATGAGCAGGCAGGCCGGTTTGCATGGCTCGCTGTATGGAATTACGGGTAATGCGGTCACCGAAATAATCCGGCTGATGAACCCTCAGAAAATTTGTGCCGTGTATGTCATGGAAATAAAAATGAGTAACGCCGTTTGTAGCAAGTAGTTTCGTGTAAAGCTGGGCACCGGAGTTGAGAACAGCGCGGTTGTGATGCCGCATGGCATGTTGCAGGTGTGGGTCGTCAATGATCGTGTGCGCTATCAGTGCCATCAGGTGGTTTTTAGATGACAGCATTTTTTTGAAAATTGAGAGCGTGGTACCGTATTCCCGGTCCAATCTGCTGGAAACCTCTGCTCCTCGAATGGCATAAGCACTGTACAGAAAGCTGCCAAGAAGTACCAGGAAGGTCAATGACAGGGGGACCAGTATGCGGGTGCGTATTTTAGCTTGGTTCATATATCGGGTGTCACCTGTGTGAAGCGCGTATTTTGCCGTATACAACCGTTTTTGTTAAAATTCATTAAAATATGGTTTTAATTATAACAAAGCGTCTGGTTCTGTCAATTCCGGTGGCAAGTTGCCTCTGACTATCTGCGAATGGCAAGTTGTTGCAACTGGACATGACGTTGCTGGTTCAGTATAAACGGTTGGTAGCTACGAGCTGGGAGGGAATATGATCTGTAGTATGACTGGATATGGTAAGGGTGAAGCTTCTGGTGAGCCGGGGCGTTGTATTGTTGAGGTGAAGACAGTTAATAACCGCTATGGCGAGGTTTCGATCAAGATGCCACGCAGTTTTCTGGGCTATGAGCATGAGGTGCGCAAGGCGGTTGCCACACGGGTCAAGCGTGGTAAGGCTGATCTGTTTGTGCAATGGGAGCCGACTCAGGCCGAGGTGGTTGTACCGTCGGTCAATCATGCGGTGGCGCGGGGGTACAAGCAGGCCTTTGAGGCCCTTGCCCATGATCTGCATGTGTCGGCAGAGATCCCGCTTGCCCTGATTGTCAGCCAACGCAACGTGCTGCAGGAGTCGGTGTCTGAGGAGCAGTCCGATCTCTTGCCGCTCGTGCTGCAGGCAGTAGAGCGCGCCCTTGACAGTCTTGATCAGATGCGCCGGCGGGAAGGGGAGGCGTTACGGATAGATCTTGCGGAGCGTCGTCGGGAGCTGTCCGGTTTGGTGGAGCAGGTGCGGGTCCGCGCTCCCCAGGTGACGGCAGAGTACCATGTCAAGCTGCAGCAGCGGTTGGCCAAGCTGCTGGGCGGGGCTGAGCTTGATCCGCAACGCCTGGCCCAAGAGGTGGCGCTGCTGGCAGACCGGTGTGATATAACCGAAGAGCTGGTGCGGCTGGAGAGCCATTTCAGTCAGTTTGATGATGCGCTTGACCTGAAGGAACCGGTGGGGCGTAAGCTTGATTTCCTGATGCAGGAGTTTAACCGCGAGGTGAATACCATCGGCTCCAAGGCGAATGATGCAGCGGTTACCAGCTTGGTGGTACAGATGAAGGCCGAGCTTGAGAAGATGCGGGAGCAGGTGCAGAACATAGAATAAGGGCGAACCATCATTGCCCCTGATTGTGGAGGAAACATGCAGTACGAAGGGCTTTTAATCGTTATTTCAGCACCATCTGGTGCCGGCAAGACCACGCTCTGCAATCGTCTGGTACGCAGGTTTCCTGGGCTGAAGGAGTCGATCAGCTATACCACGCGGCTACCCAGGGCCGGTGAACAGGATGGCGTGGACTACCACTTCATAACGGTTGAGCAATTTCAGCAGATGATTGACCGGGAGGAATTTGTTGAGTGGGCCCAGGTGCATGGCAACTATTACGGTACGGCCATTGCCACCCTTGAGCAGGCCAGGACCGCCGGCATTGATATTCTGCTTGATATTGACTGTCAGGGGGCCAGAATCCTGAAGGAGCGCGGTATCAAGGCGCAGTTTGTCTTTGTTGTTCCCCCCAGTATGGCGGAGTTGCGGCGACGTCTGGAGGCGCGCTCCACTGACGAGCCTGAGGTGATTGAACAACGTATTGCCCGGGCCACGGAGGAGATTCGTGAATCACGCTGGTATGATTATATATTGGTTAATGATCGTCTTGAGGATGCCGACGAGGCGCTGGCAGCCATTGTGACGTCGGCACGGCACACCACGGCACGACTCTGGGGGCAGGTGTCAAAAATGTTTGATATTTGAGCGGATATCGGTATAATCACTCTCCCCATTCAGAGGTACTGCAGCAAAGGAGATAACGAGTATGGCACGGGTTACTGTTGAAGATTGCCTTGATAAGGTTGAAAATCGATTTATGCTGGTCATGATGGCTGCCAAGCGGGTCAAGCAGCTGTACAAGGGGGCACATCCCTTGATTGATCCTAAAAATAACCGTCAGGTGGTAACGTCTCTGCGTGAAATTGCGGCGGGCAAGCTGTATGCAGAGACGGGTAACAAGCGTTCTGCATGAAAAACATCTACCTTGGGGCCGCCCTGTCGGTCGGCCCTTTTGTCCAACCCTGCGCCGCCACGGTCTGTTTGATCCGATAGCACCTGTTCCCGCATGATTCGCCTCAATGATATCCTTGATACGGTCGTCTCTTACAACCCCAGCGCTGATCTGAATCTGATCAGAAAGGCGTATGTCTATTGTGCCAAGGTGCATCAGGGACAGACCCGTCTTTCAGGCGAGCCGTATATCATTCACCCCCTTGAAGTTGCCGGCCTGCTGGCTATGTTGAAGCTGGATGTTCCCAGCATCGTCACCGGTTTTCTTCACGACACCATTGAGGATACCCTGACCACCT
>DKFG01000039.1:27261-27949 GCA_002452325.1 Geobacter sp. UBA6802
TCAGGGTGATCCTGGTAAAGCTGGCTGACCGGCTGCACAATATGCGTACCCTTCAGTTTCAGCCTGATATCAAGCAGCGTGCCATTTCTCGCGAAACCATGGATATCTACGCCCCGATCGCCCACCGGCTGGGGGTGTCCTGGATCAAGACTGAGCTTGAGGACCTTTCCTTCCGCTACCTCCAGCCAGAGGTCTACTTTGACCTTTCCACAAGGATCCAGCGCAAGAAGCAGGAGCGGGAATCGTTTATCCTGGAGATCCAGCAGATTATCCGGCAGAAGCTGGATGATCAAAAAATTGCCGGGGAGGTGTCAGGCCGAAGCAAGCATCTGTATTCCATCTATCGCAAGATGGAAAAACGGCGGGTTGAGTTTGATGAAATCTATGACCTGACCGCACTGCGCGTCCTGGTGGACGATGTCAAGAGCTGTTATGAGGTGTTGGGGATCATCCATTCGTCATGGCGGCCTATTCCAGGGCGGTTCAAGGATTACATCGCCATGCCCAAGGGGAATATGTACCAGTCACTGCATACCACGGTGATCGGTCCCCATGGTGACCGGATGGAGGTGCAGATTCGGACCCATGAGATGCACCGGGTTGCCGAGGCCGGTATTGCTGCCCACTGGAAATACAAGGAGGGCAAGGGGTACGACGAGAAAGAGGTCAAGCGCTTTGCCTGGTTGCG
>DKFG01000223.1:0-2707 GCA_002452325.1 Geobacter sp. UBA6802
TCACCGACAAGGTTCAGGACGTGGTCGCATCCTATAAAGGTGACTTCCACAAGCTGGACGACTGGGGAACCCGCAAGCTGGCCTATCCGATCAGGAAGTATCCCCGTGGGCGCTACTATTATCTGCGCTTTGACGGCGGCGCTCAACTGGTGGCCGAACTGGAGCGTCGACTCCGTCTGGACGAAAAAGTGCTGCGCTTTTTAAGCGTCAACATCACTGACCAGCCCGAGAAGAAGGCACCCGAGCGCAAAACGGTTGCCGAAGCCCCTGAAGCTGTCGCAGAAGCTGCGGCAGAATAACGTTCCGGAGGATCAACTAAATGAGCGAAGAGACCACCACACAATCCACTCCCGCCTACCGTCCCGGCGGACGCCCGAGCGGCCCCCGTCCTGATCGCGGCCCTGGCGGCCCCCGCAAGAAGCGTCCATTCCAGCGCCGTAAGGTCTGCCGGTTCTGCGCTGAAAAAGACACCATTATCGATTACAAAGATCCTCGCACCCTGCGCTTCTTCATCACCGAGCGGGGCAAGATCGTACCCCGCCGGATCTCGGGCAACTGCGCAAAGCATCAGCGTGAAATTACCGAGGCCATCAAGCGCGCCCGCAATCTGGCACTGCTGCCGCTGGCTGCAGGCCACGCGCTGCCGTAGTACACGGTAGTTGATGGAGAACACACAACAACACCGAAGCGGCGGTCAGATACTGGCCGCCGTTCTCATCGGCACCATTGGATCAGGCCTGTTATTCAGCGCCGGACTGGCGGTGCCGTTCATCGGTTTTGCCAGTGCCTTTATCGCCCCGGTACCTTTGGGGTTTGCCCGTATCAAGGGGGGCAGTTCGGCTGCCGGCTTCAGTGCATTGCTGGCTACGCTTTTGCTGGCCGTGCTGTTTTCACCAATAATCGGTGCATGGTTCGCGGTACAGTGCGGCCTGATCGGATTGATCATACCAGAGCTGGCACTACGTGATTTTGGTGTTTTTCGCAGCATACTCTGGTCAACGGCAGCTGCAGCGGGATTAACCATCGTGCTGTTCATCACCATGACCGTAGCCGGTAACATCAATCCACAGCTCTTTATACAAAAAGAGATCAGTACCAGTATCAGCCAGGCAGCTAAACTGTACGAACAGCAAGCAGGTCTGGCCCCGCAGGATATGGAGGTCATTAAGGAAGGGATGGAGTCCGTTGGGCGTCTGCTCCTCCAGCTTTATCCAGCCCTTATCACCATCAATCTGGGCCTGATCAGCACCACGACACTGTTGCTGTTCAGAAGGATGGCCGCTCGCTCCGGCACAGAGCTGCAAAGTTCACCTTTTGCAGAATTTCGTGCCCCTGCCCTGCTGATCTGGCCATTGATAGCTGCAGGTTTCGGCATGCTGGTGCCCACAACGCTGATCAGCACACCATCATTCAACCTGGTGGTGCTCCTGTCGGCAATCTACTTCATGCAAGGTCTGGCAGTGCTGATCACCTTTTGTGAGCGGACCACCTTTGCCAGTACCTTGAAGATGATGTTGGCTATTGTACTGATAACCCAACCCTATTTGGCCGGGGTTGTGGTCATTACCGGTGTTTTTGACTATTGGGGTGAGTTTCGCACCCCACGTAGCAAGCAGGATGAAAACCTGTAACCTCAGGCTTGAAAGGAGAAGAAGCAAATGAAAGTGATTCTGAAAGAAAACCTGGAAAATTTGGGACAGATTGGCGATATCGTCAAGGTGGCTCCCGGTTATGCGCGTAACTACCTGCTGCCCAAAGGCTTTGCCATTGAGGCCACAGAAAAGAACGCCAAGGCCCTTGAGCATGCCAAGCGACAGCTGGCCTACAAGAAGAACAAGACCCTTGAGGCAGCCAAGCTGCTGGTTGCCAAACTGGAGGCGCTAGCCATCAACCTGACCCACCAGGCAGGCGAGGAAGGTAAGCTGTTCGGTTCGGTCACCAACATGGAGATCGCTGCATTCCTGAAGGCAAACGGCCTTGAGATCGACCGTAAAAAGATTGTGCTGGCAGAGCCGATCAAACAGCTGGGCGACTACAGCGTACCAGTCAAGATCCACCCGGAAGTTGCCGCCACCCTGAAGGTAACCGTTTCGGCAGCATAATCATCTCAAAACCTCGACATTACTATCATCTATAAAAAAGGCCGACAACATGTCGGCCTTTTTTTATGTGTAGTTTGCCGCATGGTACGAGCTGCGCACATATGGCCCGCTCTCAACATGCCTGAATCCCAGTGCCAGGGCCTCATCCCGCAGCTGGTCAAACTGCTGGGGCGGAATATAGGCCACCACCGGCTGATGCCGTTTACTGGGGGCCAGATACTGTCCAAGGCTCAGGTAACTGCAACCCACCTTGCGCAGATCCCTCATAACAGCCCGAACTTCATCAAACTCCTCACCCAAACCGAGCATGATACCTGATTTGGCAGGAATGGCCGGTGCCAGCTCTGCTGCCGTTTGCAGCAGGTCAAGGGAACGCTGATAGTCCGCTCCTGTGCGAACGGCATACAGGCGCGGCACTGTTTCAAGGTTATGCGCCAGAACGGCTGGTTTCTCTGCCAATACCAGGGCAAGGCCGGTTTTATCACCGCCAAAATCAGGCACCAGCAACTCCACTGCCGTGCCTGCAGAAGCCGTGCGAATGGCAACGACCGTAGCAGCATAGTGTGCTGCTCCCCCATCCTCCAGGTCATCACGGGTCGGGCTGG
>DKFG01000223.1:2791-3238 GCA_002452325.1 Geobacter sp. UBA6802
TGCAGTCCCTGCCCAGGATCAGAAAAGTGGCCTGGCCACAGCTGAAACATTCGGAAATATTGGGGCAAAGCGCCTGCTGGCAGACCGTGTTCAGCTTCAACTCAGACAACAGGCCCCGCATGGCGGCCTGCTCCCCTTGGGGCACCTTTTTTCGCAGCCATTCCGNNCCTTCCAGATTCCAGCAATCAGCACCGTATTTTTCAGCCATCAACTGCTCAGACAGAGCTTGTTCCTGCTCAGTTAGTCCATCAGGCTTCAACTTTGCCCCCAGCTGCGCAGCAAACTGCTGGAGCAGGGACTGTTTCAGTAGTTCATAATCAGCAATAATCCCCTCATCAACCAGACAGGTGGTGGCCTGTTCAATCCCCTGCGGTCTGATCTTCAGGTAGTTTAACCCTTGCTGTACTCGATTTTGTACTGGGATCGAGCCATGCTGAAAGATGATCT
>DKFG01000223.1:3295-3464 GCA_002452325.1 Geobacter sp. UBA6802
GTGCGCTGCCCCAGCCTGCTGCCGGGAGGGGCCAGATCAATGGCATAATCAGCCTGCAATCCCAAGATGCGATAAAATCCCAACAGAAATGAGGTCAGCACCCGGAAGGAATCTTTCACTGAAGTTGCCGGGGGGATCTGCAAAGGCGCACAGACCAGGCTGTAGGTCA
>DKFG01000223.1:3476-8703 GCA_002452325.1 Geobacter sp. UBA6802
GCAGCGGGTCAGATCAAGATCATCCCCAGCCTTCTGAAACCGCCCTAGCGACAACGCAGCCGGTTGCCAGCCATACAACCGCAGCACTGGTTGGGAGGCGGCTGGATCAAAACAACGAAAAAGCGCCTCATCAATCGCCATATTCTCCCTGCCGCAGCAGGGACCGGTATCAATCAGTCGCCAGAGAGTAGCATGTTCATTTTGTCTGTGCATCTATCCAGCTCACTCCTTGGGTAAAGTTACAAATCAAACGGGCTCATCGGTTGCTGGATCGTCCGTACCGGCACACAGTGGGTATAAATCATAGTGGTCTTCAGACTGGTGTGGCCAAGCAATTTCTGGATGGTACGGATATCATAATTAGCCTGCAAGAGATGGGTAGCAAAAGAGTGGCGGAAGGTGTGGGACGTGACCCGCTTGGGTATTCTTGCCTTACGTACCGCCGGATACAACGCCTCCTGAAGTTCAGATTCGTGCAGATGCCAGCGCCGCCGCTGCCCGGTTTCCTGCACCAACGTCAGATTTTTTTGTGGAAAAAAACCATTGATGTATCAGCTCCTTTGGGGCTGATGGAGACTTGGCACAAAAATCCAGAAAATAGCGCAACCACTTTTTGTAATACGGGTGATGGGCTACCGGTATTTCATGTTGTAGAAGTAAAGCCTCATAGGACTTTTCAAGGTCAGTTGCTAATGGCAACATGATAAGTACTCCTGCCCCAGAAATCAAAGTTCCATTCATCCGCCAATATACACACAACGGTAATAGCATTCCATCATGAACAACAGTTGTTTTTTGCTCAAATAGCTGCTATAAGCAGTACAATCCATACCAGATTCAGGTGACGCCTCCATGAAAACCCGTTCAAAACTGATTCCCGGTCAAAAAGGCACAAAATCATTACTGAAACAATATGGTGATGCACTTGTGTGTGTCCGTTATCGTTATGACGAGAAGAATTGCAGGCAACTAAAAACAGCAGAAATTATTGTCAGCGAGAAGGAGTGGATACCACCGGATCACGTACAACGTCAATTTGCAGCAGGTGACATTGTAGCCGTAAAAATCGGGGTACAAGAAAAGGCACTCCAGCAACAGGCCAAAGCCGTTGGCGGACGTTGGGATCCTGCGCAGAAAGTCTGGCTTATTCCGTTTGGCTGTATTGCCGGAACTGAACTTGAAAAGCTTGTAATAGTATAAACCAAGCAACAAAAGACGGCAGCTTAAAGTTTGTACTATTACTCCGGCAACTAAATTGAGCAAATTAGGCTATTGTATATGCCGTATGTGACTGTAATTGCTATGCTTATATCTATCGTTCTGCAATTTCATTGATCTGTTTTGATGCCGCAGTAATATTATAAATACACATGGTTTCTAATAATACAAACTTGTTTATACATTTACACACCAGTTTATAGATATACAGACCCAGCCTAAGCTGGTGATTAAGTAGTTGGCTTCAAAAAATGAATAGGAGTATTAAGACAATGAAAATATCTGTCATCCTCGCTCATCCAGATGAAAGAAGCTTCAACCATGCCATTGCAAAGGCATCAGTTGAACAGTTAGAAAACAACGGACACATCGTTAGCTTCCACGATCTACAAAAAGAAATGTTTGACCCTCTTTTGGTTGCGACCGAAATTCCAAAAGAAGCAGTTTTGTCAGAAACCATCAAGTTGCATTGTAACGAGATAGTGGAGGCGGACGGAATTATCATCGTTCATCCAAACTGGTGGGGTCAACCTCCGGCGATACTAAAGGGTTGGATTGACCGAGTGATTCGCCCAGGTGTCGCATATGAATTTTTGGAAGGTGATTCTGGTGAAGGAGTACCAAACGGGCTTCTCAAAGCCAAAGTAGCTATCGTATTCAACACGACAAATACAGAACCAGAGAGGGAGAAGAGCGTTTTCGGTGATCCTCTAGAGACAATATGGAAAAATTGTATTTTCGGACTTTGTGGAGTTCCAAATGTTTTTCGTAGAATGTTCGGAATCATCGTAACAAGCTCTGAGAAACAAAGAATTGACTGGCTGGAAGAGGTAAAGAATACGGTTAATTCGTATTTCCCCAAAGCTCACTAAAGGGAGAAGCCTTCCGTTTCTTATCCGGGGCTGAGCGATAGAAAAATTGCCAACCAGCCGGTTGCACGCCGCCCCGCCCGGAAAAACCGACCGGGCGAAGCGGGTGAACCGGGCACCCCGTTAGGCAGCTAAATCATTTATGAAAAGCAATTTAGACGATAAACATTTACTAGAACGAGCCCCAGTCAGCAGGATCTTTCTAAAATACGCGCTACCAAGCGTCGTCACGATGGTGTTTTTTGGCGTGCAGAGCCTGGTAGACGGCATCGTAGTGGGAAACCATTTGGGGTCAGACGCTTTGGGTGGGATCAACATCATCATGCCGTTTTTCAGCTTTATTATGGTATTGGCTCTGATCGTCGGCATCGGAAGCCAGACTCTGGTCAGTATGGAACTGGGTCGCAAAAACACAGAAAAGGCGCAGCACGCGATGTCTACTGGCTTTTGGGCGCTGGTGGCGGTCAGTCTGATGGCAACGGCTTTTCTGCTGCTGTTCGCTGAACCGCTGACCATACTGATGGGGGCCGACGAGCGGTTGCTGCCGTTCTCGCTTGCCTACCTTAAAGGGCTGGTGCCGTTCATATTGCCACTGACTTTATGCTTTTATTCCGACGCCATGCTGAAGGCATTGGGGCATCCCAAGTTTTCGATGATTATCATGTCACTAAGCGTGGTGATCAATGTGTTACTGACTTTCTATTTTGTGACGGGATTGGACTGGGGCACTACTGGGGCGAGCGTGGCCACTGGTCTAGCTTTCACCATCGGATTGCTGATTTCCGGGAGTATCACCTTTAATCCCAAACAAAGGCTGTCGATGCTGAAAGGTCGCTTTCACATGCTGCTCTTGCGCCACGCCGCTTTCAACGGCTCATCCGAAGGTGTGTCAGAAATGGCGTCTGCGGTCAGTATTTTGATCATCAATCTCACCGTTGTTCGCCTCTTGGGGGCTGACGGTGTGGCTGCGTTCACTGCTATCAACTATGTTAACTTCATAGGTGTTTTGTTGTTCCTCGGTATTTCGGATGGCCTGATCCCGGTGCTGAGCTACAACTACGGAGCAGGAAACCACGAACGGGTTAAGCGATTATTTCGCTTTGCCGCAGTAGTCAATATGAGCATCGGTGTCATGGTGTTTATCGTGTTGCAGTTACTCGGAAGCCATGCAATGCTGTTGTTCTTCGATAGCAGCGAAAACCAAGCGTTCCAGATCGCTGCTGATGGCTTGCACCTCTTCGCTTTCGTGTTTTTAGCAAACGGACTTAACATACTGATTATCTCCTATTTCACTGCACTGGGCGAAGCTAAAAATTCATTCATCATTGCAGTGTTGCGTGGTTTGGTGTTCTTGCTGATGGGTGTCACTGTTTTACCGATATTTATCGGTATTAATGGTGTCTGGGCGGCAATCCCGCTGGCGGAGTTGCTGGCATTAGGAGTGGCACTCCTACTGATTCATAAGGCACAAAAAAAGTCATTTTCACATGTATAGACATTTGCCTAACAACAGCGTACCCGGCCAAACAACAGGGCTTTGATCCGGCTTTAGTGGTCAGACATAAGCCCGTCGCTAGCAGCGGGCTTCCATTTTAATCCCTTCTGCCTGCAATTCCTGCTGGATCATAGTGGCCAGCTGGGGCAGACGCACGGCCAGCTCCGGTGACAGCTCAATCCCTGCCTCATAGCTCTTGGGCACTATCCCGAACAGGGTAACCTGATCCGGGCAATGGCCACGAATTTCGGATAACAGCAGCATCTCCTGAATCCCCAGTTGGTGGGGCGACATCTTGATCGGGATGGTGCGGCCGATAAAGGCGTCCTTTTCAAAACGGAAGAGCGCCCCCGGTTCACCAGGGGTGGTGACCACATCCACCATGTAGACCCGGCCAGCCTCTTCCAGTTTGTGGGAGGCCATGAATCCCAGAGTACCGCCATCGTACAGCTCCACATCGTCATCAAAGCTGTAGTTATCATGACGTTACCCATTTTCACGCCATCTATGGGGAGTTCAACGGAGTATATGACATTCAAAGTTGCGAAATAATTGAGGGAGATTTACCATCCAGAGCAGATCGCATGATTCGAGAGTGGACGCAACATTACCAAACCGAGTTGCTGGAAATGTGGAAAACATAGCAGTTTAAACAACTTCCAGGATTGGAGTGATATTGCCATGGCNNACCGCTTTCAGGAAAACAGCTCTTTGTTACATTCATCACAGGGGACACGAGAATTTATGACTGTTCTCCTCTCCTCAATGAATTCTCTTTTTACTCACTCAAAGACGATGCATTTTTTAGAAATGTTCACGTTGACCAAACGGGTTATGGAGTCGTTTGGAATGACAATGTCGATCTGAGTGAATCTGAGTTGTGGATAAATGGGAGGGCTGAGACGTCCAACTAGCGGCAACACCGGACGGCGGAAAAAGCCCCGCCGGACGGTGTGCCTTATGGCGTTACCCCAAACAGCAGACTGTCTGGCTCCGTGCCGCCCTGGTTTCATCCAGGCGGGTGACCGGCATGGTAACCGGCATGGCGGCAAATGACTCTGGATCAGATTCGGCCTGTTTGGCAGCCTCGATCATTACCTCAATAAAGGCATCTATGGTGGCCTTGCTCTCCGTCTCGGTCGGCTCGATCATGATCGCCTCTTTGANNAGCCTTTGTCGATCAGGAACTTGGCGATATCAATGGCATGAACACCGTGTTCAAGCTGCTTTGAGGCCGAGAAGACAGCCTCGTGCATGCAGATCTGGTCATACGGCAGATCATAGTAGGGTTTCAGTTTTTCCTTGATATAGTTGGCGTTCAGCACCGCCTGTTCCGAGACCTCAATCAGACCGTCACGTCCCAGCATGATCATGTAGCTATAGGCCTTGACCATCACGCCGAAGTTGCCGAAGAAGTTGGCAGTACGCCCAATAGAGAGCGGATTATCGGTCTGCAACTGCAGTTGACCATTTTCCTCATCATGCATGATGCGCGGCATCGGCAGGAACGGGATCAGCTGTTTCTTGACACCCACCGGGCCGGAACCGGGACCACCGCCGCCGTGGGGTGTGCCGAAGGTTTTGTGCAGGTTGACATGCACCACATCAAAACCCAGATCACCGGGCCGCACCTTGCCCATGATGG
>DKFG01000099.1 GCA_002452325.1 Geobacter sp. UBA6802
CCAGCTTCATATCCATGCCCCGTTCCTTGATCCGGCGCTGGCAGAATTCGTAGGCATCTTTTTCTCGGCGGCTCAGGTGTGCCAGGGTCTTTTCATCCTCAGGCCCCAGAAGCCGTTGCACCTTTGCCGGCGGTTGCGTGAAAAGGGCGTCATCCTTTTCTATTACCTCTGAAACAACCTTGCCGAGGCCTAGCCCGCGTTCGGTCTCAACCACAACACGATCGCCCGGTTGCAGATCAAAATCGCCGGCATTAAAGTCGTACATCTTGCTGGCTGGGTGAAACTGTATGGAAACAACGCGAATCACTTATACTCCCTTCCTGAGACGATCATACCCCAGCAGCAGATGTTCCAAGGCCAGTTTGGGGTTGGCATTACCCTGGATTGCCCTGCGTGTGGTCAGCACCAGCTCCAGCGCTGCCATGATGCTGTCCGGGCTGAAACGGTCTGCCTCGGTAGTCAGTTCAACGGTGAGAAAACGGTTGGCAATCCCTGACTGATCAACCGTGCGCAGCAACAGCATATCCCGGATCAATGAAACCAGCAGAGTGCAGAGGGCCAGTGTCTCTTCTCTCCCGCTGCTTAAAGATTCGGCAGTATCAAAGATGGTGCTGATCTGTCGGGTGTCAGCTTGGACAAGACAGGCCATAAGCTCCCGACGTTTGGTTTCATCACCGTCACCGTCCAGGCTTAGTGCACGTTCTATGTTCCCTTCAGCCAGAGGCGCCAGCTCTGCAGCCAGGGCCGGTTCAACCCCGTTTTGCACCATGAGCACTTCAATGACCTGATCCTGCAGTGGGCTGAAGCGCAGGTGCTGGCAGCGGGAACGGATCGTGGCAAGCAGCAGGTCGGCCTGGGTGGTCAGCAGGATGATGATGGCATGCCCCGGCGGCTCTTCAAGGGTCTTCAGCAAGGCGTTGGCTGATTTCTCGTTCATCCGGTCAGCCGGTTCGATCAGGCAAGCCTTGCGGTTCGCCTCATATGGCCGTAGTGACAGCACCTGCTGCAGTTCCCGTATCTGCTCAATGCTGATATCGCGTTTATCAGGCAGGGGAGACAGGAACTGCAGATCCGGATGGTTACCCGTTGCCAGTTTGCGACATGAAGGACAACTGCCGCAGGCATTACCGCCTACCGGCTGAATGCAGAAAAGAACCTGGATCAGCGCCAAAGCCGTGGTACGGCGACCGCAGCCTTCCGGACCTTCAAACAGGTAGGCATGGGCAACCCGGTTGGCTGCCAGGGAGCGGGTCAGGGCATCAACTACCCGCTGCTGGCCCTTGATGGTGCCAAGCTGCATCAGGCCACAACCCCCAGCCGTTGCTGCACGGCCTGCAGGATGGCTATTGCTGCCTGTTCTTGTGAGACAGCAGCATTGATGATCACAAACCGGTCCGGCTCTTCTGCGGCCAGCTGCAGATAGCCGTCCCGCACCCGCTGGTGAAAAGGCAACGACTCAAGCTCAAAACGCTCTTCCTTTGGGCCATTGCTGCCGGCAATCCGCTGTCTGGCCCGTGTCAGACCGATCTCCACCGGGCAGTCCAGCAGCATGGTCAGATCCGGGACCAGTCCGTTGCAGGCAAGATCATTCAGAGACTCCATGATCCGGCGATCAATACCTCGTCCAAAGGCCTGATAGGCACGGGTGGCATCGCTGAACCGGTCGCACAGCACCAGCGTACCGCTAGCCAGCGCCGGTTGAACGATCTCGGCCAGATGCTGGGCACGGGCAGCAGCATACAGCATCAGTTCGGTCATCGGCATCATGGCCCTGTTATCCGCATCAAGCAGCAGGCTGCGAATCTTGTCGGCAATCGGGCAGCCGCCAGGCTCGCGGGTCAGCAGAACATGCCGCCCCTGTTGCTGCAGGTGTGCTGCCAACAGGTTGATCTGGGTACTTTTACCGCACCCCTCTATACCTTCAAAGGTAATAAACATGCGCTCTCCAAAAGGGGGACATTATAGGCATCAGGCTACTGCTTGGCAATTCAAATCATGAGCCTGTACTGGTTTAAAGCCGCTTGCAGCTGACTGGGGCTTGCCGTATACTCACGACTTGCTTATGAACGAAATACCACACAAGATACTGGGGCATCGGTTCAGCGATCCTGCCCTTGCCAGCCAGGCGCTGACTCACCGTTCCTACCTGAATGAGGTTCGCAGGGGGGGGCTGCAGGATTACCAGCGGCTGGAATTCCTCGGCGATGCAGTGCTTGGCCTTCTGCTGGCAGACCTGTTGTTTCAGCGTTTTCCAGGGCTTCCCGAGGGGAGCCTGTCCCGGATGCGGGCCTCACTGGTAGACCAGACGCGTCTGGCCGACCTGGCAACCACCTGCGATCTTGCTGGTCTGATACGACTGGGTAAAGGGGCAGAGCAGGAGGGGGGACGCACCAACCCCTCCATACTGGCAGATGTCTTTGAAGCGCTGGTTGGAGCGATCTTTTGTGATGCCGGCCTTACAGCGGTACAGCAGTCTGTAACACCGCTCTACCTGCCGCTTCTGTCTGAACTGGAACAGCAGCAGGCTGTAAACACTGATGCCAAAAGCCAGCTGCAGGAGCTGCTGGCGGCCCGCAAGCAGGCTGCTCCACTTTATACGGTTACTGATCAGGAAGGACCGGATCATGACCGTTGTTTTGCTGTAACCGTTACGGTTGATGGTGAACTGCTGGGCTGCGGTTATGGCCGTAGTAAAAAGGCGGCCCAGCAGGCAGCGGCCGAAGCGGCGTTGCAGCAGCTGACGCAGCATGTGTAATGCTTGATCATGTCGCCGTTGATCATCCCGTTTTTCATCCCCCATGCCGGTTGTCCTCATCAATGCCTGTTCTGTAATCAAGAGACAATCTCGGGCATCAGACAGCGTGTGCCTGAAGCGTCACAGATTCAGGAGCAGATTGCCTGCTGGCTGGATCGTTCCCCTGGCAGACCGACTGAGGTGGCTTTTTTTGGCGGCAGTTTTACCCTGCTGCAGCGACAGGTTCAGGAGTCGCTTCTGGCAGCGGTGCAGCCGTTTATCAGGCAAGGACTGGTACAGGGGGTCAGGGTCTCCACCCGTCCTGATGGGCTTAGCGATGAGGTGCTGGCCTTTTTGCAGGGTCAACAGGTGAACACCATTGAGATCGGGGTGCAGTCACTTGATGATACCGTGCTGCAAATGACCGGTCGGGGACACACAGCGGAACAGAGTCTGCAGGCGATGACACGGGTGCGGACTGCCGGTTTCAATACCGGTGCCCAGCTGCTGCCCGGTTTGCCTGGAGATACGCCGGATAAGGCGCTGCAGTCCCTGTGTGGGGTAATTGCTGCCGGAGCCCGGTTTGTACGGATCTATCCGGCAGTGGTACTGCAGGGTACCGGGCTGGCAGATCTCTATCTGGCCGGACAGTACCAACCTCCCGATTTGGTACAGGGGGTTGCGACAGCGGCACGGCTGCTGGATGCAGCCAACAAGGCCGGGGTGCCGGTCATCAGAATCGGCCTGCAGGCTGATGAGGGGCTGACGACACCAGGGGCCTTATTGGCCGGCTGCTGGCATCCGGCCCTGGGGCAGCTGGTCAGGTCGCAGCTGTTTCGCGATCTGGTCTACCGTAAGGTCAAAGAGCTGCCGATAGAAAGTTCTATCACCATCTACTGCCATCCGCAGCAGATGTCCGAGGTGATAGGCCAGGGGCGCGCCAACCTGCGTGCCTGGCATCAGGCCGGTCTGCTGATCAGCCAGGTGCTGCCGGATCAGCAGCTTGAACGGTACCAGCTTTGTCTTGAGTATATCCAGTATAAGATGATGTCTTCGCTTATAACCGATCTTATTTATGAGGAGTGTCAACATGCGTAAAGAGTCAGTGGCCTTTCTGGAGCGAATCCTGGAAGCACCCAGTCCATCAGGGTATGAGCAGCCGGCCCAGCGGGTCTTCAGAGAATATATTGCGCCGTTCTGCCAGGTCAGCGGTGATGTTATGGGCAATGTCTACGGCTTTATCCCGGGCCAGGGCAAGGATCGACCTAAGGTAATGCTGGTGGGGCATTCCGATGAGATCGGGCTGCAGGTCAAATACATAGATGACAAAGGGTTTCTGTATTTTGCCGCCATTGGCGGGGTTGATGCTCACCTGACTCCGGGTAAGGTGGTGCATATTCATACGGTCGATGGAGCGCTTGCCGGTGTAGTGGGTAAACGACCGATCCACCTGATGGATGCCAAGGATCGCGAGACGGTAGTCAAGCTGGAGGCCCAGTACATAGATATTGGCGCCAGAGACAAAAAAGAGGCCCAGAAGCTGGTGAGGGTCGGGGACTGCATCACCTTCAGCAGCAGCTTTATCCGGTTGCAGGGTGATCGGGTGGCCTCCCGTGGTTTTGATGACAAGGCCGGCTCCTTTGTGGTGGCAGAGGTGTTGCGACTGGTGGCTCAGGAAAAGAAAAAGCTGGCCGTTGATCTGTATGGGGTCTCCTCGGTGCAGGAAGAGATCGGCCTGCGTGGCGGCACCACCAGCAGCTACACGGTCAACCCGGACATCGGCATCTGCGTTGAGGTTGATTTTGCTACTGATCAACCTGATGTTGAGCGCAAGCATAATGGAGAGGTGGCCCTGGGAAAAGGGCCGATCCTGACCCGTGGCGCCAATATCAACCACGCCCTGTTTGAGCTGTTATACAGCACAGCCCAGAAGCAGAAGATTGCCGTACAGCTGACTGCCAACCCCCGTGCCACCGGCACGGACGCCAATGTTATGCAGATTTCCCGGGGCGGTGTGGCCACGGCCCTGGTTAAGCTGCCGCTGCGTTATATGCACACCCCGGTTGAGGTGCTGTCGCTGGGTGATCTTGAGCAGGCAGCCAAACTGATTGTTGCTGCCTTAAAACAGATCAGGCTTAAAAGTGATTTCCTGCCCCAATAAGGATCGAGCTTTCTACTTGACAAAACGACAGGTTTCACTATATTACCTCATTTCTTAACCCTTAGGCAGGCGGTGACGGTGGTGATGAAGGTCAGAACCGAACATATTAAACAGGCTGTTCGGGAGTACGCCTTTGTAGAACCGGTCAGCGCATTTCCAATTTTGCAGGAGATGGAGTCAGCAGGGGAGTGCCGTTTTACCGGCCCTGTACAGGTGACGGTCAAGGCGTGCCGTGAGATGGATCATTACCGGGTTGAGGGGGCACTTACCGTTCCGGTGCAGCTGACCTGCTCACGTTGTCTGTGCTGTTTTGACAATCCCGTTGCTTCACGGTTCACCATCTTTTTCCGTGAGGGTGTCGCAGCCCAGGAGGATGAAGATGAGCTTGAGCTTGCCGAACAGGATCTGATCTCCACCTGTTTCAGTGGTGACGAGATTGACCTGATGCCAGAGATTGCCGAACAGGTTGCCCTGGAAATTCCGGTCAAACCGCTCTGTGCTGAAGGATGCAAGGGGCTGTGTCCTGCCTGTGGCGCTGATCTGAACAGTGACAGCTGCTCCTGTCTGATAGAGCAGAAACCGTCAAAATTTGCTGTACTCAAGGACTTTAAGGTCCGTTCATAAACCAGCGGCTCCGGCCGCCACGTAAAGGAGTATCCACCATGGCAGTACCCAAGAAAAAGACATCCAAATCGCGCAAGAATATGCGTCGTGCCCATGATTTCCTGACAGCCCCCAGCCTGTCGGTTTGTCCCCAGTGCAAGTCTCCCAAGATGCCTCACCGTGTCTGCCCTTCCTGCGGTACCTACAAGGGTAAGGAAGTAGTCGGCGCCGTGAAGCAGGCGTAATTCCATTTAGGGACTGATTTGATGCGTGTTGCTGTTGATGCCATGGGTGGTGACAACGCTCCTGCCGTTGAGGTGGAGGGGGCGGTTGCAGCTTCGCGTCAGTTTGCCATCCCGATCGTCCTGGTGGGTGATGAAGAACGTTTGCGTCAGGAGCTGGAACGCCTTGGCGGTACCGGTCTCGATATCACCATTCACCATGCCAGCGAGGTGGTGGGGATGCATGACTCTGCCTCCGATGCGGTACGCAAGAAGCGTAACTCCTCAGTACGTCTGGCCTTTGATCTGGTGAAGGATGGGCAGGCCTGTGCTGCAGTCAGTGCCGGTAATTCCGGTGCCACCATGGCAGCCGGCATGTTTGTACTCAAGCGGATCAACGGTATTGAGCGTCCTGCCATCGCCCAGATCTTCCCTACATTACAGGGCAAGACTCTGGTACTGGATGTGGGGGGCAATGTGGACTGCAAGGCCTCCCATCTGGTGCAGTTTGCCATCATGGGACAGGTCTATGCCAAGCACGCCATGGGTATCACCAATCCGCGGATTGGCCTGTTGTCCAATGGTGAAGAAGATTCCAAGGGTAACGAGCTCACCCGTGAAACCAACGCCATTTTGCGCCAGACTTCGCTCAATTACGCCGGCTATGTTGAAGGGCGGGACATCTTCAAAGGGACGGTGGAGGTGGTGGTTTGCGACGGATTTGTCGGCAATGTGGTGTTGAAGTTGTCGGAAGGACTGGCAGAGGCCACCGGGACCATGCTCAAACGTGAGATCATGGGGGATATGGTGGCCAAGATGGGCTATCTCTTTATGCGGGGGGCCTTTAACCGTTTCAAAAAGACCGTTGACTATTCTGAATACGGTGGGGCTCCTTTGATCGGCATTAACGGTGTCGGCATGATCTGTCATGGTGGCTCCAATGCCAAGGCGATCATGAATGCCATCCGTTTTGCCCATGATTATGCCACCAGTGGGGTGACCCAGCGTATTGCGGAAAAACTTTCTGAAAATTATACGGCACTGCTCCCACGCAACGGTGGTGCCGGGGCCTCATCATCCCTGCAGTAGCTTCACCTTCCAGTAGTTCATGAGAGTCAGCCGGTGCAGTTTCCGGTAACGGCCAGGGGGTTTCATGCTGCGCACTCGAATCGCCGGAACAGGTTCCTCGGTTCCCGACACGATACTCACCAACCACGACCTTGAGCAGATGGTCGATACCAACGATGAGTGGATTACCTCCAGGACTGGTATCAAGGAACGCCGGATCGCAGCCCCTGATGAGTATACCTCTACCTTTGCTGTCAAGGCAGCCAGAGCTGCCCTTTCCATGGCTGCCTGTCCTGCTGATCAGCTTGACCTGATTCTGGTGGCCACGGTTACACCGGATTTCCCCTTTCCTGCCACCGCCTGTATTGTCCAGCATGAACTTGGCGCAAAAAACGCGGCAGCCTTTGACCTGACCGCTGCCTGCTCCGGTTTTATCTATGGCCTTTCCATTGCAGACGCCTACATCAGGACCGGTCTGGCCCGTAAGGTGCTGGTGATCGGTGCCGAAATTCTGACACGTATTGTTGATTTTACTGACCGCAATACCTGTATTCTGTTTGGCGACGGTGCCGGTGCAGCCCTGCTGGAGTCTACAGAAAATGAACCCGGGCTGTTGTCCACCCACATCTACAGCAACGGTACCCACTGGCAACTGCTCTATCAGCCCGGTGTCGGTACCCGTCATCCGGCCACTGACCCCAAGACCCTGGAAGATCAGCTCTACTACCTGCGGATGGAAGGGAACGAGGTGTTCAAACATGCAGTGCGCGCCATGGGTGATGCGGCAGCAGCGGCTCTGGAGGCAAACGGTTACTCTTCTGATCAGGTGGCGCTGTTAATTCCACACCAGGCAAATCGAAGAATCATCGAGGCCACCGGCAAACGGGTCGGCATTCCCGAAGAACGAATTTTCGTTAATCTACACAAATACGGCAACACCTCGGCAGCTTCCATACCGATTGCACTGGACGAAGCCAACCGTTCCGGCAGGATCAAGCAGGGAGACCTGATTCTGCTGGATGCTTTTGGAGGCGGGTTTACCTATGGCTCTGCATTGTTACGGTGGTAGCATTGATATTTTTAGCATAAGGGGTTGTTTTTATGAGCAAAACTTCTTTTTTGTTTCCAGGGCAGGGCTCTCAGTATGC
>DKFG01000043.1 GCA_002452325.1 Geobacter sp. UBA6802
TGGGGTTTGAGCGGGTGGTGGCCAACCCTGTTGCCGGAACCACGCGTGATTCAGTGGATACCTTTTTTACCTGCAACAAAAAACGGTACTGCCTGATTGATACTGCCGGTATCCGTCGTAAGGGGAAGACCAGCCAGAAGCTGGAAAAATACAGTGTAGTTGATGCCTTGAAGAGTATTGACCGTGCTGATGTGGCTCTGATCGTGCTGAATGCTGAAGATGGTATTACCGAGCAGGACAAGCATATTGCCGGCTATGTCTACGAGGCAGGCCGTGCCTGTGTGTTTGTGGTCAACAAGTGGGATACCCTTGAGAAGGATAACAAGACCGTTGGCAAGTTTGTGGAGCAGATCCAGTACGAATTCAAGTTTCTGGCCTTTGCGCCAATTGTGTTTGTCTCAGCCAAGACCGGTCAGCGGATTCATAAGGTGATGGAAGAGGCTGCCGAGGTGGCAGAACAGTATGCCCGCCGGGTTACCACGTCTGAACTGAACCGGGTCTTCAAGGAGGCGGTGGAGGCCCACCATGCCCCGCTGCACCATGCCCGTCGGGTCAAGTTTTATTTTGCCACCCAGGTGGCGGTTAAGCCACCTACGTTTGCCATCTTCACCAACCAGCCCGATGGGGTACTGACACCGTATCAGCGCTATCTGGGCAATCGTTTTCGGGATGCGTTCGGCTTTAAGGGCACCCCTTTCCGGCTGTTGTTCAGGGGTAGGGAAAGAAAGACCGGCAAACCGTCATAGCACTTTACTCACATCCGTTGGTAGTTTATCATAGGCCCCCTGTTTACCCGTAGATACTGCAGATGAGGAGTTACTGGCATGCAGATGCAGTCAGGACTGCACGGAAAACTTGAGGAACTGGGGCTGGACGAAATCCTGCAGCTGGTGGGGGTCAGTCGCCCTACCGGGATACTGACCCTTAAGAGCCGTGGCCGCGAGGCGGTGCTGCAGTTTCGTGATGGTCTGCTGGTCCGGGCAAGTTCAACCGGTTTTCAGCAAAGCCTGGGCGAACTGCTGGTGCAGCGCGGTGCTGCAACATTGGCAATGGTGCAGCAGGCCCTGGCCATCCAGCAGCAGGAACGGTTCAAAGAACGGATCGGTAGTATTCTGCATACCAGGTTTAAGGTTGATCTGCTCGTGATCGAACAGACCATGCGTGAACAGATCAACAATGTTCTGATGACTCTCTTTGCCTGGACAGATGGCACCTTTGACGTTACTACCTGTGAGGTAGAAACCGTTGATGGCGCCTATCTGGATCCGGTTCAGCTACTGCTTGAACTAGGAGATGTGGCACCGGAGCAACTGGCGGCAGTCGGCATCAGAATGCAGCAGGAGCTTGGTGATGATGTTGGCTGTGCGTCTCCAGCCGATCTGCAGCCGGTAACGCACCAGGTATCGGAACCACAGCTGCCGGTGCTGGTTATGGTTGACGACGACCAGAGCATGGCAGAGGCGGTTCACAACTCTTTGCAGAAGTGGTTCAGAGTTGCCACCTTTAACAAGACTGAAGCGGCATTGGTGCAGATAGACAGCCTTTTCCGCAAGGGTATCTCTCCGGTTGTACTGATCGATCTGATCATGCCAAAGATGGACGGTACCGGTGTGCTGGGCGGGTTGGAGTTGGTGCACCTGTTACACCGTAATTTTAAAGGTTTTAGCTGTATTGCCCTCGCTGATTTTCAGCATGACGAGGCTATTCAGGAAGTAACCGGACTCGGGTGCCGCTATCTGGCCAAGCCGCGTCGGGGAAAAACTGATGGTGAGCCGTTTGCCTCTTTCATGCAGCAGTTGCAATCTATTTTGCAGGTAGGTGATGGTGCTGTTCAGCCGGAACGCCTGCGTTCAGAGGAGTCTCTATCGTGAACCGAAGCACCATACTGATCGTTGATGACTCTGCTGCCATGCGCTCTCTGTTGGCTGCAACTCTTGACGCATTGGGTGATGTCACCGTCATTCAGGCCAATAACGGTTTTGAGGCCCTGCGGATGCTTCCCCGTGAGCAGATCAATCTGGTGCTGACCGACATCAACATGCCGGATATCAACGGGCTTGAACTGTTGAGCTTTATTCGCAACAACCCGCTCTACAAAGAATTGCCGGTTATTGTCATTTCCACAGAAGGAAGCCGTAAGGATATTGATAAGGGGTTGGCCCTGGGGGCTACTGCCTATCTGGTGAAGCCGTTCAAGCCGGAACAGCTGCTGGAGCTGGTTAAAGGACTGGTATGACTGCCGCTGCGTCTTCATCATCCGATGCAGCACGGGATTTTCTTGCCGAAGCAGAGGAGGTTGTTGAAGAGCTTGGCAGTCAGTTGGCTGATCTGGCCGATATGGCCGAAGAGGGTAACTGGGATCCTGATCTGCTGAACGCCATTTTCAGGGGTGCCCATTCGCTGAAAGGTCTGGCTGGTATGTTCGGCTTCAGCATGGTGGCCGAGGTGGCACACCATGCTGAGAATCTGCTGGATTGGCTGCGCATGGGCAAGGTTACCCTGAATCCCACGGTCATAGAACTGCTCTTTTCTTCGGTCAAGCTGCTTACCACCCTGCTGCGTGCCTGTAGCACCAACACCCTTGAACATCATCGTGCCGCTGCTGAAGCCCATGCCGCTGCCATTGCTACCTGCCTGAATCCGGTTGAACCAGACCAGGATCTTCCGCTGCTGGAACAGTTGGGGCTTTCTGAAACGCTGATGGGTGCTCTGACCGAGTACGAAGAACATCGCCTCAAAGAGAACTGTTCCAAGGGCCGCCTTATCTATGTGATTCATGCCTCATTCGAGCTGACTACCTTTGATCAGGGCCTGTCCGGTCTGACTGATCTGCTGAAGGAGTCCGGTGAGGTCATCAGTACTCTGCCCAGTGTCGGCGAAAATATGGAGACCCACATCGATTTTGATCTGCTGGTGGGAAGTAGTAAAACCCAACAGGAGATGTCAGCCCTGTTGGAAGGGCAGGGGGTGACAATTCTGGCAGCCGACGGCGGTCTGCAGGCCACTGCCTTACAGCCGCAGCCTCCGTCCGCAGCTACGACGGTTCCGGTGGTGGCTGCAACTTCACAAGCTGCCTCAATACCGATCCCGGCAACCCATGAACAAACTGCGGCAGCGACTGAAGATCCCCAGTCTGCCAAAAGCATGAGCCGCACGGTGCGGGTTGATATCGCTAAACTGGATGAGTTGATGAATATCGTTGGTGAGCTGGTCCTGGCCCACTCATCCATTGCTACCATAGCCAACCGGATGCGGGCCGAGAAGTTTTCACGTATGGCCATAGACCTGGGCAAGGCAGCCAAGGGGCTTGAGCGCCGTCTGACCGATCTGCAGAACGGGGTCATGGATATCCGGATGATTCCGGTGGGGCAACTGTACGAGAAGATGTCCCGCATTGTGCGCAAGGTCTGCCGTGAGCAGGGTAAGAAGATCGATCTCAAGCTGTTTGGCGCTGAGACAGAGCTGGATAAACTGATTGTTGAGGACATAGCCGATCCGCTGATGCATATCATCCGCAACGCCATTGACCATGGTATTGAGTCGGCTGAAAAACGTCTGGCAGTCGGCAAGGACGAGCGGGGGACTGTGCGGCTTTCCTCATTTCAAAAAGGAAATCACGTGGTCATAGAAGTGGAAGATGACGGTGCCGGCATCAATGTTGATAAGATTAAGCAAAAGGCCCTTGCCAAGGGGCTGGTGTCTGATATCAGCAACATGACTGACCGTGAAGCGCTGGATCTGATCTTTCTGCCCGGTTTTTCCACGGCTGACATCATCACCGATATCTCGGGCCGAGGTGTCGGCATGGATGTGGTGCGTAACAATATAGCTGCTGTGTCCGGTATGGTGGATATTGAGACCTGGCCCGGCAAGGGTTCGCGGTTTACTATCGTATTGCCGATCACACTTGCTATCATCAAGGCCCTGATTATCTTCTGCGCAGGTCGGACCTACGCTGTGCCGATCACCTCGGTGGTTGAATCGCTGATTCTTGCACCGTCAGACATCAAGACCGTTGAGGGTAAAGAGGTGGTCAACCTGCGCGGGCATACCCTGCCGCTGCTTCGTCTGGAACGGCTTTTCAGGATCGATCGGGTAGATGTCAGCCCTGGTGATCAGTACGTGGTGGTGCTGGGGGTTGCAGAAAAACGTCTGGGTATTGTGGTTGATGATCTGCTGGGACAACAGGATATTGTCATCAAGCCACTGGGGCCTGCCTTCAAGTCAGTGCGGGGAATCTCCGGGGCGGCAGATCTGGGTGACCAGCGCACCATTTTAGTGCTGGATGCCGGGGGGATTATTGCCGAAACCATGCGCGGCAGCGGGGGCTAGGTGTGTACCTGAGCTATTTTGCCCTGAAGGAACGCCCTTTTGGCAAGACACCGGATCCTCGCTTTCTTTTTCTTTCCCGTGGCCATGAAGAGGCTTTGGCTCGTTTGGAATATGCGGTTGAAGAGCGGGAAATCGCCCTGCTGACCGGTGATGTGGGTTGCGGCAAAACCACGCTTTCCCGAGCCCTGATGGACCGCTGCGGCGCAACATGCCATTTTGTGCTGATCTTTAATCCCCGTATGGGGGCGCTCGAGTTTCTCCGTACCGTAGCCCATGGGCTTGATGTTGCAGAACCAGCCCGCACCAAAGATGATCTGCTACGACAGATTACCGCAGTTCTGTATCAGATGCATGCTGCCGGCATCCGTCCGGTACTGGTGGTGGATGAGGCGCAGGCCATCACCGAACTTGAGGTGTTTGACGAAATCAGGTTGCTGACCAACTACCAGCTGGATCATCATAATCTGATGAGTATCCTGATCATGGGGCAGCCCGAGTTGCGGGATCTGCTGCGGTATCAGCCGATGGAGCCGTTGCGGCAGCGGATTGCTCTGCATTTTCATCTTCAACCGTTGTCACTGGAAGAAACCATGGAATACCTTGATTGCCGGCTGACGGCAGCGGGAGGGAGTCCCGGTCTGTTCACGCCCGATGCGGTGCAGGCGATACAGGAGCTTTCCGGCGGTGTTCCCCGTCGCATCAATGCCATTGCCACCAATGCCCTGCTGGTTGCCTACGGTAATGATGCCGCGGTGATCGATGCTGCCATCATTCAGGAAGTCAGGGATGAGGTGACCCTCTGATGGAGCTGGCCAGAATCCGCAACAAGTCTAAGCGTGAAGAAGAGCAGGCGCCGCAGGTGGCACAGCACCCGCTGCCTGCTGCAGCTGAAGAGTCTCCGCCTGCATTGTCACTGCCTGATGATGTTTTCGATCTGCCCCATACTGCGATAGCTTTTCCCGGTCCAGCCCCGGCCAGAAGCGTGATTCCTGCCCGTGCATTCGATCCGCTGGCAGTTATTCTGCACGGCAGGGAGCAGGACCGTGCTGCTGAACAGGATGCATCTGCACCGGAACTGCTGCCGGTTGATCAGCTTGCTGCAGAGACAAGTTATGAAGAGTTTCTCTGTTTCAGGCTAGGTGACGAGGAGTACGGCATCAGCATCATGGAGATCAAGGAGATCATCAAACCCCGCGAACTGACGGAAGTGCCCAGGATGCCTTCGTATCTTGACGGTGTTCTCTCGCTGCGGGGGGTGATCGTGCCGGTCTATGCACTGCGTCGGCGTCTGAACATGCCCTGTGACCATGATCGTGCCTTTGAGCGGATTATCATTGTGCGCTGTGATGAAGGTCTTTACGGCTTGCGTGTTGACCGGGTTACGGATGTGGTCAGGATCGAAGCGGGTCAGCGTGAGACCGCGCCGTCAGTGTTGGAGGGGGCGGCCCGTGAGTTTGTCGCCGGCATCGGCAGGGCCGGTAAACGGATGGTGATTATCATGGATATCCCCAAGGTGGTGGATACCTGTCTTGGCGAAGGAGACTGAGATGGAAACCGGGACTCAGGAACTGCAGCTGGCCGGATTCCGTTTGGGAGACAATCTGTTCGCCATTGATATCATGCGGATCAAAGAGATCCTGACCCCGCAGAAGCTGTCCGGTTTTCCGGTGCAGCATGATCTGCTTGACGGAATGATCAATCTGCGTGGCCAGGTGATTCCGGTGTTGAATCTGCGGGCCCGCTTCGGCATGCCTCCCCGCTTGACAGGGCCGGGCAAGCTGATCATTGTCTCGGTTGGCGGTCGACCGGTGGCCCTGGCCGTTGATGACCTTGATGAGGTGTTCAGTATTACGGTCGGGGATCTGAGGCCACCGCCCGACATGGTGAGTAATGTTGGCGCCGAACTGTTGATTGCGGTCTGTCTGTGGAATGAACAGATGTATCTGGTGCTGCATATAGATGAGTTGTTCAGGAGTGGCGAACAACAGACCCAACAAAGAAGGGAAGGGGCAGTATGGTGAATCAGACCTGTCCGGCTACCGGGCCGACAACTGATGACGAACGCTATCAGGCGGTTCAGGCACAGCTGGGCAAACCATTGTCCGAAAGCAGTGCCGTATTGTTTGCAGCCCTGGGGGACCCCAGCTGGCGGGTGCGCAAGCAGGCTGTTGAGCTGGTGGTTGCTGCACGTCCTGCTGCCGAGCAGCTGAGGCTGTTGCTGGAGCTGTTGCGTGATGATGAAAATGCCGGCCTGCGTAGTGCGATTGCCGAACTGATGATCCGGGTCGGCAGTGCTGCCGTTCCGCTGTTGTTGGCACACCTGCATGATGCCGATCATGATCTGCGCAAACAGGTAGTTGATATTTTAGGCCAGATTGGTGGCAAGGCAGTGCTGCCTGGTCTGATTGAGGCACTTTCAGATCAGGATATCAATGTTGCCGCCTCGGCTGCAGAGGCCTTGGGAACAGTGGGGTATATCTCGTCTGCCCCGGTGTTACTGCAGCATCTGGAACAAAACGGCGATCTTTTCTTCCGGTTCAATGCCCTGGCTGCCCTGGCAAAAATCGGGGTATGCGGTACGTTGCCCCCCATTATCACCGAGCTGGTGCAGCATGATCTGCTGAAACGATCAGTCTATGCCTGTCTGGCCAGGATTGGTAATGATCGTGTGGCAGTAGAGTTGCTGCTGCAAGGGGTACTCTCGTCGCAGACCGGCATTGTCCAGACAGCCCTCATTGCTTTGGCGCAGGTAGTAAAACAGCTGAAACCGTCTGAACAGACTGCTGTTGACAGCCAACTGCAAGTACTGCTGGATCAAGGGGGGATCGAGCAATTGAACAACGCCTTCAGCCCCGGCAATCTGATGCTTAATGAGGCGATCATCACCATTCTGGGGAGACTGGCTGATCCACGTTGTGCTGGCCTGTTGCTGTGCGCATTGTTGGATGAACGGCTGGTAACACCGGCCAGGGCAGCGCTCAAGGCGTTGGGGCATCAGGCGGTTGCTGCTGCCGTATCCCGTTTTACCGACAGCAGTGACCCTGCTGAGCGGGCCGTACTCTGTTCATTTCTGGGCTGGCAGGGTGATGTTGAAGGCACGGCTACCCTGGGCACAGCGTTGCATGACGAAGACCCCCATGTTCGCGCTGCTGCTGCGGCTGCGGTGCTCAGAATGTCCGATCCTGAGCTGCATGCTGCGCTGGTGGCGCTGTTGCACGATCCTGACCGTGCCGTGCGTGACACGGCACTCAACTCGTTGCGCTCCAGTAACCTGGTTGCTCCTGCATTGCTGGTAGAGGCTGCAGTGCAGCTTGCACAGGAATCATCACCAGTGCAACGGTGTGGTGCTGCGTTTCTGTTTGCCAAACTTAAAGATGCAGCAGGTCTTTCAGTGCTGCTGAATGATGAATATCCTGTGGTGCGTGAGGCAGCGGCGCGGGCAGCCGGTCAACTGGGCATGGCCGAAGGCTGTAGTAACCTGGTAACCGCTTTGGTGGATGAAGAGCCTGATGTGCGGATTGCTGCAGCCGAATCATTGGGGGAGTGCGGTGATACCAGTGCTATCCAGCCGTTGAAACTGGCCTTGTTGGATCAGGACTTCTGGGTACAGGCGGCGGTACTGCGCAGTCTGGTAAAACTGGCCGGTCGTGAGGCGATTCCCGAACTGATCGCCTGTTGGGAACAGGGTGATGAGGTGGTGCAGCTTGCCTGTATTGAGATGGCAGAACAGTCAGACCTGCCGGAGCTGTTGCAGGCCATTTCACAGGGGCTCGGGAAGAGGCAGGGCGAGGTACTGAAAGGGGCGATTGATCTCCTCAGTCATCAGGACGGCAGGTTGCTGGTGCCCTGGATGCAGCATGTTATCTGCAATCCCGATTGGGATGTGCGGGTGGCGGCGGTACGCGCCAGTGTTGTGCTTGCTGAAGAAGATCGGCATTTACTGCTGCAGCAGGCCTTGGAACGTGAAGACAACGATCTGGTTAAGGAAGGCATCAGGACGATGCTGCGGCGAGAATAGGAATGTGCCCCCCTGAATCCTCACTGACCATGACGGAAGAGGAGTTTCGTCTGCTGCGGGATCTGGTCTACGCCCACTGCGGGCTCTGGTTTGATGATCAGAACTCCTATCTGTTGGAAAAGCGTCTGGCGCGACGTATGGCCGCCAATCAGTTCAAGACGTTCCGCGAGTACTACCAGTTTCTGCGTTTCAATCGCAAGCGGGATCAGGAGTTGGAGGAGATCATGGACCTCCTGACCACCAACGAGACCTATTTCTTCCGTGAAGAGTACCAGCTGAAGGCCTTTGTGGACGAGATTGTGCCGGAGCTGACTGATCTGCGGGCAGCCAAAGGTTGTATGAAACATCTGCGAATCTGGAGTGCCGGCTGCTCAACCGGTGAAGAGCCGTATACCATTGCCATGTTGCTGCTTGAACAGGAACAGCTGGCAGACTGGTCAATTGAGGTAATCGGCACCGATATCAGTCAGCGGGTGTTGCAGCATGCCAGGCGTGGGATATATGGTGCTTCGTCGTTCCGGGTGACTGATGCCTATTTTCAGAAAAAGTACTTTGAGCAGCAGCCGGACGGCAATTATCGGATCAATGACCGGGTCAGGCAGATGGTATCCATCAGCCATTTGAATCTGTTGGATCCTGTTCGCATGCGGATGCTGGGTACCTTTGACCTGATTTTCTGCCGTAATGTCATCATCTATTTTGACCTGGCTGCCAAGAAAAAGGTGATTGAATCATTCTATCAGGTCCTGCGCGATGGCGGCTTTCTGCTGCTTGGCCATTCTGAATCGCTGGTGAATGTCACCACCTTGTTTTCCTTACGGCACTTCAAGAACGACATGGTCTATCAGAAGTCGGGCAGCAGTGACCGAGGGGTATCGCCATGAAACAGACCAAGGTGCTGGTGGTTGATGACTCGGCCTATAGTCGACGCAGCATCAGCAAGATGCTTGAAGGGTTGCCCGGCGTAACCGTGGTTGGGTATGCCGTGGATGGTGAAGAGGGGATCCGGCAGGTCATTTCACTCAAGCCCGATCTGGTGACCGTTGATCTGGAGATGCCCCGCATGGACGGCTTTACGCTGCTGCGGATCCTGACTACCCGTTTCAACCTGCCGGTAATCGTGATCAGCGCCCTGTCTGATGCAGACAAGGTCTTTCGTGCCCTTGAGATGGGGGCTCTTGATTTTGTGGCCAAGCCGGAGTGTGGTTATGCCCAAGAACTGACCAGTATTGAACAGGACCTGCGCTGGAAGGTTAAGCAGGTGATGGCCGGCCTGTCCGGTCGCAAAGCTGTATCCGGTAGTCTGGCTGCTGTTTCTGAAAAGGGCAGGGGAACACGGCAGAGGAAGAAACAGCCGGTTGAGCTGGTTGCTGTTGCCTCTTCAACTGGCGGGCCACCTGCCTTGCAAAGCATCTTCAGCTCGTTTGAACGGGATTATCCCTTTTCTATGGTCCTGGCGCAACATATGCCGCCCGGTTTTACCCGGGCCTTTGCCGAGCGCCTGAACCGGCTCTCTCCCTTTACGGTGCGTGAGGCATCTGATAACGATCTGGTTGAACCGGGTGTGGCCTTGCTGGCTCCCGGCGGGAAAAATCTGGTGTTGGAGGATCAGGGCGGGCTGATCAGGGCCCGGGTGGTTGTCCCCTCTGCAGTCGACCGGTATGTACCGTCTGCAGATGTACTGTTCAGCTCCTGTGCGCCTCTTTTTGGCAGCCGGATGCTGGCCGTGGTATTGACCGGCATGGGAAATGATGGCAGTAAAGGGGTGGTTGAGGTCAAGAATCGAGGCGGCTATACCCTGGCGGAATCTGAGGATACGGCCGTGGTATACGGTATGCCCCGCGAGGCAGTGGCCACCGGCTGCGTGGATCGGGCGGTGCCGTTGCCCGGCATTGGTCAGGCCATACTGGAGTGCGCTGGAATTTAAGCTTAGTTACAGATATTTGCTACAAAGAGGAGTAATCGGATGTCAGCAGAGATGAAATATCTACCGTTGGAGATTGAAAGCAAGTGGCAGCAGCAGTGGGAAGATCAGAAGACCTTCAAGGTTACTGAAGACCCGTCCAGGCAGAAATACTACCTGTTGGAGATGTTTCCGTACCCTTCCGGCCGGATCCATATGGGCCATGTGCGCAACTACTCCATCGGTGATGTGGTAGGCCGTTTCAAGCGGATGCGCGGCTTTAACGTGCTGCATCCCATGGGTTGGGATGCCTTTGGTATGCCTGCCGAAAACGCTGCCATCAAGAACAACAGCCACCCGGCTGCCTGGACCTATGAAAACATGGCCTACATGCGGGATCAGTTGAAGTTGATGGGGCTTTCCTATGACTGGGATCGTGAGCTGGCTACCTGTGATGTCAGTTACTACCGTTGGGAGCAAAAGCTGTTTGTGGAGATGTACAAAAAGGGGCTGGCTTACAAGAAACAGTCTTTTGTGAACTGGTGTCCCTCCTGCGAGACTGTGCTGGCCAATGAGCAGGTGGAGGACGGCGGGTGCTGGCGCTGTGATAACGAGGTGGTGCAGAAGGAACTGGAACAGTGGTTCTTCAAGATCACCGACTATGCTGAGGAGCTGCTTGATTTTACCAACAAGCTGCCGGGCTGGCCGGAGCGGGTGCTGATCATGCAGCGCAACTGGATCGGCAAGAGTACCGGCTGCGAGATCGACTTTCAACTGGAAGGCCGTGATGGTGCAATCCGTGTCTTTACCACCCGTCCCGACACGTTGTTTGGCGCCACCTTCATGTCTCTTGCGCCTGAGCACCCGATGGCCCTGGAGCTGACCACTCCTGAACGGCGGGCCGAGGTTGAGGCGTTTATCGACAAGGTCAAAAAGACTGACCGGATCGCCCGTACCTCTGATGACCTGGAAAAGGAAGGAGTCTTTACCGGAGCCTTTTGCATCAATCCGACCAACGGGCGCAAAATGCCGATCTACCTGGCTAACTTTGTACTGGTGGAGTACGGCACCGGCGCGGTGATGGCGGTGCCGACCCATGACCAGCGTGATTTTGAGTTTGCCAAAAAGTATAATCTGGATCTGGTGGTGGTGATTCAGCCTGAGGGCGAGACCCTTGACCCGGCAACCATGACTGCTGCCTATACCGAGGTGGGTACCATGGTCAACTCTGCCCAGTTTGACGGCCAGCGCAGTGATGCTGCCAAGGACAGCATCGCCACCTGGCTTGAAGAACAAGGCAAGGGGAAGAAAACCGTCAACTTTCGCTTACGGGATTGGGGGGTATCACGCCAGCGTTACTGGGGTTCTCCGATTCCGATCATCTATTGTGACTGCTGCGGCGTGGTGCCGGTGCCGGATCAGGACCTGCCGGTGGTGCTGCCCCATGATGTGCATTTTACTGGTGAAGGCGGCTCTCCCCTGGCAACCCTGGAGAGCTTCACTAAGGTGGATTGCCCGCAATGCGGCAAGCCTGCCCGCCGTGAAACCGATACCATGGACACCTTT
>DKFG01000231.1:0-160 GCA_002452325.1 Geobacter sp. UBA6802
TCATCTGCTCCCGCAGGTAGTATTCTTTCTGATTCTTACCCATCTCCTCCCGAGCGGCGTGCTGGATCTGGGCCTGCACTGAAAGCATCTCATGCTCGCGGGCCAGTAGCTCATTCACCTTGGTCAGGCGCCGGATCGGGTCTTCGATCTCCAGCAGCAT
>DKFG01000231.1:255-378 GCA_002452325.1 Geobacter sp. UBA6802
GCACGGTGCGCATCAGCGCCTCGGTTTCAAGGCTGTCTGCCACTGATGGTTCAACCAGCCGTGCAATACGGACTGTGTGGAAAGGTTTTTCTTCGACGTATTCGGTGATGCGTGCCTTCAGCA
>DKFG01000231.1:386-7313 GCA_002452325.1 Geobacter sp. UBA6802
TCCGCATGATCATGGCCACGGTGCCGACTTGATAAATCTTGTCGGGTGAGGGTTCTTCGTCGCCGATCTCATGCTGGGTTGCCAACATGATCATCCGGTCACCGGCCAGGGCCTGGTCAACCGCCTTGATGGATGCCTCGCGACCGACAAAGAGTGGTATGATCATAAAGGGATAAACCACCACATCACGGATCGGCAAAAGCGGTAGCAGCTCCGGCACCCGTAGTTCTTCTTCGTTGGTAGTGGTGGTTTCGTTTACTTGATGTTCCTGGTCAGTGTTACTCACGTGACAACTCCTTAATCAAAATACGTCGTTCTTGTCCCTTGGGACAGATGAGGCGCAATACCCCCCGTCGGTATTCAGCGCGGATCTGGGAGGGGTCGACCATATCCGGCAGCCTGACCGTGCGGCGCAGTTTGCCGAAATGGCGTTCAAGGCACAGGTAGCGAGCCTGTCCGGTCGGCGGTGTTGATTGTTTGTCTGCCTGAATGACACAGATCATGCCCCGTTGGGACAGACTGATCTCCTCCGGGCTGAGGCCGGGCAGATCAAATTCCAGCACCAGATCCCGTTCGGTTTCGTAAATATCCATGGGGGCCGTCAGGGTGCCTTCATCATCAGCGGTGTGTCGTGGGTCCAGTGTCCGCAGCAGTGAGCGCATCTCATCAAGGTGGCGGCTGTAGTTTCCTGCAAACGAAGCATTTTTACTGCCTGAGCGTGGCATGGCATCACCTGTGTGCGTGTAGATCTGAGTGCAAGGGGGCGAATATGACGGTGTACGACGGATGATGTAACCATTTACCTGCTGAAAGTCAAGGGCACCACCACTGGTCACGTTGCAAAAAGCCGTTGACAACCCGTTCTTTTTTTTGGAAAGTCAGTCTGATTCTTTACTGAAAAGGAGTGCTTATAGATGGCATTGAAGACAAGGATATGGATGACCGGTTCGCTGGACTGGTTCGGGTATATCGACGATCAGGAGACCTTTCTGGGACACCGCAGCTTTCCGAACCCGCCTGAAGAGGGGGATGAGTGGACCTGCGAGAGCGGTGACATGTTCAAGATTGTGGATGGGGAGATTATCAAGACCGGCCATACCGAGCCTCCCAAAAGATACTGGTAGGTGCTTTTTTGATCTGCCTCGTTCTGCAGCCCGCCTTTTTGTCAAGGGCGGGTTTTTTAATGCTCTTCAGCCGGTACCAGGTCGATCACGGTCAGCTCCGGAGGAGCAAGAAACCTGATCGGCGGCCCCCAGGTTCCTGTTCCACGATTGACATACAGCAAGCTCCCATCCGCAAGCTGATTCATGCCTGCCCGTACCGGAAAGGCCAGCCAGGTGAGCAGATTAAAGGGAAATATCTGTCCTTTGTGGACATGTCCCGATAACTGGAGGTCAAAGAGCCCTGTGCTGCCAGGTTCCACTACCGGCCGGTGTTTGAGCAGCAGAACAAAGCGATCAGAGGGGACACTGCGAAGCAGCAGCTGTTCGTCTCCCTGTGGCTGCAGATTGACGCGTGTAGCGGCAGGGTCATCCACTCCGGCCAAGAAAAGCTGGTCAGTTACCTGTGCCGTCTGTCCCTGCAGTATACGAAAGCCCGCGTGCTCCAGAAAGGTACGGGAAGGTTCTGCGCCGGCATAGTACTCATGGTTGCCCAGCACGGCAAACATGCCTAACCGTGGCTGCAGGCCGCGGAATAACTGTGATACGCCGTCAAAATGGCAGATATGACCATCCACGATATCACCAGTGGCAACCACCAGATCAGGCTGGTACTGCTGAATACGGGCAACCATCTCTTGCACCTGTGGCGTACAGACCAGCAGACCGATATGCAGGTCGGAAATCTGCACGATCCGTATCGGTTTACTGCCTTTGGGGAGTTTGGTTGTGGTTACAGTGGTCTGTTCCACGGTCAGGTGTGAGGCTTCAAAGTAGCCGTACCAGGTGATCAGCATGGCGGTAAGAACGCAAAAGAGGAAGAACGGTCGGGGAGACAGCAGGTTGGGGCGGGCGATTGGAACGAAAAAGTGCGCCAACCAGCGCAGCAGACGTAATAACTCAAGGGCAACCGAAGTCGCAACAAACAGGAACAGAAACCCCATCCAGACATAGCCGACCCAGGCAACGGCTGTTGCACTGGTGATATGTCCCCCGCGTTCCAGCAGGCGTGTCAGTATCGGCGCTGCCATCATCAGCAGACACCAGGCGATAGCAACGGGCCACCCGGCACGCAGACGGGGAAACGCCCATTTGAGACGCAGTAGCAGGTAGGCGTGGGCCGTACCGTAGATGCTGAGGAAAAGCAGCAGGAAGATGCGCATAGAGAATCACCTCCAAACGGAATTTCCGCTTGTCACAACCTGGATGCTGAAAGATACTGATGGACACCGTGACTACCACAGAGCAAACGCATACACAAATAAATCCGTCTGTATCTGACACTATCAGCTCGTTTATTGAGGTTGTGGTCCCTTTGCCGCTTGATCGTACCTTTCATTACCGGGTGCCAATCTGTTTTCAGGATCGTATTGTCCCAGGAATCAGGGTGCTGGTGCCGTTTGGGCGTCGCAGGATATCGGCATACGTGTTGGGATTTGGCGAACCTGCGCCGGGGCAGCAGCTGAAAGAGGTGCTGGAGCTGCTGGACGAGCAACCGCTCTGGACCGAGAAGGAGTTGACTTTTTTTCGCTGGCTGGCCGCCTATTATCTGTATCCGCTGGGTGAGGTACTGAAGACCGCCCTGCCCAGTGGTATCAATCTGCAAAGCAAGGGGGGGGGGGATCATGGTACCCTGAGTGGCGGCAGAAAGATCAAAAAAGAACGCTGGTACCGTATGGCAGAGCTGCAGCCCCATCAGCTGAAAGGCAAAGCGCTCGCCATCCTCACCTACCTGCTGGAAGCGGGCGCTTCGCCGTCTTCAGAGCTGCGAGCCCGTTTCGGCGACTGTTCAGCGCAGCTCAAGAAGCTGGAGGAGCTGGGATTGATCAGCAGGGAGGAACGGGAGGTCTACCGGGACCCGTTCAGCGGGCTGCAGGTGGGGCAGGACCAGCCAAAGCCGCTGACGCAGGATCAACAGCAGGCAGTTACTGCACTACTGGAGGCACTGGATGCCGGACGATTTGCCCCGTTTTTGCTGCATGGCGTGACCGGCAGCGGTAAGACCGAGGTCTACCTGCAGGCGATTGCCCATACCCTGCAGGCAGGCAACAACGCACTGGTGCTGGTGCCGGAGATATCGCTGACCCCTCAGCTGGTGCAGCGTTTCCGTGCACGTTTCAGCCTTGGCATTGCCGTGCTGCACAGCGGCTTGTCCGACGGGGAGCGCTATGATGAATGGCGGCGTATCAGGCGCGGCGAAGCACGGATCGCGATTGGCGCCCGTTCTGCAATCTTTGCACCGCTTGAGCGGATCGGCATGATCGTGGTTGATGAAGAGCATGAGTCTTCGTTCAAACAGGGTGACGGGTTGCGCTACAATGCCCGTGATCTGGCCCTGGTGCGGGGGCAGCAGGAGCAGGCAGTAGTGCTGCTGGGCTCTGCAACCCCATTGGTGACTACCCGGTATGCGGCTCATCTGGGGCGTTTGGGTAATCTGACGCTGCCTGAGCGGGTGGGGGCGCGACCGATGCCGGAGGTAGCCCTGATTTCCAGTCGTATGACCGCAGAAATGCCCATTTCTGCGGCCCTGGTGGAGGCCCTGGCCGATAACCTGCAGCGTGGTGAGCAGAGTCTGGTCTTCCTGAATCGGCGCGGGTTTGCCAGCTGGCTGGCCTGTCCTTCCTGCGGGGCTGATCTGCAGTGTCCAAACTGTTCCGTTTCACTTACCTACCACCGGCAGCGCCGCATCAGCCTGTGTCACTATTGCGATTATCAGGTGCCGTTCCCCTGTATCTGTCCCTCCTGCGATGAGCCGGAACTGAAGGAGATGGGGGTGGGGACCGAGCGAATTGAACATGCGTTGGTTGAGCTGTTTCCTGCTGCGCGGATAACACGGATGGATAGCGATACGGTCAGCGGCAAGGGGGGGCATGCCCGGATTCTGGACAAAGTGCGGCAGCGGGAGGTGGATATTCTGGTGGGCACCCAGATGATCACCAAGGGGCATGACTTTCCCGGTGTTACCCTGGTAGGGGTGCTTCAGGCCGAGGGGAGTCTTTACCAGCCTGACTTCAGGGCTGCGGAACGGACCTTTCAGGTGCTGTCACAGGTAATTGGACGGGCCGGCAGGGGAGAGCTGGCCGGACGTGTGCTGGTACAGGCGGTGCAGCCTGACCACTATGCCGTTGCCTGTGCAGCGCAACATGACTATGAACAGTTTTACCAGCAAGAGCTGCAATATCGGCAGGAGCTGGGGTACCCCCCATACGGTCATCTTGCGGCAGTGAGGCTGTCAGCCGTCACAGAGGCTGCACTCACGGAGGCCTCTGAGCAAGCAGCAGCCCTGATCAGGACGATCAAAGAGGGGATGGGGGGACGTACCGAAGTGCTGGGGCCGGCACCGGCGCCGCTCTATCGTTTGCGGGGGCGTTTTCGTAGCCAGATCCTGCTGAAAGATGCCGGCCGACCCTCGCTGCACCGCCTGTTGGCCCGGTTGAGGCAGGCTCTGTCATTACCTGCGTCGGTACGGTGGGTAATTGATGTGGATCCGGTTGATCTGCTCTAGACGGTGTTGTGTTAGTGGGCAACCCATTCGATGGTCTGGCTGCCAAGGTTGATGTGGTAGCGGAAATCGCTCAGGAAATTCATGCCCAGGAGTCCGTCAAATCCCATGGCCGGTCCGTTCATCGGCAGTACTGCCACTTCAATGCTGTGCTTCACCTTGGGACCAACCATCAGATAATCCACAATCGTGTTCTGGGCTGTGATGAAACTGCCGTCGGCCACCCTGCCCACCGACTGTCTGGTGTGCTCCGGCCTGATACCGAGCCGTGCTGCCAGGGCAGGGGTGATGGTGGTGATGCTTGCCCCGGTATCCAGCAGCAGGCGCGCCTGTGCCGTCTCATGCCTGAAACTGACGGTTACCGGTACCAGCACCTTGCTGCCCCGTACCGTTACACTGGTATACCTTTCTGCTGATCCTTGGCTGGAGCGTTTAATTCTGGCTTTTTTGCGATATTCGGGCGGTATCTTGCCCTCGTCATCCACGATCACCAGTGAGCCGTCTTTACTGGTGTAGTGAAACAGGTCGGCATCTGCGTGCCGGTGTGCCGACAGGAGCAGCAGAAAGGCGGTTGCTGTAACGATACTGAAGCTGATCTGATGATGGAGGTGCATGGGAGCCTGTTACTACGCAGTAAACGCAGCGTAGTACTGTTTTACCTTAACCAGGTAGTCGCGGGTCTCGCGGGGGAGCCGGTCCGGTCGACGGTCAACGTTGCCGGGTCCCCAGTTGTAGGCTGCCAGCGCTGAATCAAGGTCTCCGCTGTACCGTTCAAGCAGATCCCGCAGGAACCGGGTCCCCCCCATGATGTTCTGCTCCGGGTCAAAGGGGTTGCCAACGCCCAGGCCGCGGGCGGTTGCCGGCATCAGCTGCATCAGTCCCTGGGCGCCTGCATGGGAGACGGCACGGGGGTTGAAGTTGCTCTCGGCCTTAATCACCGCCTTGATCAGGTCGGCATCAACGCTGTAGCGCTGCGAGGCTTTTTCAACAATCTGATCGATAGGGGCGCTGACTGCCGTGTTGACCTGGATCGCGGCCTGACGTCTGTCAATCTGCTCGACAGGTTGCGGGACAGACCTCTGTTCATGGATTGTTGGTTCTGTTGGGGGAAGCTGGCGAGGTGCTGCCGGTCCCGTGGTTTCAGCCTGCTGTGCCAGATAGACCTGCATCGGCAGGGGCTGTTGCAGGACCGGCAGGTTGCCATCCAGCAGCGGAGAAGGGCCTGAGTCAGGCTGATCATCCAGCAGTTTCAGCGAACTGCGCAAGCTGGTCAGATGCAGCATCTCTGCAGCTCGCTGTACGGCCTGGCTTGAACTCTCCTGTGGTACCGTGCCCTGGGCAAGTGCTGCATCCAGGCGGGCCGAGAATTTCTTGGCTGCATCAGCATTGTGCTGCTCCGACACCGCAGGGGCAGACTGATCCCTCAGTATGTTCTGGATCAGTGACAGGGTATGTGCAGCGTTGATTGACATGCAGACTCCGGCAGCTAAGGGTACTGAAGGTTCTTTTTTTTCAGCTTCTCGATTAGGGTGGTTCGTTTCAGATTCAGCAGTGCCGCAGCTTCTTTCTTATTACCATTGCTGCGTTGCAGTGCCTGCAGGATCAGGCGATTTTCAAACGCCTCAACTGCACTGTTCAGGCAGATCCCTTCATCCGGCATCCCCTGCTCCTGGGTGTCGTCCTGAACCGGAAGGAGCTGCCGGGGAGGTGGTGTACTGCGCAAAGTCAGGTATTTTTCCGGCAGGTCATCAACGGTGATGAACCCGCTTTCCTTCATGGTAATCATCCGTTCAACCAGGTTTTCCAGTTCGCGTACATTACCGGGCCAGTCATAGTGGCACAGCATTTCAAGCGCCTCACGGGAAAAGCCCTTGACCAGGCGCCGCCGGTCACGGTTGAACTGGGCCTGGAAGTGGTTGATCAGCAGCGGTATATCTTCGCTACGACTCCGCAATGGCGGAATCGTGATCGGTATGACCGACAGACGGTAGTAGAGGTCTTCCCGGAAATCGCGGGTGATGACCTGCTCTTCAAGATTCTTGTTGGTGGCGGCAATGATCCGTACATCAGCCTTTTGTGAACGGGTGGAGCCAACCGGTTCAAACTCTTTGGATTGTAGAACCCGCAACAGCTTGACCTGCAGGGCTGCCTTCATGTCGCCGATTTCATCGAGGAACAGTGTCCCCTTATCCGCCATCTCAAAACGACCGATCCGGTTGGCGTATGCCCCGGTGAACGATCCTTTGACATGGCCGAACAGTTCGC
>DKFG01000231.1:7426-11061 GCA_002452325.1 Geobacter sp. UBA6802
TCAATCATCTCAAACAGATTAAGCATCTGACGACTTCTGCCGATAATGGTTGAGCAAAGAAAGTGGGGGTACTCATCAACCGGTTGTTCAGGTGCTCGAACCTGCAGGGCTTGATACTCCAGGGCGCGCATGACAACACTTTCCAGTTCGTCCAGGTTCAGCGGTTTAGCCATGAAGATCAGCCGTTCGTCGTGGGGGAGGGGGCGAGCGGTATCTTCCGTACCGTACAGAATCACCACCAGACGGGGGTCTGCTGCGAGTGCCTTTGGCAGCATATCGGCAGCCCTGGCCGTAAGACTGGTCTGCTCTGCAATCAAAATCCGCTGTGTGTCCTGTGCCGGTGTGTCAAAAAAACTACTATCGCCGTTCATTTGCTGGGTGTCGTAACCCCGGTATGTCAGAAAAGCTGACACAAAGTCACGCGTTTTTCGATCGTCATCCAGCACATAGCATGAGCTTTTGGTTGTCATGTCAGTCTCTTGAGTTTATTTTTCGGTGCAAGCGTAACAGGATCTCATTATACGGGCCTTGCCAGCGTATGTCAATAATATGACTTTTGTGGTGTTGTGGTATGCTGGGGGACGTTTTTTCGGCCATCAAATTAACATCTGGGTAACCCCTGCGCTTGCACTAGGTTGCGCTTGCATGGTACATAGTCCTATCGTCGATCTAATGACTTCTGGTAACGTGTAGATAGCAAGCAGAATTTAATGATACTCGGAACTGTTTCGGAAGGAGGTTGTCCATGTCTAATGCCTTGGTGCCACTCAAGGGTGGTGAGGCGCGTACCGGTGATCAGGGGGAGCTGATTCAGTTGGTCAGTTTCAGCCTCGACCATGAGGAGTACGGGGTTGACGTCCTGAAGGTACGAGAAATCATCAGGATGCCCAGCATTACCAGGGTTCCTAATACACCGCAGTATGTTGAAGGCGTTATCAATCTGCGTGGCAAGGTTATCCCGATCATCAATATGCGTCGTCGTTTCGGGCTGAATGAGTTGGAATATGACAAACAGACCCGGATCATGGTGATGGATATTGAGGGCGAATTAATGGGTTTTATTGTCGATTCGGTCTCCGAAGTCATCAGGATATCGAGTAGCGAGATACAGCCGTCACCTGCTGTGGTAACCAGTGGGATAGATCAGGAATGTATAGCCGGCGTCATCAATCAGGCTGAACGGTTGCTGGTGCTGCTGGATCTGCAAAAGATGTTTTCTCAGGACGAACGGCGGCTTTTCAGTAACATGTAGTCGGGTAGATTTCTGTAGCTAACACTTACGAGCAGAGAGGTGTGCAATGCCCATAGATTGTGAAGATCAGGAACTGCTTGAAGGTTTTCTGGCGGAGACGACCGAGCTTCTTGAAAAGCTGGATGATGACCTGATTGCACTGGAAAAGGCGTCTGACGACCCAGAGCTGATGAACCGGATCTTCAGGTCTATTCATACGGTGAAAGGCGCCTCCAGTTTTCTGGGGTTTGATCTGCTGGTGCGGGTAACCCACAAGACTGAGGATGTGCTGAACCGTCTTCGTAAAGGTGAGCTACAGCTAACCCCCGAGATTATGGATGTGGTGCTTGAGGCCACAGACTTGGTTAAGACCCTGGTTGCAGACATCAAAGGTGGTGACATCGTTGATCGCGACATCGATACAACGGTCAGCAAGCTGATCCCGCTGCTGACGGAGCAGCCTGCTGCGGTGAAGACGGAAACGGCTGCAGTAGTCGAGGAATCGCCTGCACAGTCTGGAGCGTCCCAGCCAACTACGACCTCTGAAGAATCTGCAGCTGCTCCAAAGGAAGAACCGGCTGCTGCAGCCTCTCCGGTCATGCCGCCCGCTCCCATACGTCCGGCTCCTGAACCTTCCAAAAAACCGGCACCTCCAAAGTCGGCTGATAAAGGCGGCGATGACCTGTCTGACAACACGACGGTCAGGGTTGATGTCAAGCGTCTGGACGATCTGATGAACCAAGTGGGAGAGCTGGTGCTTGAGCGGAACCGGATGATTCAGCTTAATCAGGACCTTCAGGGTGGTACGGCTGATATGGTGCTGTTTGGTGAAGAGTTCGGCAAGCTGGCCAAGCGGATGAACTTTGTCACCTCGGAACTGCAGATGCAGGTCCTGAAGATGCGGATGATCCCGGTTGAAAAGGTGTTCAAGAAGTTTCCCCGTATCGTACGCTCGCTGGCACGGGACCTGGGGAAAGAGGTGGATCTCAAGATCTTTGGCGAAGAGACTGAGCTGGACCGCTCGGTGGTTGACGAGATCGGTGATCCCCTGATCCACCTGATCCGCAACGCCATGGACCATGGCCTTGAAACACCGGATGAACGGATAGCAGCGGGCAAGCCGGGCACTGGAACGCTGGTGCTGGCTGCTGTCCATGAAGGGAACTCGATCATTATCAGTATCAAGGATGATGGTCGTGGCATCGACACCGACCGGGTAGGGCGCAAGGCCATAGAAAAGGGATTGATTACTGAAGATCAGCTGGCCGCCATGAGTCAGCGCGAGATGTTCGATCTGATATTCCTGCCCGGCTTTTCCACCAAGGACAAGGCCTCCGACCTTTCCGGTCGTGGTGTCGGTATGGATGTAGTCAAGACCAACATCAAGAAGCTGAACGGCCTGATTGAAATCAAGAGCGAGAAAGGGCTTGGCTCTGAGTTTATTCTGCGGCTACCGTTGACGCTGGCCATCATCCAGTCGCTGCTGGTTGAGGTGGAGGGGGAGATCTATTCGATCCCACTGGCTTCGGTTCTGGAGACGCTTCGTGTAGACCAGCGCGAGTTTCATGTGATTGGTGGCCAAGAGGTGTTGAAGCTGCGGGACATGGTGCTGCCGCTGATCAGGCTTGAGCAGGTCTTCAGGGTACAGCGTCACTACGAGCAGGATAATTTCTGCTATGTTGTGGTGATCGGTGCTGCTGATAAGCGGGTTGGCCTGGTGGTAACCCGTCTGGTGGGACAGCAGGAGGTTGCCATCAAATCATTGGGTAATTATCTGGCAAATGTGCCCGGGATTGCCGGCTCCACCATTCTGGGCGATGGACGGGTTACCCTGATTGTTGACCCGGTCGGCANNGGTGGCGAAGGAGCCGCTGCGGGACGGTAGTGTGATTCAGGCAGTATATTTGTCGAAGGGGACGCAACGTGGCCATAACTGATAAAGATTTCGAATTACTGCGGGACTTTATTTACAACCTGTGTGGCATGTATTTTCATACCACCAAGAAGTATTTTCTGGAGAGCCGCCTGACCAAGCGGATGGAGGCCACCGGCACCAAGTCGGCCATGGACTACTATTCGTTGCTCAAGTCACCCAAGGGTAATGAAGAGCTGCGTTTCCTGCTTGATGAAGTTACCACCAACGAGACCTACTTCTTTCGCTGTGTCCCACAGCTGAATGCGATTGAGACCAAGTTTCTGCCCGAGATCGTCGAGGCCAAAGGCAAGANNCGGCAGCTTCGTCATCGGGTGAAGAGGCCTACACCTTGGCAATGATGCTCCAAGAAAAGCGGGCGACGCTACTGAAGGACTGGATCATCGAAATCATCGGGACCGACATTAACGAAACCGTGATTGCCCAGGCCAAGGAAGGAATTTACAACGCCTATTCGGTCCGCAACGTCCC
>DKFG01000020.1:0-4905 GCA_002452325.1 Geobacter sp. UBA6802
GCACTCAAGGACCCAGCGGCAATCGTTTTAAGTTCCAGTGGGCTGGTAACGCCTTCGACAAAAGTTCCTGCCATTCCAGCAATGCATCTGCCCATGGAGGTCGTGACCAAGGGAGAACCGTCTGCCAAGGTTAAGAAGGTGCTGACATTTTATAAGGAAGAATTTGGCTTTATGGATGAATAGGCCGCACAGCCAGTGATGGTACACAGCCCCGGATATCCTGATGGTTACCGGGGCTGTTTTTATTTATAGGTTATGGTTTGTTATGGCTTGGGGGCAGGTGCTGGAGGCGCTGCTGGTGTGGCTGCCGGAGCAGCATCAGGCTCGCCGCCATGCATGGGGCAATAGTCATCCGGTTCGGTTCCGGCAGCAAAGAATTCTTCCCGCTTGACAGGGCAGGCTGCTGTTGCCAGCAACGTGTTGGTCGGATCAATAGTCACTGAAACAACAGAATCAGGCCGGACAAAATCAGTAGCCGGTTTGCCAGCCAGGGCCTGACGCATAAACCGCTCCCAGATCGGCGCGGCAACAGCCCCACCGGTGAAGCCTTTGCCACCGGGACGGGGCTGATCATGGCCAACCCAGACGCCCGCTACCAGCTGCGGGGTGTAGCCGACAAACCAGGCATCGCGGTAGTCGTTGGTGGTGCCGGTCTTACCTGCTGCCGGATATTTCTGGCTGAACTTCTTCAGTCCCCTGGCCGTACCGCTGGTCAAGACATCCTTCAACATACTGGTAGTAATAAAGGCGGTTGCTGGCGAGAGGGCCTGACTGCTGCTGGTTGTGTTTTCAAACCAGACCTTACGGTAGGTTTCATAGATCCGCAGGATGGCACGCGGTTCAGTACGCACGCCACCTGTTGCAAACGGCGCATAAGCCAGTACCAGATCATGGAGGGTGACCTCTTCAGTCCCCAGTGCCAGTGAGAGGTTGTTGCCATGCAGGGCCAGCCCGTTTTTAGCAGCCAGTTCAGTAAAGGCGGGGATACCGATGGTCTCCAGCAGCTTGACTGCAATTACGTTGTTTGAGCTTGCCAGGGCCTGACGCAGGGTCAGGTTGCCATGGGCCTTGCCATCATAGTTGTGGGGGGTCCAGCTTTCACCAGCACCTTGCGAATAGCTGACTGCAACATCATTCCAGAGGCTGGCTGCAGTCACCCCCTGCTCCAGGGCCGCTGCGTAGATCAGCGGTTTAATGGATGAGCCGGGCTGGCGTTTGGCCTGCAGAGCGCGGTTAAAACCACCCTTTACATAGCTGGTGCCACCAACCGCTGCCACCAGGTTACCGGTGGTCGGCTCAACCGCAACCAGCGCCCCCTGCAGCTGGGGTGACAGCTTGACCACACTGTCATGAAGGATCTGCTCTGCCTTGAGCTGCAAGCCCAGGTCCATGGCTGAGGTGACCTCAAGCCCGCCCTGTTCAAAGACTGCCGGGCCGTACCGTTCAACCAGTTTTGCATGCACCAGTGCCAGATACCAGGGGGCCTGGTTAGGAGGAACCGGCGCTACGGTCTGGCTGGTCTGCTGACGCAACTGGCTGCTGGAAAGCACACCCACATCAACCATCCGCTGCAGCACAATGGAGCGGCGCTTGGCCACATCAACCGGTTTGCCCAGAGGATTGTAACGACCGGGGTTCTTGGGAATACCTGCCAGGAAGGAGCACTCAATATCGGTCAGTTCTTCCGGTGCTTTATCAAAGTAGATCCGGGCCGCCTGGGCAATGCCCCAGGCGCCGTTGCCGTAGTAGATCTCATTCAGGTACATCTCCAGGATCTGCTTTTTGGTGTACTTCTTTTCAAGCTCCAGTGCCATCAAGCCTTCGTTGACCTTGCGGTCAAGGCTCTTTTCACTGCTGAGATACTTGTTTTTGATCAGCTGCTGGGTGATGGTGGAGCCCCCTTCAGCCAGGCGACGCTTGACCACATTCTTGATGGCTGCCCGGGCAATCCCACGCAGGTCAACGCCGCCGTGCTCGTAAAAACGGGCATCCTCCACCGCCACCACGGCCTGCTGCAGAAACAGCGGGATCCGATCAATACTGACCCAGTAGCGCTTGTCCGGCAACAAGCGCCCGACAAATCGGCTCTGATGATCAAAGACCTTGATGGACCGGTAGCCGGTCGGCAGGTGCGGGTAGGCGCCAAGCGGCTCCTGGGCCTGCAACGGCGCAGCCAACAGCACAACCAGACCAATCAGCAGCAGATAACGGATCACGGCAATCCATACTCCTTCCAACGTTCTGATACCAGCCGGCCAATCGGCCCCTCTTCCAGCAGATCGCCCAACTGTTTGCGAGTTGCATCCAGAGCCAGGAGCTCCCCGGTAACATCCGCCACCAGATCGGTCTGCCAGTCCGCCTCATTCACCACCTGCCAGGCCACCTGCAGCAGGTTGTCCGGCGTAACCGCTGCCGCATCCACCAGCACCAGCAGCCGGGATGTGCTGAACCAGGGCAGCTGCCACAACCGCCGGATGATGGTACGCACCTGCAGCGGATCAGACGTTTCCAGTGCAATGACGGCGCTGCTGCGGAATACCCAGGGCAGCGGCAGGCAGAGATCCCGCACCCCCGGTATCAACTGCCGTACCAGAGCAGCCAACAGCCGTTCCCAGCCCGACATCATCCAGCAGTCCTCCTGCGGCGGCGGACCTACCACGGTAATGGGAATAATCGGCGAGGCGCGCCGGGTGATACGAGTTATGGTTACCTTGGCAGCCTGACCGGCAGCAGCATAGCGACCGGTATGATTGCCGAACGGCCCCTCCAGCAGGGTTTCATCCGGCTCGGCAAACCCTTCCAACACCAGTTCTGCATCGGCAGGCACCTGCAACGGGCTGTGGAGACAAGTGGTTACGCCGACCGGCTGCCCCTGCAGCCAGCCGGCAAAGCTGAGTTCATCCAGGCCTGCCGGCAGTGGCCAGGCTGCAGCCAGGGTCAGACAAGGGGGACCGCCCAGTACAATCGCCAGGGGCATCCGTGCCTGCCGTGCCTTGAACAACTGGTGGTGCTGGTCGGCTCCGCTGCCGGAGCGCCAGCGGAGCGCCAGGGTCCGGTGATCATGGATCTGGCAGCGGTAGATGCCGCAGTTGGGCGCTGTGCCGTCCGGCGCAGCAGTGAAGATCTGTCCCAGGGTAATGTAGCGCCCGGTACCGGCAACCGCGCCGTCACGGGACCAGTTCTGCGGAAACGGCAACTGCAGCAGGTCAACCTTTTCGTATGAGAGTTCCCGGCAGGGGGGATCGGCAATAGTGACCGGCCTGCATCTGATCAGAGCCGGATGCAGGTTAAGCTGCCCCCCCAGATCAACCAGACCTACTTCCGGCAGGGTCTCCAGCAGCGCCTCAAAGGCATCTCCCAGGCCTGCCAGCCCCCGCCCCAGGGCCGCCTCCATCCGCTTGACTGAACCGAACAGGTTGGCAACCACCGGCTGGCCAGCAGCACCTGCCTGCTCAAACAGCAACGCCGGCCCTCCTGCCGGACCGGCGCTCACCCGCCTTACAATGGCGGTCAGCTCACCTTCCAGCCGGACCGCAACCGGCACTCGCTGCAACTCTCCCTGCTGCTCCAGCTGCCTGATAAACCCCTGCAGGGATGGACGCATCCCCTAGCCCCGCTTCAGCACCAGGGCATCGGCGTACAGCTGCTCATACTGGCGGGCCGCCTCCTGCCAGGTAAACCGTTTGGCCATACCGTTACGCCGCAGGGCCGCCAGCCCCGCCAGGTTGTTATAGAAGGTCCAGGTGGCCCAGCCCACGGTGTTGAACAGTGCTGAGGCAGTATGGCTCCAAAACTTAAAGCCGTCACCGGTCAGCGTTTCCTCGTTGAAGTTCTCAATACTGTCATCCAGCCCACCGGTGGCCCGGACAATCGGCGGCGTACCGTAGGCCAGGGAGTACATCTGGTTCAGACCGCACGGTTCAAAGGCCGAAGGCATCAGAAAGAAGTCGGAACCTGCCTCCACCAGATGGGCCAGGGCATTGTCATAACCGATAAAGCAGCCCACTTTGTCAGGATGCCGGTGAGCCATGCCGCCGAAAAAGAAGTGGGCCCAGGGCTCGCCATTGCCCACCACCACCACCTGCAGATCCAGCTTGATCATCTCGTGGATCGCTTCGGCCAGCAGATCGGTCCCTTTTTGAGAGACCATACGCGATACCACCCCGAACAGCGGCACATCCAGCTCCGGCAGATTAAACCGGCGCTGCAGTTCCCGCTTGCAGATCGCCTTGCCGGAAAGATCATCGATGGTATAGGTGACCGGCAGGTAACGATCAGTGGACGGATTCCACTCTTCATAGTCCACACCATTCAGGATACCGTACAGATCAGCGGCCCGCTGCTCCACCACCTCCTCCAGTCCCCAACCGTAGGCAGGAGTCTGGATTTCACGGGCATAGCCCTGACTAACCGTGTTCAGCAGGGTGGCATGACAGATGCCTCCTTTTAACAGATTAACCAGATCATCCTGCTCAAGCTCAAGAAAGGTAAAGTGTTGCCAGCCAATCCCCAGCACCTCCATCAGGCCGGGGTAGAACGTGCCCTGGTGCTGCATGTTGTGGATGGTCAGGATTGAGGCGGCCTGCTCCAGGTAGGGGTCGTTGCGGTAGAGCGTATTGAGAAAAACCGGTACTGCAGCAGTATGCCAGTCGTGGGCATGCAGGATATCGGGCCGCCAGTTCAGCAGTTTGGGCAGTTCCATGGCTGCCCGTGAGAGAAAGACGTAGCGGTTGTCATTGTCCAGAAAGCCGACGTTGTTGATCCCGTAGATACCGTCTCTGCCATACAGTCCCTGATGCTCCAGCAGATAGACCGGCACCTCGCTCTTGGGCAACCGCCCCTCCCAGACGCCGCAATACATCTCGCCGATGATTCCCATCGGTACCACCAGGGTACCGGGCAGCA
>DKFG01000020.1:4966-12244 GCA_002452325.1 Geobacter sp. UBA6802
AGACCGCCGGTCTTGGCAAAGGGGGACGCCTCTGAAGCGGCAAACAGGATATTGAGTGGTGTCTGCTGGTTGTTGGTCTGTCCTTTTTTTGCCTGTCTGCTCACGCCAACAACTCCTTTTCAATGACAGCCACTGCACGCTGCAGCTGCAACTCCAGCTCCGGTAACAGGGCCTGGGCTTGCGCCAGATCCCCGGCCCGTGCCGCCTTTTCCAGGTCAGCGGCAACAGCCATGACATAGCGCGCCCCTACTGAGCCGGACTCGCCCTTCAAGCCATGTGCCACACCGGTCAAGGTCTTGCTATCCCCCTGCTGTAGCAGCTCCCTGATCTTGACCAGCTTTTGCGGGGCACTCTCAAGATAGATCCGGTACACGTCCAGCAATACGTCACTGCAGCCCAGATCGTGATAATTCTTCTGCTGGTAGTCGCGATCCAACGGGTCATCTGCTGTTACTTCTGCTGCCGTCACGGGTGTCATCTCTGTCTCCTCCTGGGTGTGTCCCGGCAGCAGTCGCTGCAAGACATCCACCAGTTTGTCAACCTCAATCGGTTTGGAAAGATACTCGTTCATACCGCTTGCCAGGCAGCGTTCACGATCTGTAGCCAGGGCGTGGGCGGTCATGGCAACCACCGGAATTGCCGGATCAATACCGGCATGTCGACCGCTGCGAATCTCACGCACCGCCTGATAGCCGTCCATAACCGGCATGGATATATCAGTAATGACCAGATCATAGCTGCCTTTTGCCAGTTCAGCAAGCAGTTGACCGCCATGCTCAACCGCAGCAACCCGGTGCCCCATGTTCTCCAGCAGACGGCACAGCACCAGCCGGTTAACCGGCTGGTCCTCAGCCAGCAGGATCTTCAACCGTTGCAGCACAAGCTTCTGGTGATCTGGATCCGTAGACGGTGCTTCCGTCTCATCAGCATCAGCCGGCATGAACGGCAGCTCAACCCTGAACGAGGAACCCTGGCCCGGCGCAGAGGTTACACTGATGGCGCCGCCCATCAGCTCAGTCAGGCTCCTGCAGATGGCCAGCCCCAGTCCGGTACCGCCAAACTGACGGGTGGTAGAGTTATCGGCCTGGACAAACATGTCAAAGATCCGGGTCTGGTTTTCTGGCTCTATCCCGATGCCGGTGTCACGCACTACAAAGGCGATCCTGACCGTGCCATCCGGTTGCTCCGGCACCAGTCGTTCCAATCGCAGACCAACCTCTCCCTGCGGGGTAAACTTGATCGCATTGTTGAGCAGGTTGGTCAATATCTGTCGCAGACGGTCCGGATCCCCCTCCACCATCTCAGGCAGGTTGTCCGCCGATGTGAACTGCAGTTGCAGCCCCTTTTCCTCGGCAACCGTGCGGTAGATCGTCAGCAGCGAATCAAGCAGCCTGCTGAGGCTAAAGCGTGTCGGGCAGAGCTCCAGACTATGGGCCTCAATCTTGGAAAAATCCAGGATGTCGTTAATGATCAGCAACAGTGATTCAGCCGAATCTGCAGCATAGTCAAGCAACTGCCGCTGCTCATCCGCAAGCCCCGACTGTTTCAGCAAGGCATGGATTCCCATAATGCCGTTCATCGGGGTACGGATCTCATGGCTCATCACCGCCACAAAACGGCTCTTGGCCTCATTGGCCTCTTCGGCAGCCTGCTTGGCCAGCACCAGCTCCCTGGTCCGCTCGTCAATCCGTGTCTCCAGCTGCTCATTGATCGTCTTCAGCTCAGTAAAGGCACTGCCGAGGCTTTCTGCCATCTCCCTGACATTGGCGCTCAGCTCACCAATCTCGCGCAGAAAAGTGGGTTTGGGCCATTGCGGCATGGAGCCTTGGCTGATCTGCCAGGGCAGCTGTTCCGTTACCTGGCGCAACCGAAGAGTTGTCAGCGTCATACCGCCGGTGGCAAGCCCTGAAGCCATGCAGACCAGCAGCATCAGTCCCAGAATCATCCCCATCTCACGGGCGGCCTGTTGATTCAACTCCTTCAGCCCTGGCCGGTACGGCACCGCCACCTGCAGCTCCCATTGAGCTGCGCCGGTCAGCGGCACACGATTGCACAGCTCAGCCTGATCCATCACTGCCAGCCATGGCAGACCGGGACGTTTCTCCGGGTGGCGTATCGACAGCCCCCGGTCAGCCGCCTTAAAGATGCCGACGCCGGTTGTCAGCGGCTGACCGGCACTATCCATGACATGGAGTACCACGCCACGCCGAGCACTGACAAATTCGCTGCGCTGCTGTAACCGCTCCAGCGGAATCAGGCCGGTGGCAACGCCAACCACGCTGCCGTTGCGAATAATCGGCTGACCAACCGGCGCAACCGGCTCACCCGGACCGTTGGCCGTCTCCATGCGGATCAGATTACCCAGGTACGGTTTGCCACTCTGTAGCGGCATCTGAATATGCGGACGGCCGGCAAAGCGGATTGGTGCAGCCGGCAGGGCCTCAACCTGCAGATCAGGATCATGGACAACTTCATGCCCCTGATGATCAAACAGCCCCACCCGTCTCAGCTCATGATCCGTATTTCTGATCAGCGCCAGTAACTGCTTAGTCTGAAGATCACGCTGCAGCGGCAGCGTTACCTCGGCAGCCAGTGAGGCGACCGAGCGCATCCGCTGCTGCAGCCATTCCCCAAGCAACAGCTGGGTAGCCTCGGTAATTTGGCCTGCCGTCCGGTGCAGCATGGCCTGATGCTGGCGCTCTCCTGCACGCAGGCCGAACAACAGCATCAGCATCGGCGGGATATAGACCGCAGCAGTTACCAGCAGGGTCAACGCCTCGACAAAGGAGATCCGGTACTCCGGTGCCCCGGTCCGCACAAAGCAGCGATAGCGGATACCCACAATGACCAGCGCTGCCACCTGGGCATTAAACACCCCGTTCAGACCACAGCGCAGGGCAATCACCAGAGCCACGTGGGCTGGAACCCCCAAGAGCAGCGTATAGCCTGCCAGCACCAGCGGTATCCCGAGCAGCAGCCAGTACAACATTACAGCCTGGGTCAGACGCAGTTTTCGACGCTGCAGCAGGGCGCCAACCATCAGTGGTTCCAGACACAGCACTGCAAACACAATAAGCTCTTGACGCAACAGTAACATACCGCAGGCGGCCAGCAGACCGGACATGATCCCGTAGCGGACACCCAGCAGATTCATCAGCACCAGGGGAAGTATTGAGCCGAACAGCAATGAGAGGTGATAATACAGCTCTAACGGCAGAAACCGGTTACAGAGCAGCCCGATCAGGCCCAGTGCGATTGACCACAGGCAGGCCTGACGGGAAGAGATGGCAAAGGGGGAAGAAGGCATACCGCAAGTGTAGACAAAACAGCGGGAAAAGCAAGGAATTCTCTGCAGGCTAACGGCCCGGAACCAACCGGTTTTACGGCGGTGTCGTCAGTGGTTGCGACAACAGCCCTTTCTGCTTCAGATGCCGCGCCAGGGCCTTGTCAATCTCCATGATATGACGTGACAGCCAGCTGGTAAAAAACTGCAGCATCTTGTCAATGATGGCATTGTCGCCTGAGGTAAAGGCATGCCGGTACTCTGTAACCTGCCGTACCAGCTCCTGATGGGAGGCTTTGTGCTCCGCAGTGGCCGGGTACCCATGCTGCGCCATCAGCTGCTCTTCCAGGGCAAAGTGGGTCTGGGTATACCGTACCAGCTCGCTAAAGATAGTGCCGAGCGGCTCAGGACCTTTGCCCTGTATAACCGCCTCGGCAAGAGTGTTGGCCAGATCGAACAGGGTACGGTGCTGCCGGTCGATCTCCTGCACCCCTACTTCAAACATCGGACCCCAGATCAGCAGTGCCATACCAGTCCCCTTTCCTTGTTACTTCAGGCTGCAGGGGGCCTTGTAGCCGAAGCGGATACCCCCCCAGTGCTTACCGTTGATAAAGATCGGAACCGAGAGGTCGTTCAGGATTTCACCAGTATCGCGTCGGTAGGTCTGCAGGAGAACACCTTCGGTGTTTTTGGCGCAGCGCATGCCGGTGCTGTCGCCGAAGATCCGTTTGGTGCGGTTATTGACCTTGTCCACGTCGGGGTTACCGGTCAGTGGCTTGCTGAAGCGCAGGTTATGACAGGGGACATAGGCATTGTCATCAAAGCAGATCGCGTAGGCCAGCTTGTCGTCACGGTTAATAATCGCCTCTTGCAACGGCGAAATGACCCGATCAAAGAAGGCGTCAAAACGGGTGGTGTACTTGGGCGGATCAGTCTTTTTCGAATAGGGTTGGTAGTTGCGGTCAAACAGATCCGCTTCGCTTAAGGAACCATTGTTGAGTGCGGCGGCAACAGCCTGCAGCACCCCTTCCTGCAACTCCTTGGCAAAGGCTTTGACCTGATCATGATAGTTACCGACCGAGAAGCGCCCCACGGTGCCGTAAATGCTTTCTACGGTATCGGCAAAACGGGCAAAGGTTTCCATATTGACCTTCATCATCTGGTTGGTACCACGTGCGGCGTTGGAAATATGGTGAATCTTGCCGGATATTTCGCTGGTGACCGTGGTCTGCTCGGTAGCGGCAACCGCAATCAGTTCGCTCATCATACGGGAGCTGGAGGCACAGTTCTTGATCTCTTCCAGTTGTCGGCGGGCCTCTTCCGCCTGACGCAGGGCATCCTGCACCAGGCTGCTCTCCTTACGCATGCTTTCAGCAGCCCGTCGACTTTCCTGCTGGATCTTGCCCACCACCCGTTCAATATCCTTGGTGGATTTGGTGGTCTTTTCCGCCAGAGAGCGGACCTCATCAGCCACCACAGCAAAACCGCGGCCCGCCTCACCGGCCCGGGCCGCCTCAATGGCAGCATTCAAAGCCAGCAAATTGGTCTGGTCGGCAATATCCTCAATCAGGGAGAGCATATCACCGATGCTGGCAGAGGAACGCTCCAGCTCGGCAATACCGGACAGGCTCGACTCAACGCTGGCGGTCACGCTGGTCATGCAATGCCAAGTCTCTTTAACCACCTCAAGTCCGGCGCTGGCAGCCGTATCCACCGTTGCAGCCAGACTGACTGACTGATTGGTGTTCTCAGCCACGTTCTGGATGGTGCTGCTCATCTCCTCGGATGCGGTGGCAACCGTATCAGCGTGCTCCATCTGTTCCTGCATCTCTTTGGCAATCCGTTCCGTTGCATTGGAAAGCTCGCAGGTGTGGCCGCCCAACTGACAGGCCTGCTGGTAGAGTGAAGCGATAATCTGGCGCATTGTCTGAGTCAGGTGATTGACCTCGCCGGCCAGATGCCCGATCTCGTCCTCTGAGCGCACCGGCAGCACCTTGGTCAGATCTCCTTCACCCTTGGCAATATCCTCAACCTGTGCTGACAACTCGCGAATCGGTCGCACTACCAGCCGCGAGATCAACAGATACAGTACTCCGATAATCACAAAGAAAAAGAACACGCCGACCCCGGTCAGTACCAGGGCCAGGTTCTTGGCCTTGGCCACTCCGTCTTCCAGTGAGGTGACCAGCTGCAATCCACCCAGAAACTTGGGACCGGCGGCGTGGCAGGAGTTACAGCGGGCCTCATTCACCAACGGTGTTGCCAGCACCAATACCTTTTTGCCATCCAGCTCCGTGTTCTGCTCCACTTGTGCGCCGGTATCCACCGACTGCTTTATCAGATCACTGGTGTCACTACCGGCATACTGTCTGCCGTCAGAGTAGAACATCTGGATCTTGAGGGCAGATCCTCGTTTGACCGTCTCCGTCACATACTCGTTAAAGGCCTGGAAATCACCTTTCATTTTGAGTTCGATCAGGTCGTGGATCACATTGGCTGCAGCAAGACGGGCGTTGCTACGCTGCAGATCAAGCATGGAGGTATAGGAGAGGTAGAGGCTTAAGACCCCAAGGCAGGCGAATCCCACTGAAAGCGTAACAGCAATGGCAATCAGGACCTTGGCGGTCAGGCGGGTTCGAAACATGGTAACACCTCCACGGAAAAGGGCAGTAACGCTGTGTTGACCGGTTGCGGTATTTTAAAGCTGCACTTTAGACAAAACCACCTAAAAAACGCAAGAAAAATAATAACAATGTTTGACGCGATGGTGGTTACGGAAAACACGCTCCGACAAAGCAACAAATCAGCTATCCAGCAGACTGCTCAGCTGCAACAGCTCATCAATGGTCTTGGTCAGTAGCACCGGGCAGCCTGCCTGCTCAGGCAGCCGCAGGTCAATATCATAACGGTCTCCCACAAACAGCACTGCCTGAGGCGGTAGGGCCAGATCCCGCAGCAGCTGATCCAGCAGCACCTTATCCGGCTTGGGACGCCAGGTGTCGTTGATGGTGATTACCCGTTCAAAACAGCCGTCAAGTCCAAGGTGTGTGACAATCTTGTCAGCCAGGGTACGGTTATTATTGGTCAGGAGCCAGCTGGTGTAACGCCTTGCCAACAGCTCAACCAGCGACCGTACGCGGGGGTCAGGCTCAAGATAGTGGGCCGGCTCCAGCTCGGCAGCAAACCGGCGGTGCATCTCAGGCACCGTTCCCCCCAGCACTTCAATGGCCACAGCCAGGGTCTGCAGGGTGCCCCGCTCCTGGGTCAGGCGCTGGCGCAACTCCCTGATCCGACTGCCCCCTTCTTCTGGTGTCACCCCCAGCAGATCAGCGGCATAACGTGACACCGATTCCCATACGGCCTGTTCAAACGGCTCTGAGACGTACAGAGTACCGTCAAGATCGAAGACAATCGCCTTGATCAGGTCTCGGTTCATATTCCAAGCCCCCGCAGGCAGGCCAACTGGGGGGAGGCCACCCCTTTGGACTGCACCAGCACCCGAAAGGTATCCCCCATCCCTCCTTCCGGCATGATCAGGCGTTTGATGGTCAGGCGGCGCTGCAGCTTTTCCTTTTCGGTGAGGTCTGACGCTTCGAGCTCCTCAAGCTCCTCTATAATCCCGGCGGCCATCAGAAACCGCGATTGATCGCCGAACCAGAGGTTCTGCAGCCCCAGNNTATGGGTGGTGATATCCTGCTGACCAACCCGCTGGTACGGGTTGTCCTCAACGGTGTGGCGATAGTAGCAGAGCAGCGTACCCAGATTACGGCGTTGGTCGTACAGCTCTGCCTTGAGCCAGCCGTAGTCAATGGTCAGCAGGAAACCCTGCTGCAGTGCGGCAACCGCCCCCCCATACCAAGCCAGCCCGGCCAGCGACACCTCAGCTTCCTGGCCCGGATGCAACGGCATGCCGTAGCGCTCCAGATACTCCTCAAGCGCCGGAGTTGACGGGATGTCGGCAACCTCCTGAAACTGCCCCTCATGCAGGGTCACGT
>DKFG01000116.1:0-2812 GCA_002452325.1 Geobacter sp. UBA6802
TTGTCCAGCAGATCCATCAGGTTGGAGAACAGGTCTCGGTACAGCCCGGAGGGAACCATGGTGACGTCAATCCGGCCTCGTCCCAACTCAGTCCGGGGGATCGCCTCAACCCCCTTGACCCGTCCCCGTTCGTCCCATTGAGGACGCACCCCCATCAAGTACATGATCTGTGATTCCATCACCNNTGCCGTGGCGTTTGCGGTAACCCTCAATCAACTCCTGCGCCAGTTTTTTTCCGGTGTTGTAGGTGCCCGGTGATGGTGCACGGGTGGGATCAAAGGCATAAAAATTCTTGCCCGTGGGAAGCGAACCGGGCTCGCGGATCGGGTCGTTTCCGGGGCCGGAGGGGATATATTTCCCGGCCAGGGCGGCCACAAACGAGTCAAGTTCACGGGGGCCGCTTGCGGAGATGGCGCTTTCCAACGCTGCAATCCGCTGCTGCCGTTCTTCAGGCTTAAGAGTTTTCTCAATCGAGATAATGGCCTCGGCGGTGCTCTTCAGATACTTGCCATCCGGCGATTTACCGAAGGTATGCAGCCCGAACGGTGTGGTTTTCTCGCTGATCTCCTTTATGTAATGTTCCAGCTCTTCCACCTGCTCGTCATCGGCAATGGCCGTCAGTTTCAGATCAATCAACAGACCGCCTTTACGGGCCAGACGGTTGATCTCATCCAGTTTTGCAGCCGCCAGTTGGGCTGATTTTTCACGGGCCGCGTTGTAATCACTGATCAGGGCCGCCAGCTCCTTCAGCTCCCGGTTCATGCCCGCCTTGTCAAAGGGGGGAGTCATATGGTCGATCACCACCGCCATGCCACGCCGCTTGGCCTGCAACCCTTCCCCCACATCATCCACAATGTAGGGGTAGATATTCGGAAGATCCTGAATCAGCAGTTCCGGCGNNCATGGGTGCCGTGGGTGCCGATATGAGCCACGGCATCGGCCCTGAAGCCTCGTTTCAGCCAGAGGTAGAACGCCACATACTGATGGTGCGGGGCAACATGAACATCGTGGTACAGTTTCTTGACATCCTGTTCCCAACCCCGTGAAGGCTGGGGGGTGAAGAGAATCTTGCCATAGCGGACTCCGGGCAACAGCAGAAACTTTTTCCCCTTTTGGTCGGTCCAGGTCATGATCCGGCTCTCGTCCGGCTCACCCCAGTTTTTTATCACCGCCTTGCGGAAGCTGTCCGGCAGTTCCATGAACCAGCTTTTATAGACCTGTACCGGAATCAGCACCGCCCGGCCACTTCTGGCCAGCCGATCTATCTCTGCCGGGGCCCAGTTGCCGATGTTGCGGCCAAAGGCATGCACCTCTTCAAACAGCTTCTCTTTGGAGAGGTCGTCACTTCCGGTGGAGTAGCCTTCATGTTTCAGCCTGGAAAGGATTCCGTGAAGGCTGTCCGGCATGACATTCAAATAGGCAGCGCCGATATTCTGTTTGCCAGGCGGGTAGTTGTAATAGATCAGAGCGATCTGTTTTTCGCTGTTTGGCTTCTGCTGCAACGCCAGCCAGCGCTTGACCCGTGCGGTCAGCCGTTCAACCCGTTCCGCTATGGGGCGGGTTTCGATATAGGTAAGTCCGGTGGCCTTATCCAGCACCCGTTCCTTGCTGGCCACCACGGTTGGCTGAATGATTCCGGCCAGCTCCGGTAGCCCCACTGATGAACTGCGCTCAAAAACATCCAGCCCCTCCGGCGATTTTTCCCATTCAGCCTGAGACTGTGAATGCAGACTGACTGCATCAATCACCGGCGCCTCCAGTCGGGTCAAAATCGGCACGGCCCGCTGGGGGGTGATCCCCACCTTGAGGGAAACGCCAACTACCACCTGCACCCTCGGTTTTCCGCTTTCGTCAAAAAAGTACTTTTCCACCGACAGTTCAGAAGGGTAGCCAAAGACCGGCAGAACATTAAGGCCCCGCTTTTCCAGGGAATCAATCAGGCTGTCTATCAGCGCGGTCTCGCCGTTGTCCATCAAGGATTTATAGAACGGAATGCCGACCCAGGAACCGGGACGCTGTTGATACTGCTTCCAGAATTCTGCAAAGGTCTCTACTGTCCGCTTCTCCTGTTTCAGGTAAATGCCGAACTGTGGCACCGTTGCAGGAGGTTGCGTTGTCAGCGCCATGCCGCAATCCCGCTGCAACAGGAACAGAATCATGTTGATTGTATTTTCCAGCCCCCCCTGCTGCTGATAGGCAGCTACGGCGCGGTCGTTCTGGAGGCCAAGGTCCTTGTCGTCCTTGCCATACATCCCCCCCACGGCATAGACCTTCATTCCTGATTTTTGCATGGCAATGATGGATGGCTTGAACAGCTCTACCCCGCGGCGGTCCATGATATGAACTATGCCGAACCCTTTAGAGGCTGCGGCCTGGGTGCGTTGTTCAGGTTCGGCTTTGGTCACCACCTCAAAGCTGATCCTGCGGCTTAGCTCCGGGTGACGGCTCCTGATTGCCTGCACCGCCTTTACCGCCTGGCTGCTGTTGTAATCTCCCAGCATCAGCCGGACCTGTACCGCTGTTCCGGCAGGGGCTGCGCTGCCGGACGGGAGCGGGAGCAGAAGCATTGCCAATAAAACCGCCAGAACCAGCCACGCATTATTCCGGCACATAGATCACCTTCCCGTCTTTCAGTTGATAGGCAGTACCGAGACGCTCTCCTTCACCGGAAAGCCGTTTGTCGGTCACCTTGCGGACCTTGATCTCTTTGCCCTTCTTGGTGATCACCTCGATCTTGCCATCAGCCGTCTTTTTGGTAATGGTTACCTCTGAGTTCGGGTCCATCAAGTCCAGCATGTTGTAGGCCATGAAC
>DKFG01000116.1:2849-4024 GCA_002452325.1 Geobacter sp. UBA6802
TTCAAAGCGGTTGCGGCGTTTAAGAAATCGCATCGTCCGCTTCCTCCGTTGCCGCCTGGGGACGGCTGCTGGTGTGGCTCCTAAGCAACAGTTCAGTCTGGTATTCCATCTCTCGCATGTCGGCCCGCACCCATTTTTCCTTGGCCAGCGACATCAGATAGGCCAGCACACTACAAGCCAGGCCGACTACGACGGTGGTAAAGGCGGTGACCATGCTGCCTGCCATCTTGGGCATATCCCCCTGGGCCAGTGATGAAAGTGAGATCCCCATAGGTATCAGGGTGCCCATCAAACCAAGGGCCGGACCGACCCGGATCACAAAACGGATTTTGTCCAGGGATTTGACCAGCGCCAGTTCCGCTGTCTGCAACAACCGTTCTGCCGTAATATCCAGATTGGCCCTGTCGGTTGCAGCTTCAATGGCTTCAGCAAGCTCCTTGCAATAGCGCTTTTGTGGCGCTGATACGCCGCTCCGGCGTTCAAGCCATTCCCGTAAAAAACTGCCGGAGAAAATGGCAACCCAAGCCACCAGCAGCACCAGCCCAAGCACAACGGGAAACAGCAGCACCGAGGAAATCAAGTATAAAAAGCTTTCAAGACCGGCCAACAGATTCATTGTGTATCTCCTTTACGCAGAAAAAATCCAGACAGCAGCGCCACTACCAGCACAACTGCAAGCAGCCCCACCTGTCCACTGTTTCCGCTCTCCAGCGCCGGTTGCAACTCCTGCACAAACGAGCCGTACATCCCCTTGGCCTGTTCAACCTTGGCTGGCAGAAACAGTGAGGCGATGAAATACAGGCCGATGGTGATCATGGCCAGACCCAGAGAATGAACAGAACCTGTGGTGGTACGGGTCCGTGTGATGAACAGCACCAGCAGGGTCATGACAATGAAGGCCCCCCCAAGCACCAGACCCACGGCCCAGGGCAGCAGAGGCAGGCTGTTCAGGGCGGTCCAGGTTGAGAATATCATGGCGGCAAGACAGACCGGGCAGGGGATCAGCAAGGCCAGGGAGGAAGCGGGGGAACAGCGCCCACCCGGCTTCCAGATCAGCCAGCCACCCCAGAGGATCATCCCCAGTGCCATGACCCCATGCAGCCAGGGACCTCCCTTAAGCAGCGGTTCAAGCAGTGTCAGCAACCACTCTGCCAGCAGGGCGATCAACTCAAACA
>DKFG01000116.1:4044-4457 GCA_002452325.1 Geobacter sp. UBA6802
ATCCCAGTCCGGCGCCGGTCTTGACCGCAAAGATCCCCAGACTGAACAGTGTGCCGCCGACCCAGAGCGCGATATTCAGATCCATGACGCTTCCTTTCAAAACTTGAAGCCCAGCTCTACGTAACAGGAACGGCCAGGCGCCAGGGAGGAAGCGTAGTAATGCTCATCAAACAGGTTGGTAACGGCCAATGAGGCGGTTGCCCAGGCGGTAATCTTGTAACGCAACTTGAGATCAACCGTGAAGTAGGGATCAAGGCTGCCCTGTACGCCGTTAACCGTATCGGTGTTGCTATCGTTTCCGTATCGTTTACCCACGTAGCGTCCGGTGGCTGTTGCCCCGAAACTGCCGTAATCCAGATCAGCGCCCAGATTGAAGATATGTTCCGGCACATCGGTTACCCGTTTGCCTACGG
>DKFG01000116.1:4588-6244 GCA_002452325.1 Geobacter sp. UBA6802
AATAGGTGGCGGTAAATTTTGAACCTTTCCAGAGCCGCTGGCTGACACTGGCATCCCAAGAAAGGACGGTCTCAGGCTTCAGGTTGGGGTTGCCGGCGTAGGTGATGCCGCTGGATGTGGTCCAGGTGCGGTAAAGGTCATACACCGTGGGGGCACGAAACGCCTTGCCAGCGGATATTTTGAGGGTGGTTGCATCAAACGGCCGGTAGACCAGCGCCCCTTTGGGGCTGAAGGCATCGGCGCTGCGTGCATCATACTTTTGAGGATACCCAACGCTGCCGACCTGATTGGCGTAGCCGTCAAAGGTCTCCCACCAATCCTGCCGGAATCCGGCAAACAGGGTCAGCTTGTCCAGCAAGACTACTTCGGCCTCGGCAAACAGGGCAAAGGTACGATCAGTGCCTTTTGCCTCATAGGTAAGTGCGCCTTTGGAGTTTTCATCCTGCCAGTTGCTAAGGGCATGCTCCTTGGAGTTGGCCCAGCCGGTGCGGTAGGCGCCGCCCACGGTCAGCAGATGCTTGTCCAGAATCGGTATCGAAGCCTGGATATCGGCGTTAAAGGCCGCTGCCGGAGTGTTGGAGATCTTGCCGGGGCCGCCATTGCGGGCACCTCCGTTGGGAGGAGCGGCTGAGGTTGGGGTGGTGCTCCAACTGGTCATCGTATCCAGATACCCCAGGTTCAGCTTGTACTTGACTGATGCCAGTTCTGTTTCAGCGCCAAATCCGTACAGGTGTTGATCACTGCCCCCTTTGCCCCCTAAAAATGATGCCTCCCGTACGGTGCCGTAGCTCCAGACTTCGGCTCCACTGCTATTGCGCAGGTATGAGGCCGGATTATCGTAGGAATATTCACCGGTTGATTTCAGAAAAGTCAGCTTGAGCTTTGTATTGGAAGGGAGTTCCAGCTCTGCCTTGGCAGTCAGGTTGTCCTGCCAGATACCGTTTTTGCCTTTGTCTCCAAGACGATAGCGGGCAGCGCCGGTTGTATCGGTGGTCGCTTCCCATCCGGTGATACCGGCAGTCGGTTTGCTGCTTTGCACGTTGCTGTCGCTACGGTAGCCGTCAGTGGCCAGATAGTCGTTGTGCAGGTAGAGCTTGATTTTTCCCAGATACTTGTCGCCGTAGGAAGCTGCAACCCGCCGGGTATTTTGCATGCCGTTGGGGCTGTCCAGGGCAAAGCCGTAACCACCGGTCAGGGTTAACTCCCGTTTATCCGGCATATTGGTTATCAGGTTGATTGCGCCGCCCATGGCGTAACCGCCATACAGGCTTGAAGCCGGGCCTTTCACCACCTCAACCTGTTTCAGGCTGCCGGGCGATATACCTACCGATAACACCGATCCGGCATAGGGGCTGTTAAGGGTTATGCCGTCCAGCATCACCAGAGTGCGGGATTGCCCGGGAATGCCGCGCATGGTAATGGCTGACATCCGGTCCATCGGCCCCTTGCCACGGGTGGTGATCACACCGGGGATTGTGTTGATCACCTCGTCAATGGTGGTAATGGAGCGTTTCTCCATCTCGTCGCGGGTCACCACCGCTACGCTGCCCGGCGCGGTTGCCAGATCCTGTTCGGTTCTGGTTGCCGTCACCACAATCTGCTCCAACCTGGCCTCACCTGGGACGGTATCCGCCTGCGCTGATCCGCACACCGCCA
>DKFG01000116.1:6379-6571 GCA_002452325.1 Geobacter sp. UBA6802
CGGCTGCGGGGCAGCGGGGGCATTTAACCCCTCTTCCTCGACTCCATCCGTTTGAAATTTTGCATAAAAAAAAGTCCGCAAATGCCAATGGCAGATGCAGACTTATCGTATTCAAAGTCGGACTAATGGTTTCACTCACCCCTTACCAGAGGGTTCAATTGAGTGCAAAGATCATCGGCAGGTCTTCTGGCT
>DKFG01000257.1 GCA_002452325.1 Geobacter sp. UBA6802
GGCAGTTTACCTTGGTCATCATCCGGTTGTTCACATTTTTCACCTCAGCAAAATCAACATTGGTTATATTGACTATCCGGGGAAGGTTGGCAACTGCTGCAAAGAAATTGGCCACACTGAAATAGGAGCCGGCAATCGTTATATCAACCGGAACCTCGGCGTAGAAGTCTTTCTTCACCTCAGGGCGGGGCTTGAACACCAGAAAATCAAGCCCGGCACTTTTTCCGGTTGCCGTGATACCGGTCAGCAGTGAAGGTATTTCCCGTGAGTTGGGAAGTTCAGTCAGGGCCTTGTCAAGCTCCTGTTGCAGCTGTTCGTACTCACGCTGGATCTTTGGCAGGTTATTGGCTATCTGCGACCTTTTTTGCACCTCTGCCTGAAGCCCGGCATGTTTCTGCCGCAGCTCGTTCAACGCATTGTGCTTGGGCAGATAGAGGAAGTACACCAGTGCAGCCGCCTCAACCAACAGCACAGCCACCAAAATGGCAATCTTCTGTTTGTTGGGTAGCTTCAGTATTTTTTCAATGTTCGGATTCATAATCAGTACCCTTTACGCGGCCTGCACAGCTATTTCTTGGCTGTCGGTGTCGCTACCACAACCGGTCGCTCAATCTTGAACTTCAGATCAAACCGCTTTAACTTGGTGCCGCTGACATCCTTCTGCTCCGAAACCATGAGGTCAACCTGCTCGTACTCAGGCGAATCTTCAAGCGCCCTGATAAACTGGGCGATCAGTTCTTCATTCAGCGCCAGACCTGAGATATTGATCTGATCACCGTTTTCACGGTACTTTTCCAGCCAGAGCTGATCAGGAGTGACATCACTCAGTGCAGCCAGCCGGGTAGCCGGACCAGTCTTGTTTTTACGCAGCAACGCCAGCACATCCAGCTTTTTCTTGACCTCTTCCTTCAGTTTGTTGATCTGGTCAAGCTTGCCGATTCTGGTTTTCAGCTCTGCAAGTCTGGCTTCGTCAGCCTTGATATCCTTTTCAACACCGGCGATCTGTCCCAATTTTACGCCCCAGAAGGAGAGCACCACAACCAGCACCAGAATCACGCTGCCTGCAAGGATAATGATCTGCTGGAGTGCGGTTTCCTTTTTCTTGGCTGCCCGGATCGGTAGTAAGTTTATTCTGATCATTTATCCCCAACCCTCCGTATGGCCAATCCGACCCCTACTGCCATCATCGGCCCGATCTCCTGAAGGTATTCCGGATCAAAATCCTTTTCACTGTACTTGATGCGTTCAAAGGGGTTGAGGATATCAACTGCCATCCCCAGTTTTTCTGTTACCGTCTCACGCAGGCCTGCCATTTTTGCGCATCCGCCACTCATGCTGATGCGGGTAATCCGTTCTTCAGCTGCGGCAGAGGAGTTGTAGAAATCAACCGAACGCCTGATCTCCTGCGCCAGGGATTCGCTGACACGGGCGATAACCTCAAACAGGGGACCAGTCGGCTGTTGTCCAGTTGCCAGCAGCTTCAGACGATCCGCCTCATGGACATCAACACCCAACTGTTTCTGGATCTCTTCGGTGTATTGGTTGCCGCCCATCTGAACATCGCGGGTAAACAGCGTCAACTCACCCTTGACCACATTGATGTTCATGACGCCGGCCCCGACATTGACCAGTGCATGGGCCTCTTCGCTGCCGCCGTAGTTCAGCTCAAAGGCGTTCTGAAGTGCAAAGGCATCAACATCCATAACACATAACTGCATACCGGCATCAGCAAGCACGGCACTGTAATCGTTGATGATATCCTTTTTACTGGCCACCAACAGCACCTGCATCTTGGCCGGGTCAAACGGATCCGGGCCAAGAATTTGAAAATCAATATGCACATCCTTGATATCAAAGGGGATATACTGCTCCGCCTCCCAGCCTATCTGATCTTCCAGCTCTTCGCTGGTCATGGTCTGCAGTTGAATCTTGCGGATAATAACCGCGTTACCGGAAATTGAGCAGGCAACATCCCTGGTTTTGATACCCAGACTTGCCACCAGGTTTTTAACAGCCTCCGACACTGCTGCCGGATCCATCAGGCTGTTATCGACAATCGCCTCCGGAGGCAACGGCAGAATAGCCGCATTGAGCAGCTGATACCCGTCTTTTCCCGGCTGTAACTGCACCAGCTTGACTGAGCTGGAGCCGATATCAACGCCGACAAGGTCCTTTTTCTTTTTGAATAGTCCGAACATGTTCAACACCTGTCATCCCTGTTCTTGAAACACCTTGTCACGCTCTTCCAGTGTGTACCCTAAGGCCAGGATTATCTTGCGCATGGTCTCCAGCCGACAGCTTTCGCCTCGCTCGATCCTGTCGATCGTAACTGTCGAAACTCCGGCCTTGCGGGCTAACTCAGACTTGCTCATCAATTTTTTTTCACGCAGCAGCTTAACGTTGTTGGGTACTTTCATAAGTTCTCACCGCTTCTGGAGGTTGTGCCCTATGTACCCTTTTTTGCTTCTTTGTCAATTATTTTTATACAATTATATACAATTAAAAAAGCTGTACACTTCATATAGTAGTGTACAGCTTAAGACCCACCATATCTGTATGGCCCTACTTGATACAGACCCGCCGCACCTCATGCAGGTCGGTCAGCCCTTGCAGCACCTTGAGAATACCGTCCTGCTTCAGGCTGGACATACCGTCAACAACCGCCTGTGTCCTGATATCATCGGTATCGGCACGGCGTTTGATCAAAAATTTTAGCGGATCGGTGGCAGCAAGCACCTCGTGGATGCCCAGACGCCCGCGATAGCCTGATTGTCCGCATTGCTCGCATCCATGGGCACGGGCCAGTGAAATTGCGGCAGGATCGATACCGGTTGTGTTGAACGCCTCTCTGCCGTATTCATCCAGCAGGTCGTCAAGCTCTGCAGGACTGGGAGCATAGCTCTCTTTGCAGGCATCACAGAGTCGACGGCAGAGCCGTTGGGCCAGGACGCAGAGCAGTGAGTCGGAGAAGCTGTAGGGGTCCAGACCGATCTCAAGCAGCCTGGTGACAGTTTCCGGTGCAGAGTTGGTGTGCAGGGTCGAGAGTACCAGGTGGCCGGTCAGCGATGCCTCNNGCATCTCGCCAACCATGATCACATCAGGATCCAGCCGCAAAAATGAGCGCAAGGCAGCGGCAAAAGTAAAGCCGATCCTGGGGTTGATCTGTACCTGCCGCAGGCCTGACTGGGTGATTTCCACCGGATCCTCGGCCGTCCAGATCTTGCGACTGGCCGCGTTGATCAACGCCAGCCCAGAATGCAGGGTGGTGGTCTTGCCCGATCCGGTCGGCCCCACCACCAGCACCAGTCCGTAGGGGCTGTTGATGGCTCGCTCAAAGACCTGACGGTTGCGCAAGGTCAGCCCCAGTTGCTGAAAGCTGACCGGTTCACCGCTGGTTAGGATACGAATGACCACATCTTCAAGTTGCCCCACGGTCGGCATGGTAGCCACCCGCAGCTCTATATCAAGCGGGCCGAACTTCTTGAAGTCAATCTTGCCGTCCTGAGGGCGGCGACGGTCGGCAATATCAAGATCAGCCATGATCTTGATCCGGGAGGGGATGGCAAACTTATACTTGTACGGTATGCGTTGATAGATCGCACACTGTCCGTCAATCCGTATCCGCACCGTCACATCCTTTTTGCCTGGGTACGGTTCAATGTGGATATCCGATGCCTTTTTCATGTAGGCGTCGTAGATGATCTTGTTGACCAGCTTGACAATAACGGAATCCTTTTCCGTTACCTTACGCACCTCCTCCTCCACCTCCGGCTCATCCAGGGCAGAGGTCTTGTTCAGCAACTCGGAAATGCTGTCAGGCACCAGATCGAGATTTACCTCATCAGCGGCGCTGCTGACGGTTACGGCGTCAATCCGGTACAACACCTTCAGTGACCGCAGAACACTAGTTTCTGAAGCAATGACTGAGATGATCTTGAGACGAATGCTGTCTTCAAGCTCCCTGATCTCGTGATGCCTGATCGGTCTGGCCATGGCCACGGTCAGGGTGCTGCCGATCATGGCAATTGGCACCATCAGGTGTTTCTGGGCGTAAACCGAGCTGATATACCGGGCAAGGGAGGGGTCTAACGAAAGAGCGTTGATCTCAACGTACGGCAGGTCATACTGGGCGGCCACAGCCCTGGCCAGCTGCTCCTCATCAACAAAGTGCAGCTTAAGCAGTGCACGCTCCAGCGGAATGTCGTGCATCTTGCACAGTTCCAGGGCCTGCGAGAGTTTGGGCTGGTCAATCAAACCATCTTTGATCAGGATATCGGACAGTTTGCGGCGCTTGTTCTTCTGATCAAGCACCAGCGACAGGTCGCTCTCCCGAATAAAGCCCAGACGACACAGCAGCTGCCCGACCGTCTGATCGGGAAACAGTTTCTGCATTTCAAGGGCCTCATCAAGCTGCGACTGACTGATCAGCCCCTGCTCAAGCAGCAACTCTCCAAGTCGTTTGGTTATCATGCGCCCCTTCTAGCGTTCCTGTACCTGGTAGCCATGGTCAAACAGCAGGTCACGCACCTGACGATCAATAGGACGATCCGTCACCATCAGAGCCCCACCACCCGGCGCACTGTTTTCAAGCAGAAAACCCGAAATTTCGAGTGAATAACGACCGGTCGGCTCAGCCAGCAGCAGATGGGGCCGGTAGCCCGACGACAGATCCATACGATCAAACAGCTTGGTTGCAACCAATTTGAAAGTGTCCTGGGGCTCCAGGATCACCACCAGATACCCCTTGGTAGCCAGCAGACGATAAAGGGTGTAGGCCACAGGATCACCGTTAAAACGGGCAACCACATACTGTTTGCCATTACGCTCAAAGACCCGTTCAGCAGCCACCTGCAGAGAAATACCGGTGTCAGCCGGACTAAACAGTTCGATACGGCGGTTACGCTCAGCCCGAATGCCAAGCAGTTCAAGCAGCAGATCAACGGTCTGTCCCTGATTATCACCTTGCACCTGCACTACCCGATGACGGGTGACAACCGGCGTTGCAACCCGATCAGCGAACGGTTCCAGCAAGGCAAAGCCGTGGCTGCCCAGGTAATCAACCACTCGGGGCGGCAAGCCTTGACGGGCGGCGCTTACCAGCGTCACCTCATTACGCAGCACACTGTCTGCACTACGTTCTATCTTGAAGTCAGCCCGCACCGTCAGCAGGGGATCAGCGCCAAAACGCAGCACCGGTTGTTCATCAACCGAATAAAAACCACCGGCTGCAAGCAGCGCACCCAAGAGGTGCTGCCTGTCGGTTGAGCCAGTTACGATCCTGACCGAAGGATCCTGGTCCTGGATCAAGGTTCGTACCAGTGGCGGCAAGGTTCCTTCCGTATCAAGCAGGATAGTTTTTCCATCGGCAGATGCCATGACTGGATAACGCACCGGATCAATGGTAAGGTCAAAACTGTCGGAACGGACCAATAGCGCCTTTCGGGGCTCTACCGACAGTGGCACCAGCTGTTGCCAGAATGCAGCCAAATGGTTCAGATCCGTTGTTGTAACAGAGCGGGTATCGACAGCCAACGCCGCAGCAGCAGCTCTATCCGGTGCCGTGCGAAGGGTTACCACGTTGTGCTGAGCACGTTTGCGACCGGTCTTTTTTCCAGCAGATGGTACAGGGTGCTCTTTTTCAAGACCTGCCGCACTCTTGCGGATCAGCTCAGAGCTTAAGGCAAACCTGGGTTCAACTGCCAGGCCGGGAGTTGTGTAGAACATCAGACAGGCTGACAAGACGCCAACAACCCTGCATAACACAACCGATTTTTTCATGCCGGTAGGGCTCCTCATGGTGTTCGTGCAATAACAAAAGCGCTGACCGGCCCGCGTGGTGCCGTACGATAGATCAATAGCCCTGCACCACCACTGCGTGCAGCAGCTTCCTCCACCCAGACCCCCTCCTGCTTGCGCGACGGCGGCTTTACCTGATACTGGTCACTGCCGGTCAGTTCCTGCAGCACCTGCCTGATCTCTGCTGCCGCAATGCCGTTGCCACCACGGGCCAGCACCTGAACAGCCTGCAAGCGGTTGTTTTCGTGAAACAGACGATACTCACGGTGATCAGTGAGATAGCGGGACCAGCCGGGTTGTACGGCACCAAAAGCAGGATCAGATTTGGCAGTTGCCACAAAAGAAGGCAGCGTTTCCTGCCGGGGCGGGGATGGCGACCCGGCTGCCGAGCTTGCTGGTTGCTGCAGTACAGGCTTTGGCACCATTACTGCGGATGATGCTGCAGGGGGTGTTGCTGGGGTGAGGGCAGCAGATGGGACTCGGTACCGGAACCACCAGACCGCCACGGCAACAACCAGCAACAGAACACCGACGAGGCTAACCCACAACAATCGTTTACGCCGCAGGTAGGACTCCTCAACCGCCTGTAGCAACTCTTCAACCGGCACGGTGTCGTCATCTGCTGCTGGTGAAATCTGATCCGCAGCTCGAGCGACTGGAGCCACTATCCGGGCAGTTACCGGCTGCAGGAGGGGAGGCGGCACGTTGACCTGCGGCTGTTCAGGCTGCTGATCATCTGCCGACCCAGGCTTGACCTGTTGCATGAGAGCAGGCTCCGATGGCACCTGTTGCGGCACTGCAGGTGTCGGCCTTTCAGCAGGAGGTCCACCGATAATGGTCGATTCAAACAGATCACTGAACTCATCAATCTGCTTTTGTTCTTGGGGGGGGGCAGCGGTGATCGCTGTCTTCCAGACAGAGGCCACTTCCTCACTGCGTTCAACAGGTATCACTGCCGATTCTGCAACAACCGCAGGGAGTGTTGTCGGGCAGAGCAGTTCCGGATAATTAGCCAGCAGCTGTTGCAAGGCCTGGCAGAGATTGCTGCTGACCTGTTCAAACGGGGCACCCAGATCAACCAGGTGTTCAAACAAGCGGGGCACAGGCTTTACCTTGCTGTTGCCTTCATGCAGCAGAACAAATGCCGGCGCATCCGCACCCAGCAGCATCTGGATATGGCGTGCAACACTTTCACCGGTTACGCTGGCGATCTGCTCCTGAATACAGACCACTGAAGGACGCTGTTCAAAGACCGCCTTGAGCCCGTGGTCAAAATCAGACACCAGATCAATGCGGACTTTCAACTGTTGCCGAAAATAGCCACACACCTGTTCTGCTCGCGGGTTGTTGGTTATGAAGAGCAGATTGATCATGATTACCTTCACTGACGCTGAATAAGCTGTATTGTTTTACCCAGCAGTACCATTGTTGTCAACAACCGTCCACGATTAGCATCATTATTTCACCTGATTAGTCAATAGTAATCAAGACGTTTCACGTTCTGTTCACTCCTTTCAGTAAACGCAAAACCGGCCCAACGCTTGAAAGCACCGGGCCGGTCAGGTTAAACCAGACTGCGTTTAAAAGTTTAGACAGCTGCTGCAGCTTTGGCCTTTTCAAAACCGGCAGCGTAGGCCTTCTCGTTCAGCTCCAGGAATGCCTCAGGCACGCGGGAGAGAACAGCCTTCAGCCCGTTTTCACGGGATACCACGCCGGTCAGGGCAATCATGGCGCCCAGGGCTACAATGTTGGCAACAATCTCGCGGCCAACTTCGTTTTTGGCAGTATTGATGATGTTGAAGCCGACCCTTTTGTAGTTGCCCTCGGGCAGCTTGGTTACCAAGTCGGTATCATACAACAGGATGCCGCCTTCTTTGAGATCGTCGCTATACTTGGTGCAGGCTTCCTGGGTCAGGGCCAGCAGGGCGTCACACTTGGTGACCTTGGGGTAGTCCACCGGTGCATCGGCAATGATAACCTCTGACTTGGATGCACCACCACGGGCCTCAGGGCCGTAGCTCTGGGACTGGACAGCCTGCTTGCCTTCATGGATCGAGGCGGCTTCGGCAAGGATGATCCCCGCAGTGATCAGACCTTGTCCGCCGGCGCCGGAAAAACGTAGTTCATACCTGGACATCTATGTTCTCCTTT
>DKFG01000141.1 GCA_002452325.1 Geobacter sp. UBA6802
GGGGGTCGGTCAGCCATCAGGGATGCCGTGACCGGCATTGTTGGTCAATGCCACGCGCACCGCAACTTTTGGTTTGATGGTGGTGTTGTCACGCCAGTACACGGCATTGGTGGTCACTTTCATATCCACTGCCTTGTCAGACATCGCCTTGGAGCGATAGCTCTGCATGTCGTGCCCCAGCTTGCTCTCGCTCATATGGCACTGCTGACAGGTCTTGTTACCGCCGTTGGGCACGTATGAGAACAGGTAACTGCCGTACGCAGTGGCGCACTGGGTCGGGTTTTCCTGTTCAAAGTTGGGGCCCAGACCATGGCACTGACCGCACATGATCGATTCGGACATGACCTGCCCTTTGGCCATTTTAGTAAACGTGCCGTCTGGATGCTCGCCGTCTTTGGAGCCGTAGACCGTGTCCTTTTTGGGATAGCCGTCAGTCCACTTGTGGACGATGGCATTGCGGTTGTGACAGATCAGGCAGTTGATGTTAAGCGAAGAGAGGGTCTTTTCTGCCTTGGCTGCCTTGTCATCATCATCGTTACGCAGTGCATCCTGCCAGTTGTTGATGGTGGTCATGATCTCCTGGGCCACCTTATCGGTAGCATCGGCCAACTGCGGCAGGTGGCACTTGGCGCAGCCCATCATATGTTCCACCTTCACATCCTTAAAACTCTTCACACCGGATGCTGGCCATTCCATGGCACCGTTGACAATGGCGGTTTTGAAGGTGGCGGCTGTGCGACCGGTGCCGAAGATAGAGCGGGCATGCAGTGATTTAGCCCACTGATCATGGGCATCCTGGTGGCACCCGATACATGAAGATGAATCGTAACGCTTTACCAGTTCAGCAATGCTGTTGGCCTTGGGTTGAGCCGCCAGGGTTTTATCCCTACCGATCCCTACCTGTGCGGCCATGGCTGCCGTGACAACGGTTACTGTTGCCAGACAAGCCAGAACTGCGGTGCGAAATAGGTTCATAGTGATACTCCTTTGTTCGTCATGCCTTTTCAAAGGTACGTACTAGCAGCCCTGTAGTGCTGCGGCAGCCTTGTCTACCTTTACCGTGTCACCGGCCTTCAGATCACCGGCATTGGGGGCCTGGATGGTCAGTTTTGCTCCGTCAACGGCAGTAACTTTGCCGGTCTTGCCGTTCAGCTTTACCTTGGCGCCGGATTTAAATTTGGCGTCGGCTCCCATATCAACAACAGCAGCGCCGTCAGCAACGGATACCACTTTACCTTCAGCAGCAAAGGCAGCAGTGGCGGCAAAGATTGAAAGGGCAAGCAGGGTAATGATCTTTTTCATGGTGATATCTCCTTTTTGTGTGTGGTAACGGTTAGTTAATACTTTGCATCCATCGGTTCAGCCCACTTGATTTTAACCCCCGGTTTTTCCGGGGCCTTGGCCGGAGCCGCTGCCTTTGCAGCCGGTGCAGATGCAGGGGCAGTGCTGGCTGCAGGCGGGATTACTGCAACGGCAGCTGCCGACGGTGTTGCCTGTGTTTGCGGCGCTGCCACAGTTTCAGGTGCCTTGCGGCGGAAACTCACCTGTTCCACCGGATCAGCTGCGCTGTCAATCTGCAGGGTCTGGATCTTACCGGAACGGTGGATGATGATAACCTCATCAGCCACGGCAGCTGTAGCGGTAAGCAGCAGGCTACCGGTTACCATAAGCGTGATCAGTTTCAGTGATTTCATGAATGCTCCGGTTTCATGCAACAGCTATGGGCAGGGAGTCTCAATACCCCCCTGCCCATAGCTGGCTGTCTTACCTAGAAAATAACCTGCAGCTGGGTAACGAAGGTGTTGAAGTCTTTGCTGCGCACATTATTGACGGTGGCCTGCTTGTCAAACTTGGTCATGCCGTATTCCATGGTAACCTTCAGGTTCTGGCCCCAGATATAGTAATTGGCGCCAAAACCGGTCCAATCAACCCGCTGATTATAGATGTTGTTCAGCTGGGCAAACTTCCACTGCTCATAGCGGCCAAAGACCTGCAGCGGGAAGTTGGGAAGCATGTAGCCAGCCTTGGCGTACCAGCCGTTCTTTTCACCGTTCATGCCATAGCTCATCGCATCCGGGTTGGCACTCAGGTAGGCATGATCCATCTTGTAGTTGGCGTAGGCGCCGGAAACGGTCATGGTGCCGATATCCTTGATCGGATATTCAAAGAAGGCGTCCAGTGTCCAGGCATAATAATCTTTCTTGCCGGTCTTGGCAACGATGTCACTGTAGACGGCGTCCGGCTCATACTGCATGGCAGCGCCGATGGTCAGCACCTTTTTCTTACCCAGGTAGGTGCCCTTGTAGCCGTAATCCGATTCAGGGTCCAGCAGGCTGACGTGCATCCGGCCACCGTAGCGGAAGTTTGATTTGGGTGAGGTATCGCCAGAGGCTGCTTTACGGCCTTCCATGACCTCCAGGCGATACTGGAACATATCATTGAATACGTTGCCCCAGATTGATACCCCCATGTCGCGGGTAGGGTTGGCGCCCATCAGCGGAGCGGTGATAAAGAGCGAGCGGTCCAGGGTCAGTGGCATTTCGCAGGCTTCCAGGTTTTCACGGCTGAAGCTGTACTTGTACTTACCGGCGTTGATCTTGAAGGCATCATGCAGGTTAAAACGGAAAACTGCATCCAGCATGCTGAACTGCGGATCGCTCGGCCTGCTGTTGACACCGAGAGTGTTCAGGCTGGTCTGGTCAACAAACTCGGTCTGCACATACAGGCTGAACATCTCGCCGTAGGCCCCCATCAGGGCCAGCCGGTTGCGGCGGAAGTTGAAGTTGGTGGTGGTGTCGTTGTTATTGGAGCCGGAGCCGCTGTCGCGGACCGACATCTGAAACTGGCCCTTGTAATCCAGTTGCAGAATGCCTTGGTCCTCCGGGCCAAAGGTCATCTGGGGGCCGGCTAAGGCCGGTGCGGCCAAACCCAGCATCAGGGCTGCAGAGGCGCTTATTTTACCTAATCTCGTCATATATAAGTTCTCCTTTTGTATGTGTATTGGTCAGATCAGTCAGTCTAGCAGCCGCTTGCGCCACCCGAACCGCCACCGGTTACAGGTGCTGTGGTTGTGCTGCCACTGGTAAAGTAGGCTGTATCTTCGTTCAGGATCTGGTTGGCGCGAGGGTCGGTGATGGATGTGTACATTGCGCTTGATGTCGGATCCAGAACAACGCTGGTACCAGCGGTAGTAATGGCGCCAAACGTACGATTGATGGTCGTGCCGGCTGAAACGACATCTGTTTGCCAGGCAGCAGAGACTTTATTTGCAGTTGCTGTGGAGGCGTATGAACTCCATTGATTCCAGGAACCATCATACATGGTGGTGGGCCAACCAAGAATACCGTCGAGTACAAAGAACGGTGCTGCAGCCCGGACGCCGGTTGCACAATAGATGTAGTTCATGCTCTTTGAAGCAGTGATACCAAAAGTGGCCAGACGAGCGGTAATATCATTAATTGGTTTGAATGTTGAAATGTTTCCAGTTCCGGTGAGTGAGTATTGTGCATGATCATCTACACCGGCATTTTGAATGTATACAGCGGGATTGCCGCCACGAACGTCTAGGATAGAAACGCCGGTTGCATTAATCGGCAGGGTGCCGGCATTAACTTTGTCGACAACGGAAAGCATTTGGCCGATGGAGGTACGCAGGCCGAAGTTAGCGGTGCTGCCATTGTAAAGGTTCTTAACGCTAAAGGTCGAAGGGGTGATGGTTGGTGCTGTTGTGGTGAGGGCGTAGGTTGCTGGCCAAGTACCGGCAGTAATAGCATTTTCCCAGCCATTCTCGCCACCGTTGAGCACTTTCAGTCGCTCTTTGGGGAACCCCCAATAGCGGAAGGTGAAGTAGGCTCTGGTAGCCTGGAGATTGTTTTGATTCTTAGAGGCAACAAAAACAATGGTAGTTTTATCATTTATACCAAAACGTTTAACCAGTGCATCAACGGAGGGGCCGTCCAGCATCATGGTGGTTATAGCGCCGACACCTTCGAGGCGAGTCATCAAAAGTTCAGTGCTTTGATTGAGTAACTGTGATCCAGGGATATGCTGAGCAGCATACTGGGCAGCAGTTGCAACAGTAACAATTACCACCCGGTCAAGAGACGCCGGATCAGTGTTATTGACTTTGCCTTCATCCATCCATTGCTTGAGGGTAGTCGGCTCAATCAGGGCATTTGTTGTTTTGGTAGTGGTGATAGAGGCAGTTGGATCAGGATAACTGCCGCTGCTGGAACTCCCACTGCCGCAGCCGTACAGGGCCAGCATGGTGGTCATCAACATACCAACCAGGCTGTACAGCATGGTTCTTCTGGTCATCAATAAACGTTGCATCATAGAAACCTCCTCGGTTGTAGGCACAAGGCCTTGATTAGCGTCGCTCAGTTATGCGTGTGTACTGTATTAATTACCTGTAACAACTGATAGATACCGTGTGGTGCCGGTGTTATCCGGTGGTTTGCCTCCTTTCTGTAGGAATTGTCTGTAGTGGTCTATTTTTCTAGGCAACGTGACGTCTTGGCTGGTTTTTTTAGCATAGTTACCCTATAGTGGCTGAGCGAAAGATTTTCGTGAGCGTATGCCTGTTACGCTTGGGTAATATGGCTATATTTGCATGTATCCGGAGGATTGATGGATCTGGATGTACTGAAAAGCGTGATCGCCGTTGCTGAGACCGGCTCTTTTTCAAAGGCGGGAACTAGGCTGTGCGTGAGCCAATCGGCAGTATCAAAGCGGATCAAGTTGCTTGAAGATACATTTGGTCTGCAGCTGCTGGATCGTTCAGGCCCGGTTTTACTGCTTACTGCTGCGGGTAAGGTGGTTGAAAAAAACGCCCGGTCCATGCTTGAGATCTGCTCTCGCTGCACAATGGAGCTGGCCGCGCTGCGTGGTGAGGTAAAACTTGATTTTCGCTGCACACCATCCTACGGCATAGCCTATATGCCTGCGGTTACCCGGTTGTTTACCGAGCAAAATCCGGGGTTGTTAAATCTTACGATTTCTATTGGAAACCTTGGAGAAGTTGTTGACGCCATCCAGAATGACGTATGTCAGCTTGCCGTGGTTGAGCATTGCGAGCTTAATCCGGTCTGTCCAACAATCAGGCAAGAGGCGTTAAATGAAGACTCATTGGTGTTTGTGGGCGCCCCCTCGCTCCGTATCTCCGCAGATAACACCAGGCTTGATAATCTGTTGTCTCAAACGCTGTATATGCGTTCAGCAGGTTGTTGTTCACAACGTGTGCTGGAACATAAATTGATTGGTGTCGGCTGCGCCCTTGCCAGTTTTGCCAATCTGTTGGTATGCGATGATTTGAATATGATTGTACGTTCACTGCTGTCAGGTGCCGGGATCAGCTATCTTGCCCGTGGCGTTGTCGTAGACCAGATCAGTTCAGGACTGCTGCAGGAGTATGATCTTCCGGAGTTCAGTCAGACGATTGCACGCTCACTGCTGTATGGTTCCGGGTTTACCGAGACAAAAGAGAGCCTGGATCTGGTTGAGGTCATACGGTCACTTGCGGGATCTGTGCTGCCCGTGGCGCCGGGTATGGTTTCATCGCGTATCTTGCACCCTCAGCTTTGATCCGGTCCGCAGTATAGCGGTTTTTCGGGTACATTGATTGGATACCTACAGGAAATAGACATGAAAAAAGCCGTTGTCCTCTACAGTGCCGGTCTTGATTCCACCACCTGTCTTGCCATTGCCCAGGCTGAAGGGTTTATCCCCTATGCCATCAGCTTTGATTATGGCCAGCGCCACCGCTATGAGCTTGAGCTGGCTCGCGCCAATGTTAAGCAGTTGGGGGCAGTGGAGCATCTGGTAGTTGCCTTTGATCTGCGGCAGGTGGGGGGCAGTGCGTTAACCAGTGATACGGCTGTACCCAAGGAGGGCGTTGGTACCGATATCCCGGTTACCTATGTGCCGGCCCGCAATACGATCTTTCTCTCCTTTGCCTTTGGCTGGGCCGAGGTGCTGGGGGCCTTTGATATCTTTATCGGTGTGAATGCCCTGGACTATTCCGGCTACCCGGATTGTCGGCCTGAGTATATCGAGTCGTATCAGCGTATGGCCAACCTTGCCACCCGGGCCGGGGTGGAAGGCACCGGCCATTTTACTATCCACACCCCGCTCCTGCACCTGACAAAAGCGCAGATCATCCAGCGCGGCCTGACGCTGGGTGTCGATTACAGTCGTACCCACTCCTGTTATGATCCCACTCCAGAAGGGCTTTCCTGCGGCACCTGCGATTCCTGTCGTCTGCGCCTCAAAGGGTTCAGCGAAGCTGGGTTGAATGACCCGTTACGCTATGCCTAAACGGTTATCCGTATTTTTTTATGGGAAATGGCTGATTTTAATTTTGCTATAAAATAACAATAACAAGATGTTTCGTTATATCAAAATATATGTATTTCGAAATTATGGACCAAGTTGATCTTTTTTGTGCTTGATTTTTAAAAAAGTAGTGGTATGGTTTTTCGAGGTTGGTCATTGACCACCGCACTATCCTACCCTAGGAGGACGCATGGATATCCTCGACCTTAGCCGACTGCAGTTTGCAGTCACCACCATGTTCCACTTCATTTTTGTTCCACTTACCTTAGGTCTTTCTGTGCTGACTGCCTGGTTTGAAACCAGGTACGTGCAGACCGGTGACGAGACCTACAAGCGGATGACCAAGTTCTGGGGCAAGTTGTTTCTGATCAACTTTGCCTTGGGGGTGGTCACCGGCATCACCCAGGAGTTTCAGTTTGGTATGAACTGGGCCGAATA
>DKFG01000032.1:0-6619 GCA_002452325.1 Geobacter sp. UBA6802
TGCTGTTTCGCGGTACTGCCGACTATGCGGATTCACTGGCGATTGAGTCGGCCTTTGAGTCACTGGGGGGTGGCGTCAATGCCGCCACTGATGCCGATGCCACCTGCTTTTATGCCCGTATACATCCCCGTTTTGCCGAGCAGGGGCTGGAGATTCTGGCTTCGATGCTGCTGCGTCCCCGTTTGGAGGGGATTGAGCTGGAGCGTCGGATTATCGGCGAAGAGGCACTGGAGGATATCAATCAGGAGGGGCTGGAGATCAGCCCGGATCTGGTGATGGGGCGTCTGCTCTGGCCTGGTCACCCTTTGGGGGAACCGACGGTGGGTAATCCGGCGGATATCGGCCTGATCAGCGAGCAGGATCTGCGGGATCACCTGCAGCGCTGGTACCTGCCCAATAATGCGGTGGTGGTGGCGGCTGGCCCCCTGCAGCATGAGCAGATCGTTACAGCTGCAGTGCGTTGTCTGGGTGAGTGGCAACCGGGTGAACTGCCGTCATACCGGTTGTTTGAGACGCCTGCATCAGACGGGCCGGTTTGCAAGCTGGTGCAGGATGCCGATAGTCAGGTGTCGATGCAGCTGGCGTTTCGGGCCTGTCATCGCTCTGCGCCTGAGCTGACGATGCTCAAGCTGTTACGCCGGGTCCTGGCTGGCGGGGGCTGCTCCCGTCTGCATCTCGCCTTGCGGGAACGGCTGGGGCTGATCTACTCGGTGGATGCCTCAATCGGCAGCTACGAAGAGACCGGTTGCCTGACCATTGATCTTGCCACTGCCCCGGAAAACCTGCCTGCAGTGGTGGCTGCCACGTTGGAGGAGTTGCGGCTGCTGGCAGGTAAGCCGTTGCCTGCAGCCGAGTTTGAGCGTGTCCAGACCGTGTTTCTGGCTGATCTTGATTACAGCAGGGATTCAGTAACTGAAATGGGGATTCGTTTTGGGTGGGGAACCCTGATGGAGGTAGTCCATAGTATTGACGAGGATCAGCGTCTGGTAAAGGCGGTAACGACCGCTTCAATGCAGCAGTTGGCCCAGCAGTTGTTCAGACCGGAAAACCGGTTGCTTGCCGTGATCGGCCCGGTTGACGGCATTGATCAGGCAGCGCTGGAAGAGATGCTGCGTCAGTAGTTACTGCTCTTCAAGTATGGTCAGGCTGATCTTGCCGATGATTCCCACCAGGGGGGTCAGGTCCTGCAGCCGGTTCCCCTCAAAAAACGCCAGATGGGTCGGGTCAGCCGGGACCTGGTTAAAGGTGGGGTCTACGGCAACCCATCTGTCCTGCAGCCAGCTCTCGGCCCAGCTGTGGTAGAGAAAGCCTTTTCCATCCTGTGATACCAGCCCGGAGACAAAGCGGGTCGGGATGCCAGCGGCCCTGGCCAGGGCGGTGTATAGTTTGGCATGGGTCTGGCAATTGCCTTTTTTACTGTTCAGGCTCTTCAGGGCACTGCCGCCATCCTCAATACTGTCTTCCAGCCAAGCAGCGGTCCAGGTTACCAGAGCCTGTACCTTTGCCTGCTCATCGGCAATTCCGGCAGTCAGCTCGGCGGTCTTGGTAATGATCTCCTCAGCATCAGACTCAATCCCTTCAGACGGTTGCAGCAGAGCATCGGCAGGCGGACCAACCGCTGCTGCCGGTGTGGTTCGCAGCGTGCCGGTTCTGAACAGCAGGCGCCCGGTGGTTTCCCGTTCCACCTGATGCCAACCATCAGTCAGGTACGGAATCTGGTCGGCATAGCCGTCAATGGCTACCCAAAGCCCGGCCAGCTCTGACGGTCTTTTTTGCAGAGGCTGGCTGAGACGCACTAGGCTGAAATCATAGATCAGGTCTTTTTTTGCCAGGGCCATGCCACTGATAAAAGCTGCCATTTTTTCGGGCGGTTCGGATTTGGTGACCACCAGCCCGTCCCGCACCGACTCAAACAGGGTGTTGCCCTGCCGGTCAATCCAGATGTCGTTATCCACAAAAGGATACAGGTTGTTGCGCAGTTTCAGGGCTGGCTGGCCATCAGGGGTCAGGGCCTCACCCAGCAGGGTAATCTTGACCTCTTTGATGCTCTGCTCTTCCGGATCAAAGGTCTGGACGCGGTAGACCTTACCGGTTGCTGCACCCCTGAAGAGCGGCACCAGGTTGAGGACCGGCCCGGGAACCAGGGTACCCTTTACTTTTAACAGCCGTTGCGTTGTCTTGCCGTCTGCGGTCCTGCGTACCAGCAGTCCTCCGGTCACCAGGGCGCCCTGCAACTGCGAGATGCTGCCGTTAATGGTCTGTTCAACCTCAAACTCCTTCAGTGCCAGATCGTTGCCGATCCGGTAACGTTCCCGCGAGCTTGACTCCTTGGTGAATCCCATAATCTTCATTCGGACACTGCCGCTGCCCTCAATCCGGTAGCCGCTCTGTTCCGGCAGCCGGGTGGTGGTCTGGCGGTAAAAGCCGACCTGTTCATCATCAATCAGGATGCTGAACCAGTGTTCTTCCAGGGGAGGGGAGCTGATCTTGACAATGTGGGTAGCAGCGGCAGGGAACGGCAGAGATATGAGAACGGCGGCCAAGGCCGCCGTAATACAACGGAGAAAGAGAGAAGCAGCAGACAACATGAGCAGTATCCTGATGGCGTGAAGTGAGTGTGTTCTTGATGTGCCCCAGTCGGGGTAGCGGTGGCCGGAACTACTGTGACCGACCGGTGCTGGTGGGATCGCTGACCACCACCCGGTTCCGACCCCGTTCCTTTGCCAGATAGAGGGCCTCGTCCGCTGTCCGCAAAAGGCCGTCAGTGTCATCGATGCCAGGCGCAGGAAACATGGCGACCCCCAGACTGACCGTGATTCGTTCGTTTGAAAGGGAGCCGGCAAAGTGCATCCCCTGAATTGAGAGGCGGATCCGGTCGGCAACGTTGAAGGCCTCTTTGAGGCAGGTGTCGGGCAGCACCGCGACAAACTCCTCGCCGCCGTACCGTGCGGCAATATCGTAACTGCGCAGCTCTTTCTGGATATGCAGGGCCACTTTCTGCAGGACTACATCCCCCTGCAGATGGCCGTGGGTGTCGTTGACCCGCTTGAAGTGATCGATATCCAGCAGCAGCAGGGCCACCTGCCCGTCCTTGCGCCGTGCCCGTTGCACTTCCTTGTCCAGACATTCCATCAGGAAGCGGCGGTTGAACAGCCCGGTCAGGTGATCGGTATTGGACAGCTCCAGCAGCAGCTCATTAGAGCGTTTCAGGTCGTCCTGCAGATGTTTGATCTTCAGGTGTACCCGCATCCGGGCCACCAGCTCTTCAGGATCAAACGGCTTGGTGATGAAATCGCAGGCCCCCTGCTCCAACCCCCTGATCTTCATTTCACGATCGTCATTGCCGGTCAGGATGATGACCGGGGTGTCGGCAACCTCCTGGCGACCCTTGATCATGCCCAAAAACTTGAAGCCGTCCATCCGAGGCATTTCCAGATCGCACAGAACAATATCCACAGGCGAAACCAGCAGCTTCTTGAAACCCTCCAGGCCGTCCTCGGCCTGGTAGAAACGGGAAAAAAGGTCACGAGATTCCAAGACCTTGATGATCTTTTCCCGTACCGCCTCTGAATCATCGATAATCAAAACACTGTCAGCCATCTGGGATCCTCGCCGGTGGGAGATTACATACGCGGTTCCTGCATCAGGCGCTTCATTTCAGTAATGGTGGCAGCATAGTCGCTGCTGCCAAATACGGCGCTGCCGGCCACCAGCACATCAGCTCCGGCATGGGCGATCCGGGCGACATTGGACGGTTTTACCCCGCCGTCGATCTCCAGCTCTGCCTCGCAGCCCCGTTGGTCAAGCATGCCGCGCAGCTGCCGGATCTTGGGGATACAGGCCTCAATGAACGACTGGCCGCCAAAGCCGGGGTTNNCAGTTCTTCCAGCACGTAGTCCAGCAGATTCAGCGGTGTGGCAGGGTTGAGTGACACCCCGGCCCGTTTACCCAGTCCTTTGATCTGCTGGATAACCCGGTGCAGGTGAGTGCAGGCCTCGGCATGCACCACGATGATGTCGGCGCCGGCCCTGGCAAAATCCTCAACATAGCGCTCCGGCTCAACGATCATCAAGTGCACATCCAGCGGCAGTGCCGTCACCTTTCGTACCGCCTCAACCACCAGCGGTCCGATGGTTATGTTGGGCACAAAGCGACCGTCCATGACATCAACATGGATGTAATCGGCACCGGCCGCCTCAACGGCGCGGACTTCGTCGCCCAGGCGTGCAAAATCGGCGGACAGTATGGAGGGGGCGATCTTTTTCATCAGGGGGTCCTCACCAGCCGTGCAGCAAAGAAACCGTCACAGCCGTGGCGATGGGGCCACAGCCGCATAGAACCGGAGGGGGTAGCCAGCTCCGGGTGCAGCTGGAACAGTGTAGCCGTAGTGTCTACCACAAAATCGGAGTGTCGTGAAAGAAAATCGTCAACAACTGCCTCATCTTCGACCTCGGCGGTTGAGCAGGTTGCATAGACCAGGACACCGCCGGGCTTCAGCAGAGCGGCGGCTACAGCCAGCAACTGTCGTTGCCGCGCAGCACAACGCTCCAGTTCGGCCGGGTTCAGCCGCCACTTGGCTTCCGGGTGACGGCGGATAACTCCCAGCCCGGAGCAGGGGGCATCCAGCAGGATCCGGTCAAACCGTTCTCCGGTCAGATAGTCGGGGGCCAGGGCATCTGCAGTGCGGGGCTGGACGATCTGCAGGCCAAGCCGAGCCGTCACGTCGTTGATCCGCTTGATCCGCCGCCGATTCAGATCCGTGGCTACTATGGTCCCGTTATCGTCCATCAGCTGGGCCAAGTGGGTGGCTTTACCCCCTGGCGCGGCACAGATATCAAGGACCAGCTCGCCCGGTTGTGGATCCAGCAGGTGGGATACCAGTTGGGATGCCTGATCCTGTACGGTCCAGAGCCCTTCAGTAAATCCGGGCAGCGTCGGTATCTGCAGATGCCCCTGGAGCTGGACCGCCTCAGGGGCAAATCGGCATGGCTGGGCGCTGATACCGGCTTCAGTAAACAGATCCAGCAGTTGGGGGCGTGTGATACGCCGGGTGTTGGTGCGCAGGGTGAGGAGAGGCAATGCCAAGGAGGCCTGTGCCAGGGCTATAGCCTCTTCCTGTGGAAACTGCTGCAGCCATTGCCGGGCCAGCCAGTCGGGCAGACTGTGGGCAGCTGCAAGCCAGGCCGCGGGATCCTGAACCGGATCAGGCAGGGACAGCTCATGCCGTCGGCGCAGGAATGAACGCAGTACACCGTTGATGAGCCCTTTGGCTCGGGGAACGGTTGCCTTTGCCAGCTCAACACTCTCGTGAACTGCAGCATGGGCCGGTATGCGGTCAAGGAACTGCAGCTGGTAGAGTCCCAGCCGCAAGAGCAGCAGCACCGGCAGCTCCAGCTGGTTCAGTGGTTGTTGTACCAGCTGCAGCAAGTAGTGATCCAGGGTGGCTTGACGGCGCAGTACCCCCATGACCAGCTCAGCCAGCAGGCCTCGGTCGGGTCCCTGCAGACGGTCACGGGAAAGTTCCTGGTTCAGCAGGTCATCGGCATGCAGATCGCCGGAGGCAAGCTGCTGCAGGATCAGGAGTGCTGCCTGGCGCGGGCTGCAACCGGCAGGCATGGAATTTGGACAATTGAGCATAGGCCTCACCATAGACCGTATCGGTACGGCTTGGCAATCTTCTGATGCGGCAGTGGTTGAGACAGGGGTGAGCTGTGGGCCGTAACAGCTTGACATTCCACGTAGTCGCATGCTATGAGCTTCGTCTCGTTACTACACAATTAGACTACATGAAGGAGAACAGTATGGAACGCACGTTTGCCATAATCAAGCCGGACGCCGTGGAACGTGGTCTGGCAGGCAAGATCATCACCAAGATTGAAGAAGCCGGTTTTGCTATTGTTGGTATGAAGAAGATTCACCTTTCCCGCACTCAGGCTGAAGGGTTCTACTATGTCCACAAAGAGCGCCCGTTCTTCAACGACCTCTGCAGCTTCATGTCCCGTTCACCGGTGATCGTGATGTGCCTGCAGAAAGAGAATGCCATNNTGATGGGGGCCACCAACCCGGCCAATGCCGAGCCCGGCACCATTCGTAAGGAGTTTGCCAAGAACATTGAGGAGAACTCTGCTCACGGTTCCGACGCCCCTGAGACGGCCGCCTTTGAGATCCCCTACTTTTTCAACAGCTTTGAGCTGGTAGGCTAGGCTCGTTACCGGCGCCCTGTCAGCCTGTGGACAGGGCGCCTCCTTCCTCCCGATGGCCGATTCCCACCTTACCGATCTCAAGAACCTGACCCTGCCGGCCCTGGAGCAGTTTCTGCAAGGTCAGGGCAAGGAACGTTACCGCGCCGTCCAGATCTTCAAATGGCTGTACCAGCATGATGTGAGCAGTTTTGATGAGATGACCAACGTTTCTAAGGCGCTGCGCACTGAGTTGGCCCAGAGCGCCTGTATCAGCCGCCTTGAGCCGGAGACCGTGGAGGTTGGCAGCGATGGCACCCGCAAGTACCTGTTTGTGCTGGAAGACGGCAACGCGGTGGAGGCGGTGATCATCCCGGATGAAGATCGTAATACCCTCTGCATCTCCTCCCAGGCAGGCTGTGCCATGCAGTGTGCCTTCT
>DKFG01000032.1:6684-11662 GCA_002452325.1 Geobacter sp. UBA6802
CGTGATGATGGGGATGGGAGAGCCGCTGCACAACCTTGATAACGTCATCGCTGCCTTGCAGATTATGGGTGAGGATAACGGTCTGCAGCTTTCCAGCCGCCGGGTGACCGTCTCCACCTGTGGTCTGGTGCCCGAGCTTGAGCGGTTGGGACGGGAGGTGACCGTCAATCTGGCGGTGTCACTTAACGCCACCACCGATGAGTTGCGTGACCGGATCATGCCGGTCAACAAGGCCTATCCGATCGCTACGTTGCTGGCCGCGCTGAAAAAGTTTCCGCTGCCCGGTCGACGCAAGATCACTATTGAATATGTCCTGCTGGGTGGGCTGAACGATAGCCTGGATGATGCCAAGCGGCTGGTACGGCTGCTGTCTGACATTCCCTGCAAAATTAACCTGATCCCGTTTAACCCCCATGAGGCTGCCGACTTTGTACCGCCTAGCCGGTCGGCCCTGGATGCCTTCCATAAATATCTGCTGGACCGCCATTTTACCGTGATCACCCGTGACAGCCGCGGCAGCGATATCTCGGCGGCCTGCGGCCAGCTGAAAGGGCGGCTGGAGCAGCGGCAGGCGGCTTGAACAATACCAAACACGTAGAGGAGAGCATGTTATGATCGGTGTGATCGGCGGCAGTGGTCTGTATGCCATGGAAGGACTTGAGGATGTTCAGGAACAGCAGATGGAGACCCCCTTTGGGGCGCCATCCGACCTCTATGTAACCGGTGTGCTGAACGGCGTTAAGCTGGCCTTTCTGCCTCGCCACGGTCGGGGGCACCGTCTGCTGCCGTCCGAGGTCAACTATCGGGCCAATATCTACGGTATGAAGCTTTTGGGAGTGCAGCAGATCATCTCGGTCTCCGCTGTCGGAAGCCTGCAGGAGCGGATTGCGCCTGGGCACATTGTTATACCGGATCAGTTCATCGACCGGACCAAAGGGGTACGTGAGGCCACCTTTTTCGGCAACGGCATTGTGGCCCATGTCGGCTTTGCCGATCCGGTCTGTCCCTGCCTGTCGGAAAAACTGTATCAGGCAGCCGGGCAGGCCGGTGCCGTGACCCACAAAGGGGGCACCTACGTCTGCATGGAGGGACCGGCCTTTTCTACCCGCGCCGAGTCCCACATGTATCGCAGACTTGGTGGCGACATCATTGGCATGACCANNTGGCCCGTGAGGCAGAGATCTGCTATGGTGTAATCGCCCTCTCAACCGACTATGATTGCTGGCACGAAACCCACGAGGATGTCACGGTGGAGGCGATTCTGGAGGTGATGCACAAGAACGTGGCCATGTCCAAGGAGATCCTGCGGACCGTGACCCTTAACCCCTCCCTGCAGGAGCGTCACTGCAGTTGTGGCCAGGCTCTCGCCAGTGCCATCATCACCGATCGGTCCGTTATCCCGGCTGCCACCAAGGCCGCCCTNNTAGCCAACTACCTGTAATAAAGGAAACTACCATGGGAATTGTCGTTGTGGGCACTGTTGCCTTTGATACTGTTGAAACCCCGTTCGGACGCGGCGAGAACGTGTTGGGTGGGTCCGCCACCTATTTCTCCACCTCGGCCAGTTTTTTCAGTGATGTTTCGCTGGTGGCCGTGGTTGGCGAGGATTTTCCGGACGAACATCTGCAGTTCCTCCGCTCCCGTGAGATCGACCTACAGGGGTTGCAGCGGATCCCCGGCAAGACCTTCCACTGGTCAGGCAGGTACGGCTACGACCTGAACGAGGCCCAGACCCTGGATACCCAGCTGAACGTGCTGCTGGACTTCAAGCCGGAGCTGCCTCCCTCATACCGTGACACTGACGTGCTGTTTCTGGCCAATATCGACCCCGAGCTGCAGCTGCAGGTGCTGGATCAGGTGAAAAGTGCGAAATTGACCGCCTGCGACAGTATGAATTTCTGGATCTCTTCCAAGCCGGATGCGCTTAAAGAGGTGATGCGGCGGGTAGATATCGTGGTGATCAACGAAGGAGAGGCCCGGATGCTGACCGGTGAGGCCAATCTGGTCAAGGCGGCCCGCAGTATTATCAGTCTGGGCTGCAAGCGGCTGGTGGTGAAGCGGGGTGAGTACGGGGTGCTGATGTTCACCGCCGACACGATCTTTGCCGCACCGGCTTGGCCGCTTGAGGAGGTCTTTGATCCCACCGGCGCCGGTGACACCTTTGCCGGCGGCTTTATGGGCTATCTTGCCAACACGGGTGATCTGTCCGAAGAAGGGGTGCGTCAGGCCCTGGTGTTCGGTTCAGTGATGGCCTCCTTTAATGTGGAGGATTTCAGCCTCAACCGGATGAAGCGGCTGACATATCCTGAGATCGAGGCCCGTTATCGCAGTTTCAAGGGGTTGACCACGTTCCGCGATCTGCATGTAGATTGATTGAGGTACATGGCCGATTCTAACCGTGTAAACGACGGTGCTGCGGTGCCGCCGATGGAGGCCCCATGAGAAAAGAGCTGCAGCTGGTGACCCTGGCAATGACCGTCACCCTGGCAGGGTGTGTCGCAACATCGCCGAGTGGCAGGCCTTCCGCGTACCATTACCAGATGGGGGTATCGTACCTCGAAGAGCGCAATTATACGGCTGCCCTGACTGAGCTGACCGAAGCTGAAAAGATGGAACAGAATAATCCTGAGCTGCAGTACAACCTGGGGCGGGCCCTGGTTGGTCGCCGCCGTCTGGATCTGGCAGAGCAGAAGTTTCTCAAGGCATTGGCCTTGCGTCCCAAATATTCGGAAGCGCGCAATGATCTGGGGGTACTGTACCTGGAAATCGGCCGCTGGGATAGTGCCATTCAGCAGTTTAAGGCGGTAAAGGATGACCTGTTCTACCCCCAACCTGAATTTGCCCAGATCAATCTTGGCCTGGCCTACCTCGGTAAAGGGGACTATACGGCTGCCTTGGCTGAGTTTAACGCCATCCAGGCGGTTAATCCCCGTAATCCGATTGTCAAGGTCTCCATCGGACGGGTTCTGTTTGCCCAGGGGCAGACGGAGCGGGCTATTGCAGAGTACCGCCGGGCGCTGGAGATTGCCCCTGAATATGCCAACGGCCATTACCAGCTGGGTCTGGCATTGATGAAACAGAGCCAGCTGACAGCGGCTCGGGCAAGCTTCAAAGAGGTGGTGCGGATAACCCCCGATTCTGAGCTTGGACGTACCGCCATGGGGTATGTTGACCTGCTCAGGTAGGAGCGTGTGTGGATAGGAAACAGCAACAAGCCGCAACCGAAGAGACAGTGGTACCCCAGTCCGTGGGCGTCAGGTTGCGGCAGTGCCGTGAAGAGCGTCAGCTGACCCTGGAGGCTGCTTCAGAGGCGACCAAGATCGGCAAGGTATACCTTACGGCGCTGGAAGAAGATCGTTTTCATGACCTGCCTGCCCCAGCCTATCTGCAGGGGTTTATCCGGACCTACGCGGTCTACCTGGGGCTGCCGGCTGAAGAGCTGCTCCGGCAGCTGGGCGCTGGGCAGACGTTGAGTCAGACAGAGCACCAACCGAACGGCACGCCGCAGAGGACGCGGTTGTTTCGCTGGGAACTGCTGCTGTTGCCGGTGGTGTTGCTGGGTGCGCTGCTGGTGTCGACATTGTTCCAGCACGAGACAGCTACCCCCAGACCCCGGCTGCTTCTCAAACCGGCAGAACCGCAACCGACGCTGTCATCGACAACCGTTCCAGTTGTCCAGCCTAGAATTTCCAGTGCTGTGCTGCCCCCCGCAGTGGTGCCGGTACAAACTGCCCAGCTGCCGGAACCGGTGGTTGAGCATGCTCCGGCAACTTCCAGGGCGGCGGCAGGTCTGATGCTCAGCATGCGGGTTAAGCGGCACAGCACGGTGACAGTAACCATTGATGACGGGTCTTCCCAGGGATATGAACTGGAGGCCGGTGACCGGATCGAGTGGAAGGCGATCAGATCGATCTCCCTTGATCTATCAGATGCCGGCAGTGTTGAGCTTGATCTGAACGGCAAGCCGGTCAAGCTTTCTGGGCAGTCGGGAAAGTCGGCCTATGTCAGGTTGGACCTGAACGGGGTTGTGCCGTAACGCGCTGCGGAATTCTGCAGTGTCAAGGCGCCCTTTCGTGCTCAAAAACAAATATTATAAGCCTTTTCAGCTGTTTAACAAAAGCGTGGCCGGTGCCTTGACAGGGCATAACTCCGTGCTAGACTACAGTTCAGTACCATTTACTGAGCACGGAGTTATGGGTGGCTGAGCCGATGAAACGGATACTGGTGGTGGATGATGAGGAGAATACCCGCATCGCCCTGACGCGCCTGTTGAGCAGGGAAGGTTACGAAGTTCAGACGGCGGCCAACGGTCTTGAGGCGTTGAACCGCTTGCGCCAGTGCTCGGCAGAGTTGATTATCACCGATCTTAATATGCCGGAAATGAACGGGCTTGCCTTTCTGCGTGAGCTGAACCGCGAATTCCCTTCCAGCAATGTCATCATGATCACCGCCTTTGGCGAAGTAGAATCTTATCTGGAAGCGCTGAATCTGGGCGTCTTTGAATACCTCAATAAACCGCTCAGGGTTGAAGAACTGCGCAAAGTGATGGGCAAGATGTTTTCCCGACCAGCGGCGGTAAAGGAGAATCACTGATGAAACGTTTTGAAAGAATCCTGCTTGCCACTGATTTTTCAGATTATTCCGAGGTCGCCTGTGAGTATGCCCTGACCCTTGCCCGGACTTTCAACTCCTCGATCCTTGCGCTGCACGTTATCAATGAACCGGTGGACCTGCGCGGTTTTTATGTCCCTCATATCTCTTTTGAACAGCTGGAAAAAGAAATCGAGACCAGCGCTGACCAGATGCTGGAGCGGTTCTGCAAGGAGCATCTGCAGGAGTTCAGCTCGTACCAGCCTATGACTGTCAGTGGTGTTCCCTATGAAGAAATTATCCGGGTTGCCACAGAACAGGAGTCGTCACTGATCGTCATCGGCACCCACGGACGCACCGGACTGGATCACCTGATCTTTGGCAGCAC
>DKFG01000204.1 GCA_002452325.1 Geobacter sp. UBA6802
CACCGACGAGATCAAGAGCAAGATCATCGATAACGCCAAGGGAGCCGATGTGGCCATTGTTGAAGTGGGCGGCACGGTGGGGGATATCGAGTCTCTGCCGTTTCTTGAGGCGATCCGTCAGTTCCGCTTTGATCGCGGCGCCGGTAACACTCTTTACATGCATGTGACACTGGTACCGTACATCCGCACTGCCGGCGAGATGAAGACCAAACCGACCCAGCACTCGGTGATGGAGCTGCGTAAGATCGGTATCCAGCCCGATATCCTGCTCTGCCGCTGCGACCGTGAACTGCCCCAGGATATGCGTAAAAAGATCTCGCTCTTCTGTAATGTGGAGGAGAGTTGCGTCATCCCTTCGGTTGATTCTGAGCATATCTATGCCGTACCCCTGGCTCTGAACAAGGAGCGGCTGGATGAGCAGGTGGTGGAGACCCTGCGCCACCCCAGCCATGGCGAGGTGCGGATCGCCATTGTGGGTAAGTATGTCAACCTGACTGAATCCTATAAATCACTGGCTGAGGCATTGACCCACGGCGGTATTGCTAATGACTGCCGGGTGTACCTGAAGTATGTGGATGCAGAAAAGATTGAGGAGTCTGGTGTTGACGGCTGGCTGGACGATGTGGACGGCATCCTGGTGCCGGGCGGTTTTGGCGAGCGCGGTACAGAGGGCAAAGTCCAGGCCATTGAATATGCCCGTACCAAGCAGGTACCGTTCTTTGGTATCTGCCTCGGGATGCAGATGGCAGCCTTGGAATTTGCCCGTAATGTCTGCGGCCTGCAGGACGCCTGTTCAACCGAGTTTAACCAGGAGGGGGCTGATCCGGTCATTCATCTGATGGAAGAGCAGAAGAGTGTCAACAAAAAGGGAGGTACCATGCGGCTGGGTGCCTGCCCCTGTACCGTCAGCAAGGGGACCAGGGCCTTTGATGCCTACGGTGAGACAGAGATATCAGAGCGTCATCGTCACCGGTATGAATTCAACAACACCTACCGGGACCAGGTGACCGGGAAGGGCCTGCTGCTGTCCGGCATCAATCAGCAGAAAAAACTGGTTGAGATCATTGAGCTGCCTGATCATCCCTGGTTTCTGGCCTGCCAATTCCACCCGGAATTCAAATCCAAGCCGCTGATTCCCCATCCGCTCTTCAAGGCCTTTGTGGGGGCCGCCCTGTCCCACAAAAACAACCTGAAATAGCCCAAAAAGGAGCGCTGCCACGGCGCTCCTTTTTGTTTGTTCAGCATTCAACCGGGTTGACATTATGTAGCAGCACGAATAAGGTACATTTGTCACGTATCACATCTGCGACAAGGGCACGCCATGGAGCCACTTTCACGTCGTCAACGCGATGTACTTACCATTCTTGAAGAGTATCTCCAGCAGCACGGCTATCCCCCCTCAATCCGCGAAATAGCAAACCGCCTCGGCCTGACCGGTACGGTCTCGGTGGTACAGCACCTGAATGCCCTGGAGCGCAAAGGGTATATCCGCCGCAGCAAGGCCAGCTCCCGCGGAATCACCCTGACGCCGGACAATGCTGACTGGAAGCAGGAGCAGTTGCCTGGGGTAGATTGGGAAAACAGCTATTTTCAGATACCGGTTATTGCCACCACCTACCCTGACCTGCAGGAGCCGGATGAAGACGAGGCCATTGAACTGCTTTCACTGGATCGTTTTGCCAAGACCAGCGGCACCAGATTCGCCTATGTCGTGCAGGGAGACGCCATGCGAGGAGCCGGTATCCTTGACGGCGACCTGACCCTTATCCAACCGTACCGGGGAGAGCTGGGCAACACCCAGATTGTGCTGGTCTGGCTCAACGGCGAGACCCTGGTCAGGCGTTGTCTGAACGAACAGGGCTTTCTGCGCCTGCAGCCAGAGCACCCGGCCTTTGATCCGATCTTTGTCCGCCACAATGCCCCTGGCTTTCATATCATCGGCATTGTCACCGGCATCTTCCGCAAAGCCGTTTGCCAACCAGTAGCATCCAATTACTCTGAACTGGAGCCGCCCTGCCCTGCGTGAACGGCTGTGTATCAGCCCACACACATTGAAAGCGATTGACAATCGTAAGGGTTGTACGCTATACAAGGAGCCTCTAAAGGGGAGTAGTTATCGGTCGGAGACATGGCCGACCCGTTTTCGTCAATACGGCTGAAAAGCCCGGAAACGGGGCAGCGCTGACTGTCAACAAGACCTTTATCCAAGGGTAACAACCGTGGATAAAGGTCTTTTTTTTTACTACTGCTATCGCCGATGGTAAAAAGAACCACCAGAGACAAACAGGAGAAAAACCATGCTGCAGACCATGATTCAATGGCTCGTAGAGACCATCGGTACTTTGGGATATCCGGGAGTTTTTCTGTTGATGGCAGTTGAGAGCTCCGTGATTCCCTTCCCCAGCGAGCTGGTCATGCCCCCAGCGGGCTACCTTGTTTCGCAGGGCAAGATGAACCCCTGGCTGGTGGTGATGGCCGGAGGACTCGGCAGCCTGACCGGTGCCTATGCCAACTACTACAGCGCCCGCTATCTGGGGCGACCGCTGCTGCTGCAGTACGGCCGCTTCATCGGCCTGGCCGAGGCAAAGCTTGACCGTGCCGAGCAGTTCTTTGCGCAGCACGGCGAAATATCGACCTTTGTCGGTCGCCTGATACCGGTCATCCGGCAGCTGATCTCGGTACCGGCCGGTCTGGCCCGTATGGACCACGCCCGGTTTGCCCTCTATACCACCCTGGGGGCTACCATCTGGTGCGCAGTTCTGGCCTGGATCGGTTACGTCATCGGCGATAATCAGCAGATGATTGCGGCCATGTCGCGCCAGGCTGTTGCCTGGGCACTGACCGGCTGTCTGGCGCTGGTTGCAGGATATCTTTATTGGCAGAAACGACGTAATCAGAGTGCATAGAAGCAGTGCGGAAGTTCAACAAATCAACCAAATCACACAAGGAGAACAGATGAAACGACACACAGCACGTATTTTTATCGTAATGCTGGCAGCATTATTTATGGGTATTACTGTTTTTGAGTTAACGGCAGAGGCACGGGGTGGCGGGGGACGCTCTTCAGGCAGCCGTGGCTCGCGCACCTACACCAAACCGGCAGCCCCCAGCTCACAACCCAACCAGCAACGGCAACAACAGCAGGCTGCACCTACCCCTAATCAGATGCAGCAGCAGCCAATGGGCGGTAGCTTTCTGCGGAGTATGGCCGGGGGACTGATGGGTGGTATGATCGGCAGCATGCTCTTCAGCAGTTTTGCCGGGGCTTCAGGCGGCATGGGCGGCAGCGGTGGTATCGGGCTGTTTGAAATCATCCTGCTTGCCGGTGGCGCTTACCTGCTTTATCGCTTTATTGCAAAGAAAAGGGCTGAATCGCAGCCGGTTTCAGGTTTTCAGCGCGACATCCCGATGGATTCTTCACCTGTCCAGGCTGCACTGGCTCCGGTCAGTGCAGATCCGGTCAATACGGGCCTTGATCACATCCGTCAGATGGATGCCGGTTTCGACCCTGCCCGATTCTCGGAAACAGCGATGGATATCTTTTTCAAGATTCAGGCTGGCTGGATGAACAGGGATCTATCAAAGGTAGCCGGGCTGATGACCAATGAGATGCGTGCTATCCTGCAGGGGGATGTTGATGAACTGCTGCGGAACAAACGGATCAACCGGCTTGAAAACATCGCCGTCAGAAATGTTGAGTTGGCAGAGGTCTGGCAGGAATCAGGACAGGATTTTATCACCACCTCGATCCATGCGAACCTGCTGGACTACACCACCGATGAAACCGGAGCAGTGCTTGAAGGCAGCACAACAGACCCGGTTGTTTTCAAAGAGTTCTGGACCTTCTGCAGACCTGTTGGCAACAACTCCTGGCAGTTGTCTGCCATTCATCAAAGTTAACGTATCTGCGACTGGTGCTGCCGTAGTCGACGGCAGCACCAGTCGCCTGATGCACAAAAAAAGAGGTCAGCATAATAGCATAACCTCTTGGAACAGATTTGGCGTCCCCTGCAGGATTCGAANNACCTGCGACCTACGGCTTAGAAGTCAGGACATACAGCAGTTTCAAGGCATTTCATCACTCACCATAAAATATAATATACACCTTATTATTCCGTTGACTTATACCGTTTTACCCCTTCATAATACCCTCACTGTATTTCACTATTTTTAACCACTAGCCAGCTTCAAAAGTACAACTAAAGTACAACTGTTGATGGGGGCATTATGAAAGAGAACGGGAAGCATACCTTTACTGACAGCGATATAAGAAACTTGCCTCCTATGGATAAAACCCGCGACTATCCAGCATACAAGGAGGCCGGTTTCGGTATCAGAGTTTATCCTTCTGGAGCCAAGACATTCTTCTTCCAGTCACTACTGTCCGGTAAATTTTGA
>DKFG01000123.1 GCA_002452325.1 Geobacter sp. UBA6802
AAAGCCGTTCAGCAGCCGGATACCCCTGACAGCCGTACTGGCGTGACAGGGTTATGCAAGGCCGATATTTCGTACGCGTATGCTGCAGGATGGCCTTTTGCTTACGGACACGATTGTATTCTTCCAGGGCGCCTACACGCAGATCAACAGATGGAATAAAGAGATTATCTGGCATAAAACAAAACTCCTTGATTGTATGGTTGTTCTATCCTAGCGTATTCTTGCCATCCTGCAAGTACTGATCTGAACAGATCAGGATACTGTGGGTAGCGCTCACACCATTAGTTCTTGACAAAAACAGTTTAGGACGTAAAAGTTCTTAACAAATAATCACGAAACGAGGTGCTGCAGTGGCTACCTGTACCAAGATTTCCCAGGAAGAGCTAGAGCAGGCGCTGGATACTTTCACGGCAGCATGTCGTATTGCCGGCCTGAAGGTTACTCACCAACGCACAGAAATTTACCGCCAACTGGTAACCTTGCCTGATCATCCGTCAGCAGAAACCCTTTATAAACGTCTCGTGCCAACCCTGCCCACCATTTCGCTGGATACGGTCTACCGCACCCTGACCACCCNNCAGACCGCTGAAAGCCAGGCCCGCTTTGAGGCAGTCTTCACTCCCCATCATCACCTGATCTGCAGCCACTGCAAACAGGTAGTCGATTTTACCTGGCCTGAGGTTGATGCAATTGCCCTGCCCGAAGATGTTGCTCTGTGGGGCCGGATCAACTCAAAGACCATTGTTATGTATGGTATCTGCAGCACCTGCACCCCCTGAGAACCATGCGCACTGAAATAGTTATTGACAATTGTTCTCATGATTGATATTGATAACAAAAATCAGTCGCACAGGATGCCAGCGTGGCCTATCACACAACACCAATCAAACATCAACCATTCACCGAGCGGATTAACTTGTTGGCCTCCTACCGTAATCCGGTTGACTGCCTGACCGCACACCTGATGCTTGAGTGCTCTGAAGTACTTGCCGGGGCTAAACCGGCCAACCTGATTTCACTGGTAAACCGCACACACCCCTGTGGCCGCAACCTCTACCAGCTCTGGCAGGAACACCACCCACAGATTGCAACGCGTATACCACAGCTTGAATTTCAACTACTACAGACCAAAGAACGAGCGTTATTACTGCTCTGTTATAATCGTCAGCACCTTTCACAGCATCTGGCCCATGCCGGTATTCGCGCACTTCTCAGCAAAGCTGGTTATGCATCTGACACCTCAACTGATCAGTTACTGCAGCTGCTGGTTGATCGTATTGAGGCTTCTTCAGGATTTCCCCATGAGATCGGCCTGTTCATTGGGTATCCAGCCAAGGATGTAGCGGCCTTCATGGGGCTGGTCAACCTGCCGTTTACCTGCCAGGGCCCCTGGAAGATCTTTGGCAACCCAACCCGGAGCCTTGATCTTGCCCACCAGTTCCGTTCCTGCAAGATGCGGATGAATGCCCTACTCGCCTCTGGCGATCAATCACTACTTCAACTGCGCAACCCGAAACATCCGTTTTTTCAGCCAGAAAATGATAACGATAGTCAATCATTTATTCAAAGAGGTTCGGCATGAGCGTTATACTTGTAGGAGGGATGGATCGTCTGGGAGAAAAATACCGCTCTGAAGCCAAACGCCAGGGAATGGATCTGCGCATCTTCAGTCAGGCGGAAAACAATATGATGGTAAAGATCAAAGGGGCTGATGCAGTGGTAATTTTTACCAACAAGGTATCTCACCATGCCCGCAACGAAGCGATGACTGCTGCCAGGAAACATGGAATTCCGGTATTCATGCACCACGCATGCGGTGTTTGTACGCTGCGTGAATGCCTTCTCTGCCTGAGCATGATGCATAAAGACCAATAAAAATTGACTGGAGCAATGGCATTCATGGACAAAAAGACCTATTCCAGTTCAGAACTGTTTGATGATAACCCTGAAATCGTCATTATACACGAAGGGGAAGCGTACCGCCTGAGGATTACCAGCAAGAACAAGCTGATACTGACCAAATAGGAACTAAACCGGTACATAGCCAGCCAAAGGTGCATTCCCCCGCCCTCCAGCCAGCCAACAAAATCAACTCAATACAGGAGAAAACAACCAATGAACAAGCTGCATGCAACCACCCTGGCCCTCTGCCTGACCCTTGCAACCACCGGCGCTGCCATAGCCGGCCCTCCTCTTGCTACCGATGACGCCGGCACCGTAGACGTCGGCAACGTAGAGATCGAGCTCAACAGCTCCTACGGCTATAACAAAGACACCGCAGATGGCATCACCACCAAGACCAATACCGTTGAAGGTGAGATAAAGATAACCACTGGTTTGTACAAGAATCTGGGCATCTCGTTGGCAATACCCTATCTGATCAATGAGCGTACCCACCAAACAGACGGCACCGATACCGAAGTAAGCAACGTTGACGGTTTTAAGGATATGAAGCTGGAGATTAAATACGCCTTTGCTGAACTGGCCGGCATCAATCTGGCCATCAAGCCCAGCATCTTGATGCCCACCGGCAAATACAGCAACGGTCAGTCAGAAGGGCGTTGGCAATTCGGCGGCACCCTGATTGCCACCAAAGAGTTTGATGAGGGCAAGTATGCCCTGCATGCCAACCTGGGTTATGAGTATCACCACTATCGCGAAGATGACGGCTCACAGCGCAGAAACCTCTGGTCCGGCTCCATTGCCGGTGAAGCCGAAGTAGCTAAAGGATTATTTGCAGTTGCTGATTTCGGCTTGCGAACCAACGAGGACAAGACCTCAAACGAACTGCCGGTCTACGCCCTGACCGGTCTGCGCTATGAAATTAATGAACATTTGGACATCAACGCGGGTGTCAAGTTTGGCCTGACCAAGCCGGAGACTGATGTAACAGCGCTGTATGGCCTGGTGCTGAAATTCTAAAACAATTTCTTTAACACAGAGGGAAAAGAGAGCGGCAGGGACGCAGGGTAAGACTCTTTTAAAAGTAAAAACGTTTTTATCTGTGCCCCTGCCCCTCTGCATCTCTGTGTTAAAGATTTTGATGAACAAGCAACACAAAACGGAGGAATGAATGATGCCACTTGAACTGCTCACCCCTGGCGAAAAAGGTGAAATACTTGAAATCAGACATTGCGGCGGCTGTGGCGGCGGGTGTCACAGCCACGGTCATCATGACCACAACCACTCCCCTGGTCACCAGCACCACAAAAAGGCCACAGCAACCCGTGCCGAAGAGATGGGCCTGCGGGTGGGCAAGCAGGTGGAGATGTTGAAAAATGACGGCAACCTGCTGCTGCTGCTGGTTGATGAGGCACGCATCGCCATTGACCGCCGCATGGCCCGCAGCATCAAAGTGAAAGGAATCAACGCATGAACCTGAGCACGCTCAAACCAGGTCAAAAGGGGAAAATCCTGAAACTGGACAGCAGCATCGGCCCGATCCGCCGCCGCCTGATGGATATGGGGGTGATCCCCGGTGAGACCGTTACGGTAGAGAAGATAGCGCCGATGGGTGACCCGATTGAAGTGACGGTCAAGAGCTACAACCTGTCACTGCGCAAGAACGAGGCCAAGGGGATCGAGATCGAGGTGCTGCCATGAACCAACAGAAACCGCTGGTGGTTGCCGTTGCCGGTAACCCCAACTGCGGCAAATCAACCCTGATCAACGCCATTGCCGGCAGCCGCCTGCAGGTGGGCAACTGGCCCGGTGTCACGGTAGAGAAAAAAGAGGCCGCGTTTGAGGTGGAAGGACGCAGCATCAGTCTGGTTGACCTGCCCGGCTGCTATTCGCTTTCTCCTTACAGCCAGGAAGAGATCATTACCCGTGATTATCTGGTTAGCGAGAAGCCGGATCTGATCATCAATGTGGTGGATGCCACCAACCTTGAGCGCAATCTGTATCTGACCACACAGCTGCTTGAGCTTGGCATCCCAATGATAATGGCACTCAACATCCATGATGAGGCCGAAGCCAAGGGCTATAAGATCAACACCAAGCAGATGGAAGAGACCTTGGGGATCAGAGTTATCCCTACCTCTGCAGTTAAAAAAACCGGCCTTGACCAACTGCTGAAGGCGGTTGTGAGTGATGCGCGCCCTGCCCCTAAAACTCTCAACTATGGCACTGATATCGAAGCCGTGCTGAGCGGTCTGCATGATCATATTCAGATCAACCACAGTGTGTTGCTTACTCAGTATCCACAACGCTGGCTGCTGATCAAGCTGCTTGAAGGCGACGGGTTGGTGATGAAGGCCGCCAATATCCCGGCCGGTTCGCTGCCGTCCACACTATTTGACCATCTGCTGCGTGCCCACGGCGACGATATTGAGGGGCTGCTGGCCGATACCCGCTATGCGCTTTCAGCCGGTCTGTGCCGAGAGGTGCTGACCAAACCGGAAAAGCGGAATATTGAGATGACCGAGCGGATCGACCGGATCGTGCTCAACCGTTTTCTGGGCATTCCGATCTTTGCGGTGGCTATGTGGCTGCTGTTTAAACTGACTTTTGACCTGTCATCCCCGTTCAGCGACTGGCTGGATGCCATGACCAACGGACCGTTCAAACGGTGGACCACCGCCATACTCGGCGGTATCGGCGCACCGGACTGGACCGTGTCGCTGGTTAATGACGGCGTGATTGCCGGGGTCGGCTCGGTACTGGTGTTTGTGCCGGTAATCTTTGCCATGATGTTCTTCATCACCTTTCT